>NZ_JBSUGE010000014.1:0-186268 GCF_054064075.1 Vibrio sp. JZG10
TAACGCTGAGCGGTCATCGCTGATACGTTAGTGTTTACATTCACTGCCATGGTGATTTCTCCAATTGATTTTCCGGTATAGCGGTTTCCGACGTCTCGGAAAACCAAGTAGTTCTCTCAAAGTTACTTTTATTAACGGCGCTCAAACTGATTTCTTTAGGGAATTCTTTGGATTTTTTTGAAAAAAGTTCATTTGGAGAAGGAATCGTGATGAAGCAGATAAAAAAGCAAAAAAACGTCAAACTTTCGCTAAAGCTTCTTTTCGAGCTGTCGATACAGGCAGGTTTTGCGTTAAATTCGAGCGAGGTCGATCATTAGCCAAGTAAGGTTAATGCTAGGTTTGGCGCTTGTTTTGCTTGTGCAAGAATAGAAGTACTGACCTGCTGCAAGATCTGCTGCTTCACCATTTGCGTGGTTTCTTTCGCGTAGTCAGTGTCTTGGATACGACTGTTGGAAGCGGCTAAGTTTTCGTGGATGTTATCCAGATTATTGATCGCGTGATTAAAGCGGTTTTGATACGCGCCTAACTCAGCACGATGGCTATCAACGTACTTCATCGCAGTATCTAGGACGGCCACGGCTTGTTGCGCACCACCGACAGACGTAATATCGATGTTATCAACCGCATCGTAACCTTTTAGCTGTAACCCCAGTTCACTCGCTAAGTCACCTGAAAACGATAAAGTGCCTGAAGTTTCTTCTCCTGCCATAAATAGCTGTAACTGACCTTCTTCATTCACCGATGCCGTGACTTTGTCAGTTTGACCATTGATATAAGTCGCAAGCTCTTCGATATCATCGCCAGCTTTGGCATTAATTTGAATGGTTTCCGTCTCACCAAAACGATTCGTAAATGACATACTAAGATCATTCGCACCGTCTTTTACTTTCCAATCAGAGCTTGCACGTCCGTTTGCAATGTAACTAAAGCCGCCCATATCAATGCCATCACTGCGCATCGACTTTAATTCAACTTGCACAGCTTCACCTGACGCTGCACCGATTTGAAATGCCGACTTACCAAAGCTGCCATTGAGCAGTTTACGCCCACCAAAGGAGGTCGTTTCGGCAATGCGGTTTAGCTCATCGTTAAGTGCCGTCACTTCTTCTTGCAGTGCAGTGCGTTCCGCTTTGCTGTTTGAAGCATTGGCTGACTGTAGCGACAAATCACGCATACGTTGCATGATATTGGTCACCTCATTCATCGCCCCTTCGGCGGTTTGCATTATGGAAATGCCGTCATTCGCGTTGCGAACCGCAACATCTAAACCACGCATTTGTGATTGCAAGCGGTTGGAGATTTGCAGACCCGCAGCGTCATCCTTTGCGCTGTTAATACGCTTCCCTGAAGACAAACGCTCCATGGATTGGTTCAGCATGTCAGTTGCACTGGTCAAATGACGTTGTGCGACAAGTGCTGCAACATTGGTATTAACGGTGATAGCCAAGAGACACAGACTCCAAATAAATTAAGGCTTTGGATACTTATCGACCAAATAATCGAAAGGTTTAGTCTTTTTTGAAAAAGTCTGTGGAATAGAAAAGAAGAAAATAAAAGCCCTCCAATTGGAGGGCTTAAGAAATAAAGTCTGAGAACTTACTTGATGGCTAGCTCTGCTAGCATTTCTTGTGATGGAGCGAAGAAGTACGCACCAGTTACCGCTTTTGTGAAACGAAGCATTTGGTCTGTTTTACCATCTGTCACGCCGTACATACTTTCTAGCATCACTTTAATGTTATGAAGTGTATTGCAGTAAGAAATAAACAGCAGGCCATGAGGCCCTGTTACCGTCCCGTATGGCAAGCTATGACGAACAATCTTGAGACCTTTTCCTTCTTCTTTAATATCAACGCGACCAACGTGTGATGCAGCAGGAACGTCTTCTAGCTCGATAGAGTCTGGTTTGGTACGACCAATCACTTTTTCTTGCGCTTTGACATTCAAGCGATTCCAAGCGGCAAGGTTATGTTCAAAGCGTTGAGCCATGACATAACTACCTCCAGCAAATGGGCCCTCTTTTACTAGAGCCACATCAGCGCGAGCCTCCCCTTTCGGGTTTTCTGTCCCATCAATAAAGTCTGTCATATCACGAGCATCAAGGTAACGGTACCCATACGTTTCGTCCACAATGGTGACATCTTCTGCCGTCTCTTCTAGAAACTTACGCAGAACATAAAAGTGCAAGTCGTGACGAGTAGAGTGACAGTGAATCAGCACATCGACATCCGATGCAGGCGCTACGATGTCCCCTTCGCCAAGTTGAGTAAAATCAATAAGCTCTTCTGGCGCGTCTACATTGAGGTGTTGCCAAAACGATTTTGTGAATGCGATAGAAAGGGTCAGCGCCGCGCCTGGCTGAGTAATATTTAACTCTTCCACTAACTTTGGTAGTGCTTTCAGCTTATCCAATACGTTTTCACGGTTTTGGTTCACTTTAAGTTGAGTGTACAGTGCAAATGGCCCTGCTTCTGGCACGATCGCCGTTTGAGCTTGTGACATTGAGGTTTCCTCTATACTTTGCCCCGGTGTGGGAAGTTATTGTTTTTAATTCTTCGAAGGCTGTTCTTCATTGCGCTCCAATTGTGGCACATGAAAACAGTCTTTTACCCATCTTCCATTTAGAAGATAGATCATAAACCAAGCTAATAAGGTAATGGTAAGGGCGTTTGCCCAGTTGAATACACCATGTTCCAGATACACATGATACATGGTCTGAGCCAGTTGGATACCGCACAAGATCAAAGTGATCTCTCGACCATAGCGAGTAATTCTGTTTACCCATCCTCTATCGGGGTGACGGAGCCCCATCAACCACATGAGAAGCAGGCTTGGAATGCCCATCGCCAAACCCAAATACAGCGTACTTGAGTCTGGGTAAACAATAGCGAGTAGCTTACTGCCACTATCACGACTTACGCCTGCCATCGCAAACACAACCCATGAACGCACAAGAAACATCCATCCAAACCATAAAATAATCGGCGCTTTTAAAAATCCATGGGCGTCATATTGGTCAAACGAGTAGCGCACAACATCTTCTTCTTAATGTAATAAGACGCCACTTTAACCTATCATTTCAGAGTTGCAAGCCAGCAAAGATGAGAACTAAAGTTCATTTCATCATCTTACACAGGTAAACTAAACAAAGATTTACAATGACGTTGATGAGAAACATGAAAAAAAGAACTCCAGCTACCCCAGCGCCTTCTCAAGAAACTCAAGCCGAAGCGATGAGAATTGCCAAATCCACACAGAAACCGGGGCAAACCAAAGAGCAAACCAAGCTGATCGCTCAAGGTATCGAAAAAGGCATCGCTCAATATAAGAAGCAGCAAAAAGAGCGTAATCGTCAAGCCGATAAAGCAAAGAAAAAACAGCAACGTGAAAAGCAACGTCAGCATGAAGAAGCTATCGAACAAGACAACATCACCAACGATGTGCCAAACTATGCATCAAGCAAACTGCCTTGGATACTGCTCGCTCTGAGCTGGATTGGCTTTGCTGCTTACATAGTATTGGGGAAATAGCTGATGAGACGCCTGTTACTTGGACTTTTTGTCGTACTTCTCTCTGGTTGCACGATGCCTTCTCACCTTACTCATGCTCAAAGCCAAGATGTTCATATTCGCATTGACGCTCAGTTCAATCCTGATCGATGCGAATACAAAGGCGAAGTCACCGGAAGCGAGGGTCATTGGTATAACTACATTTTCATGACCAATGACGCGATGATGCAAGGCGCGATGAATGATTTAAAAAACAATGCCGCGGCTATCGATGCGGACACCGTTTTTATGGTCTCCCCGCAAGATTTTATCACCTCATTTAGCGTGCTGGGCTCCGCTTACCGCTGCAATGGATGACGCCTTAATATGAAAAAAGCCAGCAATTGCTGGCTTATGCACGAAATCCAAGACTGCTAGCGATATCTCTCTCCCGCTCTAGAACCCATTGGCTATCAAAAGGCCCCCAATCTGAAAGTTGATAATAGCCGTCATTATGACGTCGGCCATCTTGAACGAATATGAGTTCAATGCCGATCCCAGGTAACGCCTTGAGTACATCTTGAATTGTACGACGAGGCCACCCCGTTTTTTCGATCAACTTTGGCACATTCGGCCTTTCTAGGTTTTCCACCAACAAGGCCAAATATAGCCGCCTTGCAAAAACAGGACTCAATTCCATTGACACCTCCTAAAATTGTGCTGATTCATTATTTCGTTTTTGCTCAGCGAGATGTTGCGTTTGATCAATAACTCGACTTTTCCATTTGATTTAGACGATTTTTTATTCGATTTATAGTGCATTCATCGTAAATAAGTTACGTAACATCAGTTATCTCAATCTATCTGAAAATATTTTCCACCGCATTTTGTCAGTTTGATTGCTTCTTGATAGGATGCTATAGCAGCCCAAATAACTTAAGTGCGTCTTAACCGCGCCAGTGAAAAATAGAACAAAGAAAAAAGGAAACACTATGTCGATTACCATGTTTGGTATTCCCAACTGCGATACGATCAAAAAAGCCAAAAAATGGTTAGAAGCTGAGGATATTGCTTACGATTTCCATGACTACCGTAAGCAAGGCGTTGATGTAGCTATGGTAAGCGAATTTTGTCGCGCTTTAGGTTGGGAACAGGTGCTCAACAAACGTGGCACGACCTACCGCCAACTGACAAAAGAACAGAAAGACACGCTTAACGAAGAAAACGCGATCGCTCTTTTGGTAGAAAATCCGGCGATGATCAAGCGCCCAATTTTAAAAGTGAATGATCAACTTCATATCGGTTTTAAAGCTGATCAATACGCTACCATTTTCAACTCTTAAATAAAGGAATACTCAAGGATGACAGACAGTCCAGTATTGGCACTTGCTAAAGATCTGATCAGTAGACAATCTGTAACGCCGGAAGACGCAGGTTGTCAGGATTTGATGATCGAGCGCTTAAAAGCACTCGGGTTTGAAATTGAAGTAATGGTGTTTGAAGATACCACGAACTTCTGGGCTCGCCGTGGTTCAGAAGCGCCACTATTTGCATTCGCTGGCCACACCGATGTGGTACCTGCTGGCAAACTGGAGCACTGGGATACACATCCGTTTGAACCAACTATTATTGATGGTTACCTACACGGTCGCGGTGCAGCGGACATGAAAGGGTCGCTAGCTGCTATGGTTGTTGCTGTCGAACGCTTCGTTGCAGAGAACCCAGACCACAAAGGCTCAATCGGCTTTCTAATTACGTCGGATGAAGAAGGACCATTTATCAATGGTACTGTTCGTGTTGTAGAAACGTTGATGGCACGTGGCGAAAATATCGACATGTGTATCGTCGGTGAACCATCCAGCACCGAAGTGGTTGGCGATGTGGTGAAAAATGGACGTCGCGGCTCTATCACTGGCGATTTGACGGTAAAAGGAACACAAGGCCACGTGGCATATCCTCACCTAGCCAATAACCCTGTGCACGAGTCTCTACTCGCGATTCATGAACTCGCAACAACCGAGTGGGACAAAGGAAATGATTATTTCCCACCAACCAGCTTCCAGATCCCGAACGTATCGGCTGGCACTGGTGCGTCTAACGTCATTCCTGGCGAGTTTCATGTTCAGTTCAACCTACGTTTTAGTACTGAGCTTAACAATGACGCAATTGTTCAGCGTGTTACCGAAACATTGGACAAGCATGAGCTGGACTACGACCTAAAATGGACATTCAACGGCGACCCATTCCTGACCGATACGGGCGCACTGCTAGACGCGGTTGTAGCTGCTGTGGCCGAAGTCAATGCTACGAAGCCAGCGCTACTTACAACTGGCGGTACGTCTGATGGTCGCTTTATCGCTCGAATGGGTGGTCAAGTCGTAGAGTTAGGCCCTGTTAACGCTACGATTCATAAAGTGAACGAATGCGTGAAAGTGGACGATCTAGAAAAGTTGACTGACATGTACGAGAACACGTTGAAACACCTGTTAGCGAAGTAATCAGCGAGAACACCATGACACCAGAGCAACTCACCGGCACCACAGATTCTCATCTGCAATCCACTTTAGTGGGTCAAAAAGCGTTTCTACTCCATCCTGAAGTGGCTGACGATCTGCTAAAGATGATTGAAGCGGCAACAGAAGCAGGTTTTAAAATGGAAATCGCCAGTGGTTTTCGTGACTTCAACCGCCAAAAAGCGATCTGGAACGGGAAGTTTTCTGGTGAGTTGCCAATTCTCGACGTCAACTCCCGCCCTTTAAACAAAGCAGAGTTAAATGACGAAGAGAAGTTAATGGCCATTTTGCGCTGGTCGGCACTGCCTGGAGGAAGTCGTCATCATTGGGGTTGCGATTTTGATGTCTATGCGCGCAATTTATTGCCTACTGACACTAAACTCAAGCTGGAGCCTTGGGAGTACCTTGAAGGCCACCAGCAAGCGTTCTACCAATGGTTAAAAGCCAACCTTGGTCGATTCGGCTTCTTCTTCCCTTATCAGCAAGATTTAGGTGGCGTTTCGATTGAGCCTTGGCACATCAGCCACCGCACTGTCGGGCAACAGTGCATCGCGCAATTGACGCCTGATGTACTCAGAAGCCAGTTGATTCAGCAGAATCAGACCGACAACATTGCAGGGATTGACGTCATACTGAATAATTTAGATAACGTCGTTGCCAAATTTATTCACAATATCACGCCGCCGGAGGCTCTATGATAGAAATACTCACCAACCCTTGGGTCATTATCATTGTAGTGTTGAGCGTGGTCATTGGTAACATTGCCGCACTCAAATACACCGCAAAAATGAAGTTTGGTCAGATGGATAAAAGCCGTAAGAACGATTTAGATAAGCTGAACACGTTGGATAAACAGCGCTCCGCTGACGAGGAGAGCAACAAAGACGAGCCTCGTTAGTTAAACACCTACTTTATCCCGACACGCCGAATATAAGCATCAAAAAAGGGACCACTGGGTCCCTTTTCAATTATTGTGTAAACGTATCGCGTTAAGTTCGCTTTGGTTACTGCTTCACCGTCGCAGCCAATACAGGCGCTAGTGATTTCAAAAACTCTTCTTCTACTGGCTTACCAGAGGAATCCGTAATATTGATAGACGTACGGTTGCCTAAATCGCCAAGTAAGAATGTGTACTTACCAGCGTCTAACTCCACTGGTTTAACGCCGATATCGTTCCAGAATTCATCATCCGGAGACGCATATTTCGCAGTGATTGTGCCCTGAGACTGGCTACGCTCTTCAATCTTAAAGCCCATCTTAGGTAGAATATTAGGCAGACGTTGCCAAAGCATGTTGTATTGCGCGCGCGCGACAATCACAGGAAGCCCACTACGGTCTTTACCCATTGTAATTGGGATCTGTTTAACCAACTCTTGCGCTTTACGTTGTGCTTCTTCACGTACTTCTTGATCGTAGCGAGCGGTTACCAAGTTCGTCATGAACACATTGTAGCGCTCACGGTTGGTCGCCGTTACTTCTTTCACTTGATTGCCTTCACGCCAGTCAATAAGACTAACTTTAAAGCCGTGTCGACCATTTGCTTCAGCACGTACGATCTCATATCGGCTACCAATTTCCAGCTCTTCGTCTGGCGAATCCCACGTCACCCAACCCGTCTCGATGCGAGAATCTGTTTGGCTTTCAACTGGAATCTCGTTGGCCGCGACCATGTTTTGTACCGTTTGCCAAACTTTATCTAGTTCATCTTTACGAAGTAGCCAAAGTGTCACTTCACCATCACTACTGCGGTCCAGACGTGCACCAGGAATAAGCTCTAGGACTTGTTGAGGTGGACGAATGTCGACATCTTTACCTACACCACCAGCATAGTTACCCTGAGGGATCTCATAGTTCGGATAAAACTGTGGCTGTGCGCCTTGTGGGACATTCCACTCACCCAAATTGGGGGAGTTCAAATACTCGAAGTCATCTTTTGCTTGACGACGTTGATTGGCACCACCTGAACAGGCAGTCAATACGAATACAGCTAATGAACTTAACACTAACTGGCTTGAAAGCTTCATCTATACTCCTAAAACACCGAGGGCGCTTTGGCCCCCAGTATGAACTTCAATCCTAGTAACTCAATCTTAATAGCTCAATTTTAATAAATACCGGCGTCGGTTAACGCCTGTTCAACGATCGGCTGCGATTTTTCAGAAAGTGTGGTTAAAGGAAGACGCAAACCACCTTCTTCAATCAAACCAAGCTTTTGCGCTGCCCATTTTACTGGGATAGGGCTTGCTTCAATGAAAAGGTTTTTGTGTAGAGTCATCAAGCGTTGGTTAATCGCTTCTGCTTCTTCATACTTACCTTCACTTGCCAAATGGAACATGTCTGCCATGTCTTTAGCTGCAATATTGTTCGTTACCGAGATAACACCATTGCCACCAAGTTTCACAAAATCGAGACCCGTCGCATCATCGCCACTTAGTAAGATAAAATCTTCGCCACAAAGTTCACGGTGAATTGCAATTCGGTCCAAATCGCCCGTTGCATCTTTTAAAGCCACGATATTATCAAGCTTTGACAAGCGTGCCACTGTTTCTGGCTGCATATCAACAGCAGTACGGCCTGGTACGTTGTATAAAATTAGAGGCACATCACTCGCTTCAGCAATTGCCTTGTAGTGCAAGAACAAACCTTCTTGAGTTGGTTTGTTGTAATACGGTGTCACACTCAGGAAGCCAGCAATACCAGAATCAGCCAGTAATTTGCTAAATGTTACTGCCTCGTGGGTTGCATTTGCACCCGTGCCAGCAATCACAGGGATGCGACCGTCGGCAAACTCAACAGTTTTATTAACGACCTTTACATGCTCTTCAATGGTCAGTGTCGCTGACTCACCTGTTGTGCCTACCGCCACAATACCGTCTGTACCCGCTTCAACGTGGTACTCTACTAGCTTTTGCAGACTGTCAAAGTCTACTTCGCCATCTGCTTTGAATGGCGTAATCAGCGCTACGATACTTCCTGAAAACATGTTTATCTCCCTCATTTAACTCTTTCTGCATGGTACTGTAATGCGATTGAAAAACACAAGAGCGTAAACTCGCTTACAAAGTACAAATGAATGAATAATTATCAGTTGTTAGAGGTCTAGCAACTTAATTGCTCTATTTGGTTTGATTAGCGGCAATATTGATAATCGTGTTGGGCTTTCGAGTGACTTTAGAATCTATCAGTGATTTGGAAAATACTGAAGTGCACAAGCCAGGAAAATATACTCTTTGGTCGTGCTCACCAAGTCAGACCTGAGTGAATAAAAAGACCAAACAACACGCAAGCACATCATGCAAACGTTTTATTCCCTCAACTCCCTCGTTTACTGCTTGCCTCCAATCGTTCACCTCAAGAGCCAACCTGCTTTTTTGTAAACTAAAAAAAGAACTGACTCGATATTTCTCCGCAATATCTGTGCTAACATCTCTCTATTGAAGAAAGGACAAGAAGCTCATTTATGAAGCAACATCTGGTACTTACAGCAGTTGGAACGGACCGTCCAGGCATTTGTAACCAAGTCGTACACCTCGTTACTCAAGCCGGTTGTAACATAGTCGATAGCCGTATCGCTATCTTTGGAAGTGAATTTACGCTGATCATGCTCCTAACTGGGAACGCCAGCAGTGTGACTCGAGTAGAAACGCAATTGCCCCTACTTGGCCAAGAGCATGACCTGATTACGATTATGAAGCGTACGTCGGCGCACGAATTGCTCGACAACAGCTACACAATGGAAGTGTTTATTGAGTCTGAAGACCGCCCAGGTCTGACTGAAAAGTTTACTAAGTTCTTCGCGGATCAACAGATTGGTTTGGACTCTCTTAGCGCCCAAACTATCAGTAAGTCGAAAATTCAACTTGATGCCGACCAATTCCACATTGCGATTACCGCATCAGTAAGTGCGGATTGTAACTTAATGCAATTACAAGAAGATTTCGATGAACTTTGTCAGTCGCTCAACGTACAAGGTTCTCTGAATTTCATTAAAAACACACTATAAAGTAAAGGAAATCACCATGAATACGCTGACAGCAGGCTCGCCAGCGCCAGCCTTCTCTTTGCTCGACCAAGACGGAAATACCGTTTCTCTTGAAGACTTTAAAGGCAAGAAAGTACTTTTCTACTTTTACCCTAAGGCGATGACGCCGGGTTGTACTACACAAGCAAAAGGTCTACGTGACATCAAAGCTGAATTAGATGCGCACAACGTGGTTGTACTTGGCGTAAGCATCGACCCTGTAAAACGCCTAGGCAAATTCATCGAGCGTGATGATTTAAACTTCACCCTGCTTTCTGACGAAGATCATGCCGTTGCAGACCAATTTGGCGTTTGGGGCGAAAAGAAATTCACCCTTGGAAAAAATCTATGACAAATAACCTTGGGTATTATCTATGACATACTGACTCTCGGTTAAACTGTCTTCTTGGTCACAATGGTCGTAGTACTTAAATCTTAAATAAAGCGGGACTGTTCTAACAACGTTCAACATCAGTAATTGTTCACTTCTCGGCAATATAAAACCTTCCTTTTTTCAACTCATAATCAATCGCTGTATATTACATATTACACGATGAGCGCAAAGTTTGAGTTTGAGCACGTTACAGGTTTCAATTCTTTGATATCTTGAGGCTGGGTTTTTCGCCACCTAGACTTGGCTCACTGGTCAAGGCGAACATATTTTATCTTCCTTAGTCTAATTGGGTGCTTTGCGTGAGAGCCACATCGCAAACGGTGAACGCCCACTCGGATATGAGGTAATAGAATATGTACACGCAGAAGCTTCCTATCTTCCCATCCCAGTTAACTGACTTTAAAGTTAAAGCTAAGCAATTCTCATCAATCATTGAGGATATAACTGGGTGTAAACGAATTTCATCATTCAATCGCAACGATTGGCTGGCAGTAGCCATTGGGTACAAGGGCCACAGCGATCTCGTTCAAACATCAAAGCAGCGAACTCTCACAGACAGAAGCTCTCAACTAGTTATTTTTTCGAAAAGTCACTACTTTTCTTCGAAAATTAAATCTACTTTTGCCTCACAATTATCTGCTACTCAAGCAGAAATAGAACTTGCTGTGACAAAAATGGGGCAGATAGAACGTAAGGAACTCTTGTTATCAGGCCGATTAGCTGAGCGAGCCGCTCTCCTTCTCAATCAAATAAAAAATGACAATCCGGATTCTATTTTTCCATTCGACTCAGGCTCAAAAGCAAATGCTGCTCCAATAAGCGCGTCTTACGCAATCAAATCATTTAAGAATCTACCTAAGGGGCTCTGTCAAAGCATAACTGCACAAAATGCAAGAACCACTGACATATATTATTGTCAGCGAGGGCCTGCAGAAAACCTCTCAATGTCAGGTTTATTATGCCATAACTGCGTGAACACGGTGAAGCACTCGGTAACCTAAAGTCAAAGCCCTATAGGCACAGGCAAGGCGAGTAAGAACTTCTAAAGAACTCCCATTTTATCGCACGTAAAGCATTCTAGATTCACGCTCTGAGGCACACTGAGCATTAGCTGGCAGGTGTTTATGTATATAGAACACAAAAGTGACAATCAAGGCCCTGAAAATGATTTTTGGTTGCTAGAAATAGCAGTTGATACCCTTGCTAAACTAAAAGTCACGGAGATTATAAAAAATGATTCTGGGGAAGTGGTCTTGACGCCACAGTTGTCCCCATCCAACCTACAGTCACGCCTAAAGAAAACCAATATCATCATTGCACCTGATGGGGTTGTTGTTTACCCACAATCTCTTTACTTAGTATCTAAATTGCGTGGTAAAGGTGCGGTCAAAGACACTGACTCAATGGCAAAAGGCTTGCTAGCTTTTACTCGTTATTTAGATTCGACTAACCGCTCTCAAGTTGATGAAAATGGTAACGAAATACCACCTGAATATCTAACTTATAAAACCCTATCAAAGTATGAAGAAGAAGGTGCGCCTTGGCGATTTGCTGAACACCTTTTAGCAAACTGCCGAGCCAAAGGGGAAGCTACTGGTGACGAAGCATACTCGCTTAGCTCTGCAAGAAGTTATATGGGCGCTGTTATTGGTTTTTATAAGTGGATGCAAAAAAACGGCTACCTCAAAAATGATGACGAACATGTTCTGACACACTTCAGCAAGGTTGAGGTTTACGAAGGCGCGCCCGATCAGCACGACATGCTTACCCATACCAAGCCTACCCAAAAGCGAGTGTATGAAATATCAAACATCATGAAGATGTTCCCAAAAAACGATCAAACGCCTACTTATCAAAAGTTGAAGCCTATGTCGCTCAATCACAAAGAACTTTTCTCTCAACACCTTGATGCGTTGCCTAAGGCCATTTCCCTAATGCTGAGGTTGTGTGAAGAGTCAGGGCTTAGGATTGATGAAGTCACCCATTTTCCTGCTCGTAATATTGGTGACAAGGATTGCAGTGAGCTAGACGTTGTGCCAGTACACATTACACATACCAAAGGCAGTAAGCACCGCACGATTGAAATCCCTATTGCGCTGTATGAAGAACTAGAGCAATTCAAAGAAAGCAATCAGAGACAAAAGAGCCTAACTCGCCGAAAAGCGCTGATCGACTCTAAACAAGAACAGGACACCACTGATTACCTCTTTGTCTCCAACAAAGGGCGGCCATACACAGAAAATACTTTGGAAGTGTACTTTAGCGTACTGAGAAAGTGCATACGATCAAAAGAGCCTAGCTGGTACTACCGAATCCATGATCTGCGTTCAACCTTTGCCACACATTGGCTTTGGAATGAGTCTCAGGAACGACAGGTTGACTATGAGTACTTAATGGACGAGTTAGCCTTGTTAATGGGGCATTCAAACACAGCCACGACGGAAAAGTACATCAAGTTCATAAATAAATTTGATGAGCAGTTAAGGGTAGCAGAGAGCAAAAATAACAAGATCAACAAAGGATTGTAGTATGGCAAAAAGCCCACTAGCTAAGAACTCAAAGACGGTTAAACACGTCAGAAACAATAAGAATATTATCCCGTTTAACTTCCTAATTCCATACAAAAACATGAAGCAAAGTAAGGTAACAGAGTTTGATATTTCTCACTTGTTGCACTTAAGAGCAGATAAAAACAACTGCAAAATTGAAAGTCGCACACCTTATTTAAAAAACTTTTGTCAAAAAGCACAAAAGTACGTTGATAACAATAAGTCAGCATCGTCAGTAACAAAGGCTTATGAAAACTTAAAGCCCTTCATTGTCTTTTGTGATTCAGTGAACGTTAATCCATTCTCCGAGGAAGGATATTTAAAATACGCGGGGAATGATGGTGAGCTACGACATCGCATTAAAATGTATACCCCGTCAAAAAAATTATGGGAAAGACACCACGGAGATGAACTTGGTATTAAGGAACCAACAGCTGCTAGTTCCCTTACACAACTTCGCATTGCACTTACTTGGTGTGGCTTACCCGCTGATTCATGGACAAGGCACCATAGGGGATTCTCTCGTTGGCCTACCCCCAAAAAAGGCTACTCTGAAACCGAAGAAGAACTCCTTGTCACTCGTTTGAGCGAGGTATTTTTCACATTAGCACCACAGCTTATTGCAGCCAAAAAGGAGAACTTAGCACTACCAGAAAAGTTACTTGTTGTTATTAATTTAGGTAGATATCAAGAAGTAATTTCGGTCCAAACTTCTCTAAAAAGCCAAACACTCGGGCAAAGTAAGAACGGTACATCAGTAAACCACAGTGCTGCATTTAACCTAGCAATGGGGGCAGCTTATCACCTAATGTGTTTTTTCACCTCATTGAACGACAGCAATATTAGAGCCATCGCCCACCCAATTACAATTCATACTGATGAACGTGATAAAAGCATAAAGGTAGTTAAGGTATCGAGTTTTAAAGCGCGATCAAATAAAGAAGTAGACGCAGTTCTAACCAATGAGAGTTACGAGACATTTGATGTCGAAAAGCGTGATGGAGTGAAGTTTATTAAAACTCTGGAGAAACTTTCAGAACTGTACGGTAGTGGTAAGGAAGGTACAGAGTTGATATTCACTCTCAATAATAAGGGTAATATAAACGACAAATTCAATTTGGTAAGATTAAACAAACATCTAATGGTGATGTTAAACCTTCTCTCACCCACCCGAGCATCCATTCTTCCTTGGCTAAAAGAACTGTTTTATAGCTATAAAAACCAACGAGTCATCGAGCTTAGTAAAGAAGTAAATGATATTGGTAGAAGCGTGGTACGCAAAGTTATTCGGCCGTGCAGTAAAACTGGAGCATTTCGAGGCGCAACCAATACCGCCTACTGTATTTTATCGTGTTACACAGACTTACCCCTCAAGGGCATATTACTGCCGCTGACTTATTCGGATAAAGACGCTGAGGGCAACATCATAATTTCGTTCAAATATCGGAATGGAGACAGCAATTACTTCTCTATTCCTGCCACTGACAAACCGTTAGTCCAAGATATTGAGCAATACGCCACTAAGTTAGCAGATAAGCAATGCTCAAAAAAGCATGAACGATTATTATTCAAAAGAGGTGGAGCAAATCATACCCCTCAGGACTGGGAAGGGATAAGCCCGATCTCATCCAGCCAAATGTTAACGTGGTCAATTGAACCAAATAACTACTTTATTTCACTTCAGTCAAGCCGCTGGCGAGAAATGACCAGTAACCAAGTGTACTCCGTGAGTGGCGCTGGCGGCGTTCAAAACCTCCTGCAAAACCTCCTTCAAACCATTGAGAAACACTATGCCAATGGCGACCCAAGGCTCAACAAAATCATCGTCTCACAATCTCTACAAGTGATGGAACTATTGGATGAAGAGACGGGTTTAGAGCAAGCAAAAGAGATAGTTGCAGCCAAACTTGGCATCACAATGCTGACGCATGATGAATGGAAAAAGAAGCAAGAGGAAGAAAGGGCAAAAACCAATCCCAATGGCATTCATTGCAATGGGAAACAAATCATTGCAGGTGGAAAAAACACTCAGCGTGAAACCAATAACGCCATCAAGCTACAGCTACCTTGTGCTGAGTACGACATGTGCCATAAATGCCAATCAGCCAAAGCCGTCAATGAGACTCAACACATCTATAAACTTATCTCTTTCATTGATGTACTAAGGGAGGCAGTAAACCTGTACCCTAACGCGCAAGAGGAAGTCCATGAAAGAATCGCCGCTTTTGAGTTTACCCTCGATGGTGCCAGCAAGAATGTGTACGACGGTGCAATGGCATTATTTAACAAAAACGGGCGTCACCCTCGGGTATCTATGGAGCACGCCATTTTAGCCCTACAACATTGATTGGGAGCCAATCATGATAAAGCTACCTAAGTACAATATTGACCAACAAGATGCCCTGTTAAGCGCGCAAAATCATGTTGGAGGCTACACAAACTACCTGAAGGATGTGTTAGAGCCTGCCATTAAATTGGGAGAGTGGGATAACTTTGAAGCGCTAGATATTGGTTTTAGCGTCACAGGAGAATCATTGGGTAAGGTGGGTGACAACGATGCTTGGAGAAAGCTTCAACTCTTTTTTGAACCTAACGCTACCAAAATTAATACATTAAACTTTGAGATAGATGAAAAAGTAATCGAGAGAAATCTGAGAAACCAATTAAAAGCACTCGCTTTAAAAATGATATGGCTATCACCTAAAAATTATTCATTTCAGTCTATTTATAATACCATCGTCGCCTTAAAAAAGCTTGTTCCCCCACTACTCGATGAAGGGGAAAACTGCTTAGGTTCCGTAGACTTTGAGCGGCTAGAAACATGGGTAATTACAGATTTTACTGACATAGATTTTGAACGGGAGAGCATCTATACCGCACTTAATAAATTGTACACCGAGGCAGAAGGTTTGCCTTTTGAAGTGCCATTAACTAAACGATTGACTCCCTCCATTTTTGGGTTAACTTTTAGAGAGGCTGAACAATACACCGTTATCCCTCAACGCCTATATTATATGGGGCTACAAAAGTCAGAAGCATTGGTAAATGAGCTATACCCTATTCGTGACAAACTTAGTCAGCTATCTTGTTATATTTCGACTTACTTTGATAAAGTTTATGAAGGTTATGCTAAATACCTTTTAAGTGATAAATCAAAAACTAAAAAAGGTAAAATCCATTGGCTTTTAGGCAAGACTAATACCCTTAATAAAGAAAGAACCATTGCCTTTCAAGAAGCCTTTTTAGCATTAAACTCCCCATCCGAAGCAAAAACCCTTAAGTTACTAAAAAGGTATAAGCCAGAAGTCAAAAGTAATTATATTGACCAGTTTCACCCAAATAACGAATTGAGTATTGGAACAAGGAAAATCACACATATTAAAGAAGCTCAATCACTATTTAGACATCTTAACGGTGGTTGTTGTTGGACTTTAATGTCTCGCACAGGTATGCGCTCTGATGAACTCTATCATATTCATACAGCTAACGGATGCACAACGGAGATCATATCAAAGCAAACAATTCACATTATTCATGCTGATCTATCGAAAACTATTAGAGGTTCTCAGTCAAAGCAGGATGAGTTTGTTACAACAGAAGTCGGTAAAAAAGCTTACGAGATACTACAAGCTTTACATACACCACTTAGAGAGCACAGCCCTGAAAGCTATGCGTTTTTCCACAAAACAAAAGGGGGCTGTAGTGCTATGGGGGCAAAAGATCCCAGTAGGCATGCTAAAGCTTGGTTTGAAAACGAATTGAGTGAAGAGCTTGCACTTACCAATGGCGATTTAATTGATTTGAAGGTCTCCGATCCTAACCTTTCGTTTAATGTGGGGGATGACTATAACTTCTCAGGACATCAGCTCCGCCGCTCGTTTGCCTACTACCTGATCGGCTTCGAGCTTTGTGCGTTCCCCCAACTCAAGCAGCAGTTCAGCCATGTATCGATGGCGATGACACGCCATTACGCTAAGAACGCCAGTAAATTCCAGAAAATGAGAAAGAAAAAGGAGAACTTGGCTCACGCCATTGATGAAGAAAGGATTGATCAAAAAGCGCAGGTGTACCTCAACATCTACAAGAAGCTCGCTAACAAAGAACGTGTCGCTGGCGGCAAGGGCAAAGAGTTTGCCAAAAACATGATGAAGGCTAAGCGTAACCAGTTTAAAGATAAGGTCGATGACGACATGCTCTCGCTCAACTACTGGAAAAAGCAAATCCGAGATCAAAAGCGCCACATTCATGCAGTAGCCCCTGGAATTTACTGCACGTCGACAGGCTGTAGTCTGCGCACACAGGTAAATCTTCTTGAATGTGTTGACTGTAAGAATGACTACATTGTTGATGCTGTTTTTGCGGAGTCTAAACGTAAGGAGGCTGAAATCAATATGCTATGGGATATTGTACATGATGAATTAACGCCTCAAACGGCATCAGAAGCGTATATAAAAATTACGGCTGCGGAGCGCATTATGAAAGACTTAGGCATCAACTTTGAGCCTGTTGAGCTCCCACAACAAGCTAAAGATCTTTTAATTCTTTACGAGGTAACTCAATAATGACAAAGGCGACCAAACACAAATTACTGGAAGCCCTAGAGCGACTATTAGAAGGCAAGCCTGAAAATCGTGAACTGAGGAAAAAAGCTCGTGAAGGTAGGCTAAAAATTAACAATAGTACCGTTGAGAAGGAAGCCGGCCTCTCGGTTGGCTCACTGCGCAGGCATGAAGACGTTCGAGTCATGATCAAGACTAAACTTCTTGAAGCTCGGGGGGCACAAGACGGCTCTAGCCAAACACCTATTGATGTATTACAAGCTGATATTAAACAACTAAAGCAAGACAAGACTCAAGCGAATAAAAAGAAAAAAGAGTATTACGACGAAGCTCAAAGCCATAAGGAGGCATTAGCTGTTCAAGCTGCCACTCATATCAAAATAGTTCAAGACCTAATGGAAATGCTTCCTGCTTCAGAGCGAGAAAAAGCTATAGATAAGGTGGTTAATGCCAGACCAGATAATATCGTTGAAGGTAATTTTAGAAAGTAACTGAGCCTCGTTTAAAGTTACTACTAGACAGCACTAGCAAGCATAGATAAAACTAGACATAAAAAGAAAGCTCGATTTAGAGTAAAGTTAAAGAAAGTAAGGATAACCCATGGCTATCGAAGCAGGACAAACCGCTCCAGATTTCACATTAAACGATCAAAACAACAACCCAGTAACCCTCTCTGAACTGAAAGGAAAAAAAGTACTACTCTATTTCTACCCACGCGCTTCAACGCCTGGGTGTACAGTCCAAGCTCAAGGACTTCGTGATACTAAAACTGAACTAGATGCTCACAATGTTGTTGTGCTTGGTATTAGCCCTGACACCCCAAAAAAGCTGACGAACTTTATCAACAAGCAAGAGCTTAACTTCACTCTACTAGCTGATGAAGAACACGAAGTTTGTGAGAAGTACAGTGTATGGCAACTCAAGAAGTTCATGGGCCGTGAGAATATGGGCGTTGTAAGAACAAGTTTCTTGATTGACGAGTCAGGCAACCTCGAACATGTATTCAACAAGTTCAAGACCAAAGATCACCATGAAGTTGTATTGGAATATCTAAACAGCAAGTAGCCAATTCAAGCTCTAACCGGCACATTCTAGTAGGGGCTACCAAGCCCCTACTCAAACAAATACTTCTAAAACCCAACAGACGTGCCACTGATAGCGGCAGGCGATCCAAGCAACCCATCTGCATCACTTATGGTGTCGTACTGAGCTGAGTTCGACCAGATTACGCATTTTTTCACAGCCAGTTCTTGAACACCATCCACAATGTACTCATCTAAGGTGAACTCAATAAACTCTATTTGAACAGGGGTAAACTCGCCCGAAATATGCACTTGGTCTATCTGAAGCGACGAGTTCTGTAATTGTATGTGTTTCCCTAGCATAAGTGACAGAACGTCGCTAATGTTCAAAAATTCACATTACTCAATTTTTGTAAGCGTTCCCCGCACAGTGAATAGCTAACAAATTGTTACCCAAGAGTGTGCTGTGCATTAATGGCAAACCTTTCTTGATTCCTTCTACGAACTAAAAAACGTATCACGCAGGTTGCGTGACGCAACTTGCGTGATGAGTTTGCTCTTATTTGTGGAAAGGACCAAGTAATAACTAAGTAAAGATATCGTTACAATCAATCAGGTTTATATTGTCTTTTTCTCTATTGGGCGCGTCCTCTAGACTAAAGCGCCTCCAACGCTTTAGGTGCTAACAGGTTCCTGGACAAGCAAAATTGATACAAATTGGTTGAAAGGAGATTGCATCCTGCATTTTCTACATGCGATACCAAAATTTATGCATACTTTTGGTATATATACTAAATTCAACGTTACTTTTGGTATTTGCGCTCAAATACACGACCAGAAAAGTGTGAAATACCAAAACTAGAGTTAAATTTTGGTATTGGTTTTAAATCGTAATACTTTAGGGAACACCTTAATTAAAATGTATGTACGCTAGACGTGTTGCTTCTTGGCGCTGATAATTAACACCATAAAAATTGATTCAAATATGTATTTTGACGTTAGACCACAAGGAGCACCTCAATGCGTGACCCTAAACGAATAGAAACTACGCTTTCACTTTTGAAGGAACTTTGGAGCAACAATACTGACCTTCGGTTCAATCAGTTAATGTATAACCTTCAACGAGAGTTTTCACTCGAGAACGATGGTAAAGGGCAAATCACGGAAATCTCGCAAGAGGGTATTCAGCATGTTGGTTATGATCTGTTTTACATAGAAGATGACATTTTCATTCAATTTCTAGAGAGGAAGCTAACGCAATAATAGCGCTAGTTTTTGGCTAGATAACAAAACACCTTTGAAGGCTGTGAAAGAATTATTAGTGATTGCTATTCAGCGTGAACTGCCTTAGTAAATGCAACGCACATCTGTTGTATAACATTACGGCGGACTTTCTTGATCTTGGGGGCACGATGCTCACTGACAATAACTCGACTCATCAAGCGAGTAACTGCTTCACGACGCTGTTGGTCGGAAAGGTGAATTTTTTTAGTTTCTTGTTTCATGTCATATATCTTAGATGGCGAGCCGCGGATTTCATCCGATGACGATGATAAGTAAATATAGCTTTGACATTGTTACGTGTCTACACTCATCTAAACAGGTTCAATAGGAAGCGTCTCCATTAGTTTAAAGTCCGTGATATACCATTTTTTGTCAAAGCTCATCTACATCACTTAAGTTTAGGTTCGGCAATTGGATTTTTTGCTAATTCAGCGTGAAAGTTATTGATGCAGTAGTACATGCATCGTCTTTCGTAAATCTTCTTTGCCCCACAACTTTTCAGGAAGCATAGTTCTGGCAATAGAATCAGCTTATGTGCAAAACATGCACATTGCCTATCAATCAACGATCGAGTATTCCTCGGCAGTTGAACTGTTGCAATATATGCAATATATGCAATAGTTGCCTGAGCGAGGAGAAATTTCAGTGGTTGCAAAATCAGCAACAACTACCACTGACTCCAATTGTGCAACAGCCAGTTGCACAAATTAGCCTGAATCAAAAATGTCCCTTTCTGCGCGTTAGCGTGATTACCTAGAGGCAGACCGTACCGCTGGAATCGCATTACTTTTTTTTCTAATCTCAATGTTTCGCCATGCTTTGCTAAATATTGGGCAAATTCCTTTTGTATATAACATCTTTAGAAAAAGATTTAGAACAATGGTGCAATTTTTTACTTAAATCAAAACAGCGCGTTAAAGCACTAGAATGCATAAGGGGAGTGTGAAATCGATTCGCCATGTCAATGGATTGCATGGATGGGAATCATTCATGAAATAAATGTTAGAGCGTATCATAATTAATATTTTGACAGTGTTTAAAATATCATACTATTTTTGTTTCATATTGTGTTCGTTCACTTATCATTTGGACTGTATTTACAATCGGAGAATTATTGTATGGCAAGATGTACAGCACCAGTAAATGGTCACCGGACAGCAAGTGCTAGAGCTAACTGTCCTGCGTGTAGTGGCAGTGGTCGTGGAAGTTACCGTTCATTTTCATCATACCCATCGTCTTCGTATTCTTCGTATGAAGGTAGTAGTAACAGGTCAAGCGGCTCAATCTCAAGTAGCCCTAAGCCAAGTTGGTCTAGTTCCGGTTCTTCTATTATTTATACTTCAGCTGAAATCAGAACTCTTACTCCAGTTCGGAAAAATGTAGAAAGGCGCGCTTCTAAACCAGACCTTCGTGATATTTTCCTATGTCACGCTTGGGATGACCGTAAGGGAATTGCCAAAGAACTACATGATTTACTAGAAGCGAAAGGTGTTTCGGTTTGGTTTAGTGAAAAAGATGTTTTACTTGGCTCTAACTTGATGCGTGAAATCGATAAAGGTTTAGCTAAATCTAGAATTGGTATCGTCATGGTCACTCCTTCGTTTTTGAAGCGTATAGACGGTGAAGGTATTGCAGATAAGGAACTATCAGCTCTACTTTCTACTGATTTACTTGTACCAATTGTACACGGTACAACATATGAAGATCTTCGTGATATAAGCCCGTTACTTGGTTCTCGAAGTGGTTTAGATACAGCGGAAGATCCATTAGATAATGTTGCTGGTAAACTTGCAGAGTTAGTCGCGCTTTAACAAACGCTTCACTGTGGCCTGAAATGCGGGCGTTATACGTAAGGAGAGGATGATGTCATTACCAAGGACTTTTGTAGGATTCAGTAGCACCGATATTCACTATTGGCGTCTGATGCAAGCGTGGAAAGCCAATAAAAATATTGATTTTAATTTTGCTAATTGCCAACTTCAGACTGAAGTTAACTCTGTAAATGAAGCTTACATTAAGCGAAAGTGTAGAGAACGAATTAATATGGCAGGAAAATATGTCCTATTAATCGGGCAAGATACTAAAAGCAAGCATAAATACGTTCGTTGGGAGGCAGAGGTTGCCATAGAAAAGGGCTGTACGATTATAGGGGTTAATCTAGATGGTTCAAGATCTATGGTTAGAGATACATGCCCTCCTATTATCAGGGATATAGGAGCTATTTTTGTCCCTTTTTCACCCGCAATAGTAGCTCACGCAATCCAGAATTATGAAATGCATAATGATAACAACAATTATCACTACAAAGATCATGTATACACAAGCTTAGGATATCAATTGTGACTATAAATGAGGAAGATTTTCCAGCACTGTACAATTCTGCGGATAGTGCTTCTTTAAAAGCTCAAAGCGCATATTTTAACGCTTTAAGATGCTATCTTATTCTTTTAATCATAGCTGCACTCGTGTCGTTTTCTTATCCGGCAGATGTATACGCTGCTATAGCATCTGCTTTGTTATTCCTGATTACTTTAGGTATTCTAATTTGGCTAAAAGTTCAGAAGCCGGAGGACACTTGGTACAACGGAAGGGCTGTCGCAGAATCTGTTAAAACACGGACGTGGCGTTGGATGATGAAAGCTGAGCCATACGAATCAGATGGACCAAATCAGCAAGTTCAAACAGAATTTCTCAATGACCTTAAAGCAATTCTAGATCAAAATAGGGCATTATCACATGAACTGGAATGGACTCCCGATTTAGGAGAGGCAATTTCAGATGTAATGATTGATGTTCGATCGTTACCTTGGGAAAAGCGTCTAGAAGTATATGTTTCAGAAAGAATTGATAACCAGTCCCTCTGGTATTCAAACAAATCTCAACTCAATAAACATTTAGCAAAAAAATGGTTTGTTTTTTCTATAGTTTTGCATTCCTTGGCAATACTATTGCTGCTCTATCGTATCAAGGAGCCATCAACCTTCTTACCAATTGAAGTCGTTGCTACTGCAGCCAGTGCTGTTCTTACTTGGGTGCAAGCAAAAAAACATAATGAGCTTAATTCCTCATATGCTTTGGCTGCTCACGAAATTGTCCTGATAAAGGGAGAATCTGTTTCTGTAACAGAGGAGAGCCGTCTGTCCGAGTTTATAATCAATAGTGAGTATGCTTTCTCAAGGGAACATACACAGTGGGTTGCGAGAAAAAACGTATAACAGATGCCGGCAGCAGGACGCCCACAAGCTCGCACTTCTGCTGCGAGCGTCATGCATGATTGGAAACTATGTATAGGAAGATTAATGTTTAATCTGATTGTTAACGGCGGAGGTTGGGCAGAAAGTCGAGATACTTTTACCCTTGGCCGCATGCTCGAGTACACATCTGACGATCTAGTCGCTCGTTTCAAGCCCAATGGAGTTCTAGATTTTGAGGCGATACGAAGTCTCCCTACCTTATTTATGGAGGAGTCTTGGGGCTCGGAGCAACAATACGCAAGAGTCGGGAGAATCATTGAAGTATCTGAATCTAGAGGCACTATATCCCTTGAGTATTTCTATGATCCAGAAATAGCTCCAATCTCCAATGAAACTCTAGAGCGAATTGCAAGGGAACTTGATATAGCTGATTTCGAGTTCAGCCGCACTCATTGGGCAATAAAAAGCCAAGATCTTTTTCGAGTGCTATTACGGCATGCGAATCCAAAAAGAAAACAACCAAAAGTCTTTACTCTAAGTGATCCTGAGCAGATCGAGCCCCTTTTGGTTTCTGCAATGATGCCATTCTCCCCCCAGTTTAATCAGGTCTATTCAGCTCTCCAACAAATATCCGAACAATATGGTTTGAAGTGCCGTAGAGCCGACGATATTTGGGAAAATCCAGCTGTGATGCAAGATGTAGTCTCACTAATAGACAAATCACGAATCGTGATTTGTGACTGTACGGGTAGAAATCCAAATGTCTTTTATGAGGCAGGCATTGCACATGCTCTTGGTAGATAAGTTATCTTAATCACACAGGTAGAGAGCGATATTCCTTTTGACCTAAGGCACTTGCGTTACGTCTCGTATCTGAATAATGGTGAAGGTCTACGAGACTTACAATTAAAATTAGAACAAAGAATTTCATCATTAGTGGGAGCGTAGCAATAAGTCGCTGAACTTCATTATGACCCCAAAAAGAGTTAACTCGTTGTCTGTGGCGCGGTCAAACGCAGACTTTCTCGCCTACAAATTTTCATCCATTTCACTCAAATGTTGCAATTCTTTGCAATGCCTAAAAGTTGGGCAGGCATGCAGTCATATTGAAATTATGACGATTTTTATCTCAACTTCGTGCGCGTTTTTCCAGATGGTGAATTTAGCAAAATACTGATAAGTTCATTACATACAGATAGTTAACTGTGAGGGTTTTCACTAGTCCAATAAGGTAAACGCGCATGCGCACTAATAAAATGTTAGATTCAATCGAGGAAAGTGATGGCATCGGAACAAGTATTAGAAATTTTAAAATCTGGCGCTGAAAATTGGAATAAGTGGCGCCTCACTGAAGAAGGAAGAAGAGCAGATCTAAGTGACGTGGATTTCGTACGAGCTTGCCCAAGTGATGGTGGATTCTATGACCTTCCTGAGTTTCATGGGTTTGATTTTTCCCACATGAATCTAAATCGCGTATCTATGAGGAATAGTACTTTTATAGAATGTGACTTTACTGATAGCCATTTTCATTTTTCAGATTTGGTGGATTCATACTGTTTAAAATGCAACTTTAGTGGCGCTGGTCTAAATGTATCGAAAATTGGGTCAGCAAATTTCATAGAGTGTAATTTTACTGGCGCTGATCTTTCCTACTGTAGTGCTGAGGAGACAAATTTTACTGGTTCATATTTAGTAAACACCAATCTAAGTAATATGAGCTTGGTAAAGACAAATTTTTCTAATGCACGAATAGAAAATTCTTGCGCATATGGTATTTCTGCCTGGGATTTAGTCCTAAATGACTGTAAACAATCAAATATAGCCATATCCGAAACTAGCAATTCAATTACAGTGCCTACCATTGAGTTAGCACAATTTATATCCTTGTTAATTAAGAGTAAAAATCTTCGGCAAGTCATCGAAACGATAACATCAAAAGTAGTATTAATCTTAGGTAGATTTACTCCCGAGAGGAAGGCTGTTCTCGACGAAATTAAAAGTCAATTAGATGAACATGGTTATCTTGCTGTTCTTTTCGATTTTGAGGTTCCATCTAGCCGAGACATAACCGAAACGGTTATTACCTTAGCGGCATTGTCCAAATTCATCGTTGCTGACTTGTCCGACCCTAGAAGTATTCCCCAAGAACTAACTTCTATTGTTCCACACCTCCCATCAGTTCCGGTGCAGCCTATCTTAGAGTTAGATGACCAAGAGTACGGAATGTTTGAACACTTCAAAAATTATCCTTGGGTTCTTCCAATCAAGACATATGTATCGAGTGATTTATCTTCATTGGTTGAGCAAGTAGTTTTAAGCTGTGAGGAGCATTTAGAATCATAAATCTAACAAGTGCGTCAATTAAGACGCTCGCCAGCTCGCGCCTATTACGCAGGCGTTAAGCCATAGACATTTTTATCCGAAATTCTCCTGATAGTGCCGACGCCCTAACTCAGATATGTCCATCTTCGAGCTAGCTGATGTGGCTAGCTCAGATCTGCCCCAAAACGATTTTGAGGCATAGTTATAGTTTGTTGGAGTGCACCTAGGTTGAATTAATATTTCTTATGAATTGCACCTGTTTTGCCGAAATTTTCCCTGTCAATCATCACATCGTTTGCAGCTTTTCTTCTTCTCTTAACGTGAGAACCTCATATCCTGTACCAGTGACAAGTACTGTATGTTCAGATTGAGCTGAGAGTTTTTTGTCTCTAGTGACCACCGTCCAACCATCTTTTTTGGTTTTTATCTTAGCAGTGCCCTGATTCACCATTGGTTCGATAGTAAAAATCATGCCCTCTTTTAGTGTGAGTCCACTATTTGGCTGACCGTAATGAAGTACCTGTGGTTCTTCATGCATTTCACGACCTATTCCATGTCCACAATATTCCCTTACGATACTGTATCCATGGGATTCTGCATGTCGCTGTATCGCATGACCGATGTCACCAAGTTTTGCCCCAGGTTTTACTTGCTTAATACCTTCCCACATAGCCTTATAGGTTGTTTTTACCAGTTGAATAGCAAGCGGTGATGCTGAAGGCATTACATACATTTTACTTGAATCGGCAATAAATCCATTCTTTTCTAGAGTAATGTCTAAGTTGATAATATCGCCACTTTTTAAAATCTCAGTCTCTTTAGGAACTCCGTGGCACACAACTTCATTAATCGATGAATTTAGTACATATTGATAATCGTATTGACCTTTACTTGCAGGTCGAGCATTGAGTTCATTAACAATATACTGTTCAACTTTATTATTAATATCCATCGTAGAGATGCCAGGTTGGACGTATTCGTCGAGCATCTTAAAAACCTGCGCAAGTAACTTGCCGGATTCTCGCATTAACGAAATATCTTCTTCAGACTTAATCATTACTTGACTATGCATCACAATGTTCTTCAGTTGTTGAGATGTTTGTTGCGGAAACATTCGCGGATTGCATCAGATTCGCCATGATTTGATTGAATGAAAGTTGAGGATGTAGCTCAGCCAACATGCCCATTTTGATCCAAAACTCTGCTTGTGAGTTTATTGAACGTGACATGACCGAACTTGCTTTACGAAGTTCTTCATGCAGTTCTTCTGAAATTTTAACAACACCCATAGATATACGTTTTACATATGAAACATATACGCATTGTATTTTTTAGGAGTTGTCGTGTCAAATCTGTCGGAGATTATAGGATCTCATGATTAAGTTGATATGTATCCATTGACTAGCTTTTGCCCCATTGTGAGTTGAGACGAAACCTCACTAGAAAACGATAGCAGTGAGGTTTCAATACATTTTCTTATGACTATTTCTATAATACTTCCGAAAATGTTACTAGAGGTACTCGAGGTGATGCTGCATTCAAAGCAATTTTATGAATCATCGAATCTGTAGTTGTGCAACAATCTTCAATAATTGAAACTTTATATTTTTCTGCTTTCTTTGATATAGCAGTATGCGTAACGCAATTTTGTGTCATCATCCCGCATATCAGTAACTCATCAATATCAAATTTTTCCAGTGATTTCTCTAAATGAGTTTGATAAAAGCTATCTGCATGCTGTTTCTGTATGACTTCTGCATTAGGACATATCGCGATTATTTCTGGGTGGATATTCGCTCCTTCACTACCTTTTTCAAAGAAAGGTGCCATTCCCTTAGGAGCTGAAGATACGTGTTGGATAAGAAAGACAGGAATATACTGTTGGTTAGCTTTAGCAATTAATTCTTTAATGTTTATCAGGATCTTATCTGTATTCCATAATGGGAGTTTACCTTTAGGAAAGTAATCATTTTGTATATCAATTATAAGTAATGCAGTTTTGTTCATTTTTGATTTCCTTTTGTTTTAACTTTTTGCTCAGGAAAATTATGAGCGACTTGATGTAGTCTTTTTAGTGGTTAAAATGACATAAAAAGGGCAAAAACCGACATATGTAGAGAGTCGTATGACAAAAATATCCATTGGAATTTGTGAGTATCCTTCAGTATTGAAGTCTGCGGTTTTTGGTCTTGAAGAGATGTTTTTGCTTGCAAGCAGAGTTTGTCGAGAACAAGGGATTGAGGTCTTATTTGAACCAGTCATTATTTCGCATGAAGAGTTGATAGAGGATAGTTTTACCGTTGTTTTGCTACCGCCAGCTTCAATAGACGATTATTATTTAGCTCCTGATGCCAAACTTATTGAATGGCTTAGAAAGCAATATTCCAAAGGTGCAGTTTTATCATCTGCTTGCGCTGGGGTATTTATTCTCGCCGCAACGAACTTGCTTGGTAAAAGAGAAGTGACAACCCATTGGGCGTTAGCAGAAACATTTGCCAGAACGTTTATGGAGATTCCTCTTAACAGCAATAAGATATTGATCGATCACGGTGACATAGTGACGGCAGGTGGTATGATGTCGTGGCTGGATCTCGGGTTTGAACTGGTCGCTAAATATTCGTCTCCTCGGGTTGTTCGCCAACTTGGTAAAACACTTGTTATCGATACTGCGCAGAGAGAACAGAGCTATTATCAACAATTCAAACCATCGTTCGCTCATGGTGATTTGGTGATTGTTTCGGTTCAACAAATAATGCATCAAGGTTATACGGAACCGTTATTGATACATCAGTTAGCGAAGCAAGTAAACCTTACTGAACGTACTATGCAAAGACGGTTTCTAAAGGCTACGGGTTACAACCCAAATCAGTATTTGCAGCGTCTCAGAATACAGAATGCATGTGACTACCTGGAAAGTACAAAACATTCATTTGAATGGATATCCAACCAAGTTGGTTACGAAGATATCAGTGCATGTCGAAAGGCTTTTATCAATATTGTTGGATTAACTCCACGAGAGTTTCGAAAGAGATTTTCCTGATTCAGATTTTCCAGATTTAAATTCAGTTTCTTATAGCTGAATTGATTTTGCCCCAAAATCATTTGGTGCAAATACTCTTTTAAACTTTGAAGGCATATGTTTTCCATACTAAAAGTTATACGAATCCTAAATATAGAAAAGTATTGCGTTGTGGGCTGCCACCTCATTTCTTAAATAACTATTGACTGATTTTGTATTGAAGAGCAGAGTGAAAAAACTGCATTTTTAGATCAGAAAGTGATTTGTTGCTAAAGAGAAATCATAAGATCTGACTAACGAATCTTTTCATTGAGTAACTTAAATTAGGATATGATATTTTGAATACGGCCCCAATACGACGCCTTAGACGCCTCCGCAGTTCCGAAGCTATGCGAGATTTATTAAGAGAAAATTATGTGCAGCTAGGTGATTTAATTCATCCTATATTTGTCGAGGAACATATAGAGCGAGCTGTGCCAATTTCTACTCTACCTAACATAAGCAGAATCCCAGAGTCTCATTTAGCGGATGAGGTCCGAGAACTTTATGCTTTAGGTATACGCTATGTGATGCCTTTTGGTATATCTCATACTAAAGATGCGCAAGGAAGCGACACATGGAATGATCATGGTTTACTTGCACGTATGATTAAAATAATAAAGTCTGCTGTGCCAGATATGATGGTCATTCCAGATATTTGTTTCTGTGAATATACTGATCATGGACATTGTGGAGCAATAAAGAGTAGTAAAGTGTGTAACGACCTTACGGTTGAAAACTTGGTCAAGCAAGCTTTAACAGCAGCTCGAGCGGGTGCTGACATGTTAGCCCCTTCAGCAATGATGGATGGTCAAGTAAAAGCGATTCGTCTGGGTCTTGATGCTGCCGGTTATCATGACGTGGCAATTTTGGCACATTCAGCTAAGTTTGCTTCTTCCTTTTACGGGCCATTTAGAACAGCAGTAGATTGTGAACTCAATGGTGATAGGAAAGACTATCAACTTGACTATGCCAACGGTCGACAAGCTTTACTCGAAGCTTCACTTGATGAAGCTGAAGGTGCTGATATCCTTATGGTCAAACCAGGTACACCTTATTTAGATGTGCTTTCCCGCTTAAGACAAGAGACTCATTTACCGTTAGCGGCTTATCAAGTAGGTGGAGAGTATGCGAGTATTAAATTTGCGGCTCTGGCTGGTGCTCTAGATGAAAAGTTAGTGGTGAACGAAACTTTTATTGGGCTAAAACGAGCTGGAGCAGATTTAATTGTCAGCTACTACACCAAGCAGTATGCGAAATGGTTAAGTGAAGAAGTTTAGCTGAATATTTGACTATGAATTTTAATAAGTAACATAAGTTCTCTGCCGTAACAGGACTGTGGACTAAAGGAATGCTCTTTGTCCACATTACTCAACTTTCAGATGTGGCATATTCGCAAGTGTTTAAAGCTTTAAGGTTTCAGCCCGTTCTGGCTGAAACACTTCTGCCCCGTTATCAGTCAGAGTAAAAGCTCATTCATATCGTATTAACGGGATTTTGGATTAGTTTTAGTTATACCTTTAACCTTAGTCTTTGCCACCTTGTCTTGTCAGTAACAAAATGTCACCACGAAAATGACACAATATGCATAACCAAAGTATAATTGTCTAAGTTTTTAGGCTTCATGCTGAGTGAAAGTAGGAATGCTTATTAATAAGCTGTTAGCACACAGACGTAAATTTAAATTAAGGAGAAATAATGAAAAAGGTATTTATCGATCATCTGTTTAGCAAGATAGTTGAAGGCAGATATGAGAAAGCTTTATCAGCTGCGGCGACTAAAGCAAAACTAGAGCAACTCGAAGATGTTCGCAACGCTATTCACTCAACTTACGGTGAAGAAGCCGTTCAAAATGTTCTTTGGTATCGAGAAGTTAAACGCTCATTAGAACAATGTTTAGAGTATATCGAAAACCCTCACTCGTTAGTCACTGATGCGGATTTTGTTATCTACTTAGGGTATGCAGAAACGCAGCTAAAAGAAGCAGAAAGAATCATTGACTCAGAACTAAGTGAATTAGACCTGTAATTATCTTAAGCCACTGTGTGCTGAGAAATTGTTCAAGAAGAATTCGCAACGCATGGAATTTTCACCATGCGTTGGGTTTAGTGTTTAAGGTGGTTTGCGGGGGCTTCGGTATTGCGTTACTCACCCCTTAACAAGCGTTATATTTCTAGGAGAGTTATGAGTTTAAGTTATTTTTCATATGACCAAAGCAAGAAGTTAGCCCTTCCTAGTATATCTTTGCTTTCGGAAACAATTCCTATTCTTGAAGATGAGTGGGTGCCTTTCCTTCGGTGCGAATTATGCGGTCGAAATACACATTGTCCGTATGCTGAAAGGTATGAAGATGGTGACTATGTCGGCTTCAGCGAAATCAAATGCGGTGTAATTGCTCAGTCATTAAGAGGCTTAGTCAAACTAAGCGAAAATGAATTCTCAAACTTAAGTCTAGAGAATCAGCAAAAGTATCTCGATGCGCTTTATTACTTTACTCAGTACATTATTGATTCTGATAGTTTATTCTCATCCCTTCAATCTCCTGAAGAGTTGGTAGAAAACTATGGCTCTAAAGTTGGACTGAGAATGATTGGTGGTATTTCACGCACACGTGACAACTTGAATAAAGCTTGCGCTTTGCTTCAAGGCATCCCTTTTGTTAGCTCAAAAAGAATCATGCTTTTAGTTGAAGGGGCTTCTGAAGCTGCGTTCGTTTCTCGACTGCTTATTCGCGATTCTTACTTGCTACATAATGTAGAAGTTAAAAGCTATGATTGCGAATCAAACAAAAAATACAATGTAATTAGGCTATTAATTCAAGAGTATCAGAGTAAAGGGTATCAAGTGCTCATTCAAGTAGATGTTGACGGTAAGCCTGATAACCTCAATGAAGCTAACTATTGGGGATTGAAAGAGCATGTGAGTAAAGGTTTATTGCAAGGCGATGATATTTTCCCATTTAGTGAAGATTTAGAAGCCTCATATCCACCAGAACTATTGTCCGAGTTGTTGGCAGAAACTATGGGACTAGAGCAGCACCAAATATACAAAGCGATCTTTGAACCTAAGTCAGATAAGAATACTCTGTATAAAAGATTGAAAGATGATCTTGGTTTTATGCCTAGTAAACCGAAACTCGCAAAGGATATTGCAGATTTAATCTCAGATTACGATTTAGTACATGATCTGGACTTTACTGATAATGAGCTTGTAAAATTTATTAAGTTTCTAGAGAGTCGTGCAATAGAAATATAGCAAATAAGGATATGTGTTGCGCCGTTAACAGCTGTCCGAAGTGTTGGACAAGCCCAAGCCACCATATAAGTAAATATTGGAAATATTATGAAAGGTAAAACAGAAAAGAAATTAAGAGTTACCCTTACTTTTCCTAATATCTACCAGCTTGAATAGAGCAAACCATCTAACAAGCATTTGTCCAAAAGCGAGTTGGGTGACAAGTATATGTGATCACCAAGCGCTCCCATCGTAATGACTATCAACTTCAACTTATAGCAACGACTTAGTTTTTATGACAAGTTTGCACTTGGAAAAGCGTCAAAATGAGCCCAATTTACAAAAAATTATGACAACTGCTATAATTGAGGTTCAAAAAGAGAAATTATCAACCTAACTTACTGTTAAATATAGAGTTTGTTGAAAATCGTCAAAGATTTAGTCTAAAAAAATTTCCAAAGGTACAGTTCCATGGGTAAAGTATACGATGGTCTTCACCGCATTAGCTTCCTGATCAATGAAGAAGGCGTGATTGAACACGTGTTCAACAAGTTCAAAACCAAAGATCACCACGAAGTCGTATTAAATTACCTGAACGAAAACGCATAAGCGCGATCCGTTCTCAAATAACAAAAAGCCCAGCAAACTGCTGGGCTTTCTTTTGAGCATTGTACTTTGGTAACGCCTACTCTTGTTCGACTGGTTCGTTTTCTTCCGTACTTGGTAAGGCATGCCATACGGCTTTAACTAGTGTCGCCAACGGAATGGCGAAGAATACTCCCCAAAAACCCCACAAGCCACCGAAGACTAACACTGCCACAATGATGGCAACTGGGTGTAGATTTACCGCCTCAGAAAACAGAACAGGAACCAACACATTACCATCCAGCGCTTGGATAATACCGTAAGCAAGCAGCAACCAATAAAATGGAGGCGCAAGACCCCATTGGAACAGACCAACGATGGCGACAGGCACGGTTACAGCTGCCGCACCGATATAAGGAATTAACACCGATAGACCGACAGCTACGGCAAGCAGCGCCGAATAGCGAAGATCTAAAATGGCAAAAGTCACGTAGCTCACGCCACCCACGATTAAAATCTCGAGCACTTTACCGCGAATGTAATTGGAGATCTGCTCGTTCATTTCATGCCAAACTTTATTCGCGAGTTTACGGTTTTTCGGCAAAACACCACTCGCGATTCTTAGCATCTCTTCTTTGTCTTTCAGTAAGAAGAAGATAAGTAGTGGCACTAAAATCAGGTATACCGCTAGCGTCGCAATACTGACTAATGACGCAAGTGAGCCTTTTACTACACTCTCACCAAGTCCCAACGCTTGGTTTTTGGCATTTGTCACCACGGTTTCTACAATTTCTAAGTTTGCTAACTCAGGATGACGTTCTGGTAACGTGACAATAAACTTTTGTAACCCGTTGTACATGTTTGGAATATCGTTAATTAGATTACCGACCTGAGTCCAAATCGTCGGAACCAAACCAAACAAAGCGATCAACATCAATCCGACGAACATTAAGATCACGATGATGACTGACAAAGTGCGCGGCACGCCCATGCGACACATTTTTACGACTGGCCATTCAAGTAAATAAGCCAAAACGATCGCGACAAGCAATGGCGCAATCAAATGCCCAAAGAAGTAAATGGTGATAAAACCAAACAGCAAGATCGCGACGAGACTTACTGCATGAGGGTCTGAGAAACGTCGTTTATACCAACGACTAACCATTTCAAACATCTTATGCGGATTCCTTATTGAATACAGTCAATGTGTAGTGCTCTGATGTAGATTGGCAATCAACTGAGTACCCTTGGGCACTGAGATAGTTCACAATGTCTCGTTTAGAGCTGTTATCCACCACTTGAATAACAAGTTGATGATACTGCTGCGTTTCTCCTTGAAAGACTTCAGCAGCGTGACGCTTTGCAAGTAACAGTGCCATAGGGCAACGTTGTTCACGCAAATCAAGTAACATGGATTCCATTGTATTGCTCTGCACTTATGATAGGGTTGTATTGTAACGGCTTTTTGAGCTGGTGCTAGCACTTCTGACATGATTTAACCACATGCTGAAATGACTCGGATATAAAATAATTTACGAAACCAATTCATTTATTTCCGGTCTTATTGCTAGCTTATATCCTCGCGGATAACCAAAACGCATGTGGCGCTGTTGAGAGGTTCTCAGCCTCTAACCACATGCTTATGTATTTTGGAGAACCTTTTAAACGTATGTTAAAACGCACTCGCTCGCTAGTTTGCTTATGTCTTGCAGCTGCAATCAGTTCGCCGACAACCTATGCCAATAGCATTGACTTGCCAGACATTGGTACGGCTGCTGGTGGTACGCTCTCAATAGACCAAGAGTTGATTTACGGCGACGCCTATATGCGTATGCTCAGAGCCAGTAAACCTATCGTTAATGATCCTGTTATCAATGAATATATTGACGCTCTCGGGCACAGACTAGTAGCCAATGCGAACGATGTAAAAACGCCGTTTCACTTCTTTATGATTCGCGACCGCAATATTAACGCGTTCGCGTTTTTTGGTGGTTACGTAGCGTTGCACTCTGGGTTGTTTCTTCATGCACGTTCAGAAAGCGAGTTAGCCTCTGTTGTTGCTCACGAGATTGCGCACGTCACACAACGCCACCTTGCGCGCAGCATGGAAGAGCAAGCACGTCGCTCTCCGGCCACATTGGCTGCACTCGCTGGCGCATTACTGCTTTCGATAGCCTCACCAGAAGCGGGGATGGCTGCAATTACGGCGGCAACCGCAGGTAACATGCAAAGCCAAATCAACTACACTCGCGCAAATGAGAAAGAAGCGGACCGCTTTGGTATTTCGACACTGGCAAAAGCTGGTTTTGATGTTCAAGCAATGCCACGTTTTTTTGGCCGTCTTGCAGATGAATATCGTTATGCGAGTAAACCGCCGCCAATGCTACTGACTCACCCACTACCTGAAGATCGAATTACCGATAGCCGTGCGCGAGCAAGGACCTATCCACCAATGCGAGTAGTGCCTTCAATAGACTATCACCTAGCGCGTGCGCGCATTGTTGCGCGGTACGCCGGCATTGACGGACAAGCTGCTTTAGGCTGGTTTGAGCGAACTCAAAAGAAAGCCTCTGCGGACATCACACCTGCTTTTGACTATGGGCGAGCACTCGTACATTTAGACAGCAAACGCTTGTCTCAAGCGGAACCTATTTTGAAAAAGTTGCTGGAGCAGGACCCAAGTAACCCGTTCTACCTGGATGCTATGACGGATTTATATATCGAGAAGAAGCAGCCAGAAAAAGCAACCGAGATGCTCCGTAAAGCGTTATCTCGGAACCCTCAAAATAAAGTATTGACCATTAACTATGCCAATGCACTACTTGAGGACAATAAAAACGATCAAGCCACGCGAGTTCTTCAAAGATACACTCATGATTATCCTGAAGATACAAATGGCTGGCACCTAATATCGAAGAGCTACCACGCGCTAGGACGTAGTGATGAAGAGTTGGCTGCGCGAGCGGAAATTTTGGCGTTGCGAGCAAACTGGAATAAAGCAATTCAATATTATAGCGAAGCAAGTAAAATGGCCAAGTTGGGCAGCTTAGAGCAAGCTCGATACGATGCCCGTATTGACCAACTCATGATCCAAAGAGATCGATTCATGGCATTACAATAACGAAATGGAGAAAACCATGTCAGTCGTGATTTATCACAACCCTCGTTGCTCAAAAAGCCGTCAAACACTTGAACTGCTTGAGCAAAATGGTGTTACACCGGAAGTCGTCAAATACCTAGACACACCACTTAACGTAGATGAGCTAAAAGCGCTGTACGCACAACTTGGCTTTTCATCTGTACGTGAAATGATGCGCACCAAAGAAAGCGAATACAAAGAACTTGGCCTAGGCGAAGACTCTGTTAGCGATGAGCAATTGTTCGAAGCAATGGCGAAAAATCCAAAATTATTTGAGCGTCCGGTGGTAGTTGCCAACGGCAAAGCGAAAATTGGTCGACCACCAGAGCAAGTGTTGGATATTCTATAAATGGATTGCCAGATCCTTATTTTGTATTTCAGCCGTCACGGCTCGACAAAACAACTGGCAAGACAGATAGCAAGAGGAGTCGAATCGACTCCTCAATGCCAAGCAATTTTGCGTACAGTTGAAGAATTGTCACCTCACTCACACTCCCCTTCTGATCCAATTGTTACTCTAGAGGAACTGAAAACGTGCGACGGTCTAGCGTTTGGCAGTCCCGTCTGGTTTGGCAACATGGCTGCGCCTTTAAAGCACTTCTGGGATCAGACTACATCTTTATGGGTCAGTGGTGACTTAATCGATAAGCCAGCTTGTGTCTTTACCTCTTCCTCTTCGATGCATGGTGGTCAAGAAACAACGTTACAAAGCATGATGACCCCTTTATTGCATCACGGGATGATGGTTTTGGGCATTCCTTATGCCGAACCAGAGCTACACACTACGCAGTCCGGAGGCACTCCGTATGGCGCCAGCAGTGTAGGCCATGAGGCAACCCTCAGCAGTGAAGAGATTCGTCTGGCACAACAATTAGGCAAAAGGCTGGCAACTGCAGCGTTAAAACTAAAAGTCTGTTAGTAAAATCAAGGATAGTTAATCGATGTCTGACTCTTTAGACCAAACACCACTCGGTACACAGGCTAAAACCTATCGTTACCTGGCTTTATTTGGCAACTTAGCCTTATTAGCCTGGGTCGCAATTTGGCAGCTTGCGTTGTCCCCTCACCCTCACCTTAGCAGCACAACACTTGCTATTGCTTGGTGTATTCCTCTATTACTTCCGTTGCCTGGTATTTTGGCTGGTAAGCCTTACACTCATGCTTGGGCTAACTTTGTTCTTATGCTGTATTTCTTGCATGCGCTGACCATCCTTTATGTGGATGGTGGAGAACGTTGGCTTGCGGCAGTAGAGTTGCTCCTGACTTCACTCGGTTTCGCTGGCAATATTTTGTTTGCTAGAGCGAGAGGCAAAGAGCTAGGTCTTAAGTTGAAGCGCCTCTCTCAAGTAGAAAAAGAAGAAAAAGCGAAATTCAATAAATAACGCCAATCTCAGTCAATCACTGAGCATTGGTTCGAATACGAATTTAGAAAACAAAAAGAGTCGCTATTGCGACTCTTTTTTACGCTTACCACATTGGTGTTTGATCCTTGCGCTTGACGCCTGGAAAGCTATCAATGCGATTACGATGCCGAGCGCCACTCGTAGATCAAGTCATACTGTTCTCGGACAGGCTCCACAATCATAGGCTGAGTTGGTTGCGTTTCGTCCTTTGCTTCCGCCGCGATATCCGCAGGCACTTCAGACTGCACTTTTTCTACCATAGCTGTATCTTTAGCTTCATTCATCGGAGCAATTGGCTCTGCTTCTTGAGTTAAAGCTGGGGCATCAACTTCACCCAAAGGATCTTCAAAAACCATTAATTGAGAAATAGAAGAAGCTTCTTTCTCAAAAGCTTGTTGAGATGCCAAAAGATGGATGTTGAGCGTCAGCTCATCACCTTGGACACGCTTAATTTCCGTACCCGCAACCGAATTAAGTTGTTTTAACGCATTCTCTAAACGGAAGAAGTCCGTGGCAGACGTTACATTAAGGACTTTCACCGCCAACGCTTTTGAAGATTTTCCAGATACTACCACTGCGCTCTTACTCGCGTAGTAGTCAGCGATGCCATCAACCATCTCAGCAATGGCATTGGCGCCTGATGCGGAACCGTTACGCGGAGAGCGCTGTGCTTCAACAATTCTCATTGGTGATTGATCGTATAACGTCCAGCGAATTTGTTCACCTTGAGCGCGCACAACTAAAACGGCATCCGCTGGGTAGCGCTGGCTCGCTTGGCCAATTGGCTCAATAAAGCCGCCCCAAAGATCAGAAACATTAACACCAGTTACATCATCAAAATCACCAACCGGGATCGTGATCGGCAAGCCTCTCGATTTCGCAGCACTGCGAAGTGCTACAGCGTTTGAAGAGTCGGAATGCTCCCAAGCAATATTACGATCGTATCCCTGTTCTTCCACCATCCAAACCAAAATATTGGCACGATTTGGCGACCAAGATGGCAATTGAGCTTGTGTTAAAAGCGAGCTGATTTGGTCACTGTTAAACAACATTTTTAAGCTCGCTTTTCCATCAACCTGCCCATAGCTCAGTTGGGAAATGTAACGCGCACTTGAACCAAGTGCCTTTTTAATCACTGGATTGCTTAAAGAGGATTGAGAACCGGTCGCTCGAACAATCACATCCTGCATACCTTGTTGACGAGCCAGAGACTCACCGTCGTTCTGCTCACTGTCGATAACCACTTCGGCACGATAGATATCCACCTGAGTTAATGCATATACTGGTAGGGACAACCAACCTATCAGTAAGAGAGCTAAATAGCGCATAGTTTTTATAATCCTCTGAACAAGAACCCGAATAATAAGCAACTATCAAATCTTGAGCAAGGTAAGTACTGAGTAAATTGTCTGTATTACGACCAGCTTTGTTAACTCGGGTCTCAACGAGCACTCTAGTGTTGTTTTTCATAATAAACTCATTGCTTATCCAGCTATCTCAACAAGTTAGACAGTTCATTTTTCATCGTCACGCAAGACTCGTAAAAGAGGCCAATTTGCAAGCAACTAACTCTCAAAAACGCTATTTATGGGAAAAATTCAATCGAAAGTTTGATCCATGCAACGTTGCAAACGATTGCAGGATGATAGTATTCGCCGGATTTGTCTGCGTATCTTGAAAATAGGGAATTATTATGAAAAACGCGTTACAAGGCGCTCAAATGCTCTTTGTCGCTTTTGGTGCTTTGGTGCTTGTGCCGCTGTTAACTGGCCTTGATCCAAATGTCGCCCTCTTTGGTGCCGGTGTCGGTACTCTCCTCTTCCAATTAATGACTAAACGTTCTGTTCCCATCTTCCTTGCCTCTTCTTTTGCGTTTATTGCTCCTATTATGTTCGGTATCCAAACTTGGGGTATCGGCGCAACGATGGGCGGCTTAATGGCAGCGGGCCTGGTTTATGTGGCTTTAGGGGCGATGATCAAAGTGCGCGGTGTTGGATTCATCCATAAAATTCTCCCGCCTGTTGTCGTTGGCCCTGTGATCATGGTGATTGGTCTTGGCCTTGCTCCAACAGCAGTGAACATGGCGGTAGGTAAAACCGGTGATGGTGCTGCACAGCTTGTTAATGGTGATGCTGCGATCATCATCTCGGCGGTCTCACTGCTCACAACCATTGTACTAAGCGTTTTTGCAAAAGGCTTCTTGAAGCTCGTTCCTATTGTTGGTGGTATTCTTGCTGGTTACTCTGTTTCTCTATTCTACGGGGTGGTTGATTTCACTCCTGTAACACAAGCGGCTTGGCTAGCTATGCCAAACTTCACCGCGCCAGAGTTCAACATAAACGCAATCTTGTTCATGATTCCTGTCGCTATCGCACCTGCGGTAGAGCACGTAGGTGACATGCTTGCTATCTCAAACGTTACAGGTAAAAACTACCTGAAAAAACCTGGCCTTCATCGCACAATCGCAGGTGACGGGGTGGCAACTATCGCAGCCTCGATGGTGGGTGCTCCACCAAACACCACTTACAGTGAAGTTACAGGAGCGGTAATGCTAACCAAAGCATTTAACCCTGTGATCATGACTTGGGCTGCGATCACTGCAATCGTACTTGCATTGGTAGGTAAGCTAGGTGCGGTTCTTCAAACAATTCCTGTGCCTGTCATGGGCGGCATCATGATTCTGCTTTTCGGCTCTATCGCCACAGTAGGCCTCAACACACTGATCAAGAATAACGTTGATTTACATAAGTCTCGCAACCTAGTGATCGTTGCCGTAACACTTGTATTTGGTATTGGCGGTATGGCTTTCGGTATTGGTGAGTTCAGCCTACAAGGTGTGAGCCTATGCGGTATCGTGGCAATTATTCTTAACCTTGTGTTACCAAACGATTTAGGTGAAAACCACGTTGTAGATAACGCACAAATGGAAGAAGAGAACGCGAAATAGTGCGTCTGCGCTGCTTTACTGAGTGGCGCATTTTATTCTTCTCGTATTATAGATATAAAAAAGGCTTGGTTTTCACCAAGCCTTTGTTTTTTCTGTTCAGTCGTAGTAATACATTAAAGAATTACTTAGTACCGAAGATCTTATCACCTGCATCACCTAGACCCGGTACGATGTAGCCTTTGTCATTTAGCTTCTCATCGATTGCCGCAGTGTATAACTCCACATCTGGGTGTGCTTTTTCTAGCGCTTCAATACCTTCTGGTGCAGCAACAAGTACCAACACTTTGATTTGGTTACAACCTTTCTCTTTTAGAAGATCGATCGTAGCAATCATAGAACCACCTGTTGCAAGCATTGGGTCAACAACAAGCGCAATACGCTCATCGATGTTAGAAGCAAGCTTGTTGAAGTAAGGAACTGGCTCAAGTGTTTCTTCATCACGGTAAATACCAACAACACTGATACGTGCGCTTGGCATGTGCTCAAGAACACCGTCCATCATGCCTAGACCTGCACGTAGGATTGGTACTACGGTTACTTTTTTACCTTTAATTTGGTCTACTTCTACCGGACCGTTCCAACCATCAATGGTCACTTTTTCTGTTTCAAAGTCTGACGTTGCTTCGTAAGTAAGTAGGCTACCGACCTCAGTCGCTAACTCACGAAAACGTTTTGTGCTGATGTCACCTTCTCTCATTAGACCAATTTTATGTTTTACTAGAGGGTGCTTTACTTCAACAACTTTCATGTCCATCTCCGGCTATAGTTGGCAATATTTAAACAAACCTTCAGATTATACATGATTTTTACAGGGATATCAGGATAAATCACTAAAGAAAAAAACAGACGCAAACGTTTGCTATCTATGTTTAAGCACTGTTAGAATAGCGCCGTTTTCATATCCAACTTAATACCGAGGACTTCCCTGTGAGTGGTAACAACTCTTCTCTTAGCTATAAAGACGCTGGTGTAGATATTGATGCAGGCAACGCGCTTGTGGATCGTATTAAGGGTGCGGTAAAACGTACTCGTCGCCCTGAAGTTATGGGTGGTATCGGTGGTTTTGGCGCGCTATGCGAATTGCCAACCAAATACAAACAACCTGTACTGGTTTCTGGTACTGATGGCGTAGGTACTAAGCTTCGCCTAGCACTGGATATGAACAAGCACGACACTATCGGCATCGACCTTGTTGCGATGTGTGTAAATGATCTTATCGTGCAAGGCGCAGAGCCACTGTTCTTCCTAGATTATTACGCAACAGGCAAGCTAGACGTTGATACCGCTGCGGATGTTGTTTCAGGTATCGCGGAAGGCTGTATTCAAGCAGGTTGTGCCCTAATTGGTGGCGAAACTGCGGAGATGCCTGGCATGTATGAAGGCGAAGACTACGACGTAGCTGGTTTCTGTGTTGGCGTAGTCGAAAAAGAAGACGTGATCGACGGCACGAAAGTCGCTGCTGGTGATGCACTTATCGCTGTTGGCTCAAGCGGTCCACACTCAAACGGTTACTCCCTTATCCGTAAAATCCTAGAAGTATCTGGTGCAGATAAGAACGAAGAACTAGCAGGTCGCACTATCGGTGAGCACCTACTAGAACCAACGAAGATTTACATCAAATCAGCACTTAAGATGATTGAGAAACACGACATCCATGCGATTTCTCATATCACTGGTGGTGGTTTCTGGGAAAACATCCCACGTGTGCTGCCTGAAGGTACAAAAGCAGTTATCGATGGTAGCAGCTGGGAATGGCCAGTGATCTTCAAGTGGCTACAAGAGAAAGGCAACGTCGACACACACGAAATGTACCGTACGTTCAACTGTGGTGTGGGTCTAATCGTTGCACTACCTAAAGACCAAGCGGAAGCCGCGGTTGCTCTTCTTCAAGAAGAAGGTGAAAACGCATGGGTGATTGGTCAAATCGCGCAAGCTGAAGCGAATGAAGAGCAAGTTGAAATCCAATAATTTGCAAATCGAGCTCACAAGATAAAAAGAATGAGGACACTAGATGACTAGGTCCTCATTTTGCTATCTAGAACAATAAAAACCATTCTATTAGTAGGTAGTTTAGAAGCTACATAACTCTAACCTACAATACCAAGGCACTCTCGACATCATGAAAAACCATACCCTAAAAAACATTGTGGTCCTCATCTCGGGTAACGGAAGTAACCTGCAAGCTATCTTGGAAGCTTGCGAAAACAGCATGCCAAACGCACGAGTGGCAGCCGTGTTCTCTAACAAAGCAGATGCTTTTGGTTTAGAACGTGCAAAAAAGTTTGATGTAGACGGTCACTTTGTCGACCCTAAAGCATTCGACTCGCGTGAAAGCTTTGATGCAGAGCTAATGAGTCAAATCGATGAATACCAACCAGACGTGATTATTCTGGCGGGCTACATGCGTATTCTGAGCAGCGAGTTTGTTTCTCATTACATGGGTAAGATGATCAATATCCACCCTTCTCTTCTACCAAAATATCCTGGGCTACACACACACCAGAGAGCAATAGATGCTGGCGACAAAGAACATGGTACGAGTGTGCACTTTGTAACGGAAGAGCTTGATGGTGGCCCTGTCATACTGCAAGCAAAAGTTCCGGTATTCGAAGACGATAATGCTAGTGTACTTGCAGCGCGTGTTCAGGCTCAGGAACACCGAATCTACCCTATGGTGGCTAAGTGGTTAGTAGATGAGCGCTTAATCATGAAGGATGGTAAAGCCTATTTAGATGGTGCAGAGCTTGGCACACACGGCTACGCCTCCGATGAGTAGTCCTGAATACCAAACTCCAAACACAAAAGAGCAGCCTGAGAGCTGCCTTTTGTTATTTTGAAACATATAAAACTGATTCAAGAAAGCCGTAGTGAGACTAGAAACCTAAAACCCAACATTCTAAAAAATCCCATAACCACTTGAGTAACACGACACTCGGAAAGTAGATTCTGAATCTGGTTCGTTCCTCACCGTTCAGAATGACGTGGTGTTTTATGAGAAATTTCTATCAGTTACGTCTTTCCGGCAAGCCTTAGCGAGACTAGGAAGCTAGAAAGTATGAGAGTTCACCAGTATCCGCATTCGGTTTAAAACGCATCAAAATAAAGCTCGCGATTAAGCGAGCTTTATTTTTATATTCAGAGTAAGAAACCATCACTCCAACGGTTCGGTTGGCGCTTGATTGCCCGGTTTCGCCGCTGCAAACGGCACATTCACCAGTTCAGAGGCATTGTTTTTCACTAGTTCACCTAGGTGAAACAAGCCGTACTCGCCAGGTTTCATCCGCTGCCAAGCTTCGTTACCCGTTAAAGGTTGAGTCGCGATCACAGAAACAATGTCATGTGGCGTTGTTTCTTCTTGGAAGTTAATTTCCACATCTTCATCAAGCAAAGCGGCTTTTCCAAACGGTGCGCGTCTTGTGATCCAATACAAATGATTGGTGCAATACGTCATTACATACTCACCATCACTCAGAAGCATGTTAAATACACCCTTCTCTCTTAGCTCATCACAACATTTAGCAACATATAAGAATACCGACTCCATATCCTTTGGCGGCTCAGGATATCGATCTTCCATTTGCTTCAACAACCAGCAAAATGCCAGTTCGCTATCTGTCTCGCCGACAGGTCGGTGTCGACCCGTATGTAAGTCTTGATAGCCTGAGAGCTGACCGTTGTGCGCAAACGTCCAATACCTACCCCATAACTCACGTGTAAAGGGATGAGTATTTTCTAAATTAACACCACCACGATTCGCCTGTCGGATATGACTAACGACAGCACGACTCTTGATAGGATAATTTTGCACTAACTCTGCAATTTGCGACTCACAACTTGGCTTGGGATCTTTGAAAGTTCGAAAACCTTTCCCTTCGTAGAAGGTAATTCCCCATCCGTCACGGTGTGGGCCAGTTCGACCTCCACGCTGCATGAGCCCGGTAAAACTGAAACAAATATCCGTCGGAACATTAGCGCTCATACCGAGCAATTCACACATGATTTAAAAAACTCCCTAACAACACAGCTCGAAAAGGTGGCCGTGAAACGACTATTCCATCTCTTTTTCAATCAACTGAATGATGATATGAATAATCTTAATATGAATTTCCTGAATGCGGTCCGCATAACCAAAGTGTGGCACGCGGATTTCAATATCGGCAAGCCCTGCCATTTTGCCGCCATCTTTGCCTGTTAGCGCAATCGTCTTCATGCCTTTCGCTTGCGCCGCTTCAATCGCTTTAAGGATGTTACCTGAGTTACCTGAAGTCGACAGACCAAACAGGACGTCACCTTTTCGGCCAACCGCTTCTACATAACGGGAAAACACGAAGTCATAACCAAAGTCATTACTCACGCAAGAAAGGTGGCTTGGATCTGAAATAGCAATACCAGCATAGCCAGGACGGTTTTCTCGGTAACGGCCTGTTAACTCTTCGGCAAAGTGCATCGAATCACAGTGAGAACCACCGTTACCACATGACAGTACTTTACCATCTTGCTTGAATGAGTCAGCAATCATTTTCGCCGCTGCTTCGATTTGCGCAATGTTATGGTCATCGCTTAAAAATTTGTTGAGCACTTCAGCAGCTTCGTTTAATTCACTTCTAATCAGATCATGGTACATAAGACGTTCTCTTTATTATTTCGGCTTCAGTCAGTCCTAGATTCACTGAGCAAATTGTTCTGATACCAATTTGGTATCGGACATTTCATAAACCTGAACTCGGGTTTGATTACTCTGAGTTTACCCACAAACGAGAATTAGTGTCGATAGTGAACCAACAGATTTAGATTGGTGATGGTAATAAACTTGTCAACTTGCTCATGAAACCATCACTCAAATCGCACTTTAGAACTTTAACTCTACTTAGATCACTTTTTATCCAATCTTATGTTTTACATTTCCTTAATATTTTGATTACACTTAAACCAACTGGTTGGACCTCTTACCTAACATACAGACGTACAACACTTATAAAGTCTGAAAAGGAAAATACATATGGACATCTTGCTCTCAATCATCACGATGACGGTCGTGTTAGGCATTACGCTCTACCACCGCATGTCTCTCGTGAAATCTATTAGTTTACTCACAGCAGCTATGTTAGCGCTTACAGTAACAGGCGCGGTTGGCGTTACTGGTTGGACGATTTACGTTCTTGCTGCCGCTGTATTCGCGGTTCCTGGCGTACGTCAGTCTTTGATAAGCCGCAAAGCATTAGCGCTTTTCAAGAAAGTGCTGCCAGCTATGTCTCAAACCGAAAAAGAAGCGTTAGACGCAGGTACCGTCTGGTGGGAAGCCGAACTATTTAAAGGCAAACCAGAGTGGCAAAAGCTACACGCGATTCAAGCACCTAAGTTAAGTGCGGAAGAACAAGCCTTTTTAGACGGCCCTGTGAATGAAGTGTGCGCCATGGTGAGTGATTTCCAAGTGACCCATGAACTCGCGGACTTACCGCCAGAAGTTTGGCAATACCTGAAAGATCACAAATTCTTCGCCATGATCATTAAGAAAAAATACGGTGGTCTTGAGTTCTCAGCATACGCTCAATCACTAGTACTACAAAAACTAACGGGTGTTTCTGGCGTTCTATCGTCTACCGTTGGTGTTCCTAACTCTTTGGGCCCTGGTGAGCTACTGCAACACTACGGTACTGAAGATCAGAAAAATCATTACTTACCGCGCCTAGCTGAAGGTAAGGAAATCCCTTGTTTCGCCTTAACGAGTCCAGAAGCAGGCTCTGACGCTGGCTCTATTCCAGATTACGGTGTGGTTTGTAAAGGCGAATGGGAAGGAAAAGAAGTACTGGGTATGCGCCTGACTTGGAACAAGCGCTACATCACTCTAGCGCCAGTCGCAACGGTACTAGGCTTAGCATTTAAACTTCGCGATCCTGAAGGTTTGCTAGGCGACAAAGAAGATCTTGGCATCACTTGTGCGCTTATCCCAACTGATGTCAAAGGTGTTGAGATAGGTAACCGACACTTCCCGCTCAATGTGCCATTCCAAAATGGTCCAACGCGCGGTAAAGACATCTTTGTTCCTATCGATTTCATTATCGGTGGTGAAAAAATGGCGGGCCAAGGTTGGCGTATGCTGGTTGAGTGTCTATCGGTTGGTCGTGGTATCACGCTACCTTCAAACTCAACAGGTGGCATCAAAACTGCGGCAATGGCAACGGGCGCTTACTCACGCATTCGTCGCCAGTTCAAACAACCTATCGGTCACATGGAAGGCGTAGAAGAGCCATTGGCACGTCTTGGTGGTAATGCTTACGTGATGGATGCAGCAAGCAACTTAACCGTGGCAGGTATCGACTTAGGTGAAAAGCCATCAGTAATCTCAGCTATCGTGAAGTACCACTGTACTCATCGCGGTCAGCAAAGCATCATCGACGCAATGGACATCGTAGGCGGTAAAGGTATCTGTATGGGACCTTCTAACTTCCTAGCGCGTGGTTACCAAGGTGCGCCAATCGCGGTAACGGTTGAGGGTGCAAACATTTTAACACGCTCAATGATCATCTTTGGTCAAGGTGCGATTCGTTGTCACCCTTACGTTCTTGAAGAAATGAACGCAGCATATTCTGACGCTGGCGATGCAGTTGAGAAGTTCGATAAAGCGCTTGCGGGTCACGTGAGCTTTACCATGAGTAACCTCGTACGCAGTATCTGGTTTGGTTTGAGCGACGGTTTAGGTTCTTCATCACCAACCAAAGATGCAACCAAGCGTTACTACCAACAATTGAACCGTTACAGTGCAAACCTTGCTCTGCTATCGGATATCTCAATGGCAGTGCTAGGTGGCTCTTTGAAGCGTAAAGAGCGTCTATCAGCGCGTCTTGGTGACATTCTAAGCCAGCTATATTTAAGCTCTGCGGCGTTGAAACGTTTTGAGCAAGATGGCCGCCCAGTCGAAGATTTACCATTAGTACACTGGGGTCTACAAGACAGTTTGAAACAAGCGGAAGTGGCGGTAGACGAATTCTTAGCAAACTTCCCGAACAAAGTGATTGGTCGTGCACTGCGCGTGTTAATCATGCCATTCGGTCGTGTACGCAAAGCGCCAAGCGATAAACTAGACAGCAAAGTGGCGCGCATTCTACAAACGCCTAGTGCAACGCGCTCACGCATTGGTCGCGGTCAGTACCTTGAACCAACCGAGCACAACGCAGCAGGTAAGATTGAGCTTGCATTGTCTGTGATTCTTCAAGCTGAGCCTGTGTTTGACAAGGTATGTAAAGCGCAAGGTAAACGCCGTCCATTTATGCGTTTGGATATGATTGCTCAGGAAGGGCTAGAGCAAGGCTTGATCACGCAAGAAGAAGCCGACCTACTAAGAGAAGCTGAACAGCATCGTCTGGATACAATCAACGTTGACGACTTCGAGCCGGAATTGCTCGCCGCAAAGCCGCTATACCCTCAGATGGATAGCGTTGCCTAACTCTCTAATCTGAAACCATACAACGGGAGTGACAACTCCCGTTTTTTATTGCTACCAAAATAGCGTTCATAACACCTCACACCACGAAGAACCTCTGTGCAAGCGCAATAAAATCCACGCACTCCGACCCTTCCCCCGATTTCCAGTGATAACTAACTCACAGACGTTCCAAGCAAGCGGTGTATACTTTTAAGTAACTCACTCACATATATGGTAAATCCGTTGGCTAAAATATTATTCGCACAGTGGTTCCCAGGGCTTGTTCAGCTTAAGCATTATCAAAAAGAATGGTTTGTTAACGACTTTAGAGCCGCCTTTTCTGTTGTCGCGGTTGCCCTGCCAGTTGCCATAGCTTATGCACAGCTAACCGGTGTATCTGCAATTGTCGGTCTGTACTCGTGTGTACTGCCAATGTTGGTATACGCCATGATGGGCACATCTCGACAACTCATTGTCGGACCTGATGCAGCAACCTGTGCAGTGATTGCCGCCGTTGTTACGCCGCTTGCCGCGGGTGATCCTACAAAACATTGGCAGTTAGTCATGACCATGACAGCGATGACGGGGATTTGGTGTGTACTGGCCAGTCGTTTCAAGTTAGGGGTGTTTGCAGATTTCCTTTCTCGCCCGATTCTTTTGGGTCTACTCAACGGTGTTGCTCTCACGATTATCGTTGGTCAGTTTGCCAAAGTGGTCGGTTTGAAATACGAACAACGTTATTTGCTGGAACGCTTATGGGAGGCTCCACAACGATTAACCGAGCTTCATTGGCCTACCGTAACTCTGAGTATCGTGACGGTTGTCGTTTATTTACTCACCAAACGCTACCGACCAACTTGGCCTGCTGCCATGCTGGCGATACTCGTGACTACCGCGTCAGTTTGGTTTTTCCATTTACAAGAGATGGGCGTATCCGTAGTTGGGCTCACTCAAGGTGGTTTCCCTCAGTTTCAAACGCCGGAGTTTGAGCTAGGTGAAGTTCGTGAGTTAGTGGTCCCGGCGCTCAACCTTGCGATTGTCAGCTTTGTTAGCATGATGCTCACCGCGCGCAGTTTCGCCGCTAAAAACGGTTATGATATTGATGCAAATAAAGAGTTTCAGGCGTTGGGCTTTGCTAACATTGCCTCAGCGTTTTCGCAAGGTTTCGCGATAAGCGGCGCTGACTCACGCACAGCGGTAAATGATGCAAACGGCGGTAAATCTCAATTAGTTTCGATCGTCGCCGCAATCACCATTGCCATTATTGCGGTATTTATTTATGAGCCTTTACAGTTTATTCCCATCGCATCACTTGGTGTCGTGTTGATCATCGCATCCTTGTCTCTGCTCGATCTCAAAGCCATTTGGAAATTAAAATCTCGTGACAAAGATGCATTTTATCTGGCCATCATTACTTTTATTTCTGTGTTGATCGTGGGTGTAATACCGGGGATCACTTTGGCGGTACTGCTAGGGCTGTTTCAATTTTTACGTATTGTCATGCGACCGAGTGATCAGCTACTTGGCTTGGATGAAAAAGGCACCATTCGGACCATCGACGACTCAGGAAAAGCTTCGCCTATTCCTGGAATGGTGATTTACCGCTTTAACTCGCCGCTGACTTACTTCAACGCACCTTACTTTAAACGCCGAGTGTTAGAGCAAGTAGAACATCACAAAGACGCAAGTTGCGTTGTCATCGACGCCGTATCGAGCTTTACTCACTTAGATCTCAGTGTGATGGCAACACTGTCAGATATTCACAATACTTTAAAAAAGAGAGGCGTACGCTTAATCCTCGCAGGAAGGAAACGACGCTTACGTCAATGGTGTGAGCTTACTGGTATCAGCACCAGTGAAGGAGGCATCTTACTGCGAGCCGATATGTACCTTGCCATTAAACTTAGTGGCTGTTACATCAGTGCTGTGGGTGAGGGACAAATTCCTACTGTTCAAAAAGAGCCTGATTTAGAGCAGCCACCCAAACCAATTCCAGAAGTGGCTTAAGTAGAAGTTTAATATAGAAAACAGGAAATTAAACTCCTGTTTTCTATTGCTTATTTGCACAGCTGAATACGTGTTACGCCTTCGGCTTAAACTTTTTTGTCATCCCTTGGCTTTTAGGAGCCACCAGCCTATAACCAAGCTTTTCGTAAAAGACCGGTTCATCAGCAATCATAGAAACGTAAGAGCCTTCAAGTGCAACAGAAGAAAGATAACCGTCGATGTATTCCATGACTTTTCTACCTAACCCGTTACCTTGATAATCAGGGTCAACGGCAACGTCGACAATTTCGAAGTTACACGCCCCGTCACCAACAATCCGGCCCATTGCAATGAGCTTTCCTTCATCCCGGACAGATACGCCATACAACGAATTGGGTAGACCAATTTCAGCAGCTTTCAACGATTTGGGTGATAGCCCGGCTTTGACGCGCATATCACAGTATTCTTTCGGGCTTGGCACGTGCTCTTCATATCTTATTGTCATTATGTACGACTCCTTTGTATCACCTTGGAGCTTACATAACCAAACTGTATAAATAAACAGTTAAAATTGGAAAGATGTTCCCATTAAGCACACAAAGTGTCGGGTCTGGAAAAGAAGCCACCGACAACTCTGACGCCATAGTAGATATAAGTCGCTCTGAAGCTAGACATTCCTTTTTCTAAACATATTTCTCTCAGCAACATATCCGCATGCTTTCGAGCACTTTGTGGCAACACCTCTTCCCTCATGAGTTGGTAAACAGCATCATGCACTAAAGAAGCTTTCATAATGTTTTTTGTGTCTAATGCTGGCCCACTCGCTCCATCCCAAGCATAGCCCTTTTTAATCGTTAACACGCCTTGTTTGGACAAACTAAGAAAAGGGCAGTCATACGCCTGACTCACTGAAATGCGAGTCTCAATCTTTTCTTCAGAATGGAGAGTGTATTTGTACTTCTGACGTTTTTTGTATTTCATAACCTAACCGCCTAACTAACATGAGTGGGAGGAACGGGGATAACTCTCAAATTAGAGTTTCTCAGAGAGTTTTTTCAGGTAGGACTTAGCGAGATCATGGTTATCTCTGCTCAACCACTTAATGCAATCAAAGAGTTCCCAAATCAGGCCTTGATCACCACTGGTATAAACTGGGAAATCTTCATGCTTTGGCGCAGGTTCATCAGTAACCATGCCAGCAATCACATCAGTTTTATCAAATAAAACCTTAAATGGCTTAGAAAGTTTGAAAGGCTCACAGAGATCTAAACAATGAATCTCTGCACTGGTTAGATCATTAAAAATGTATTTTTTGAAGCACGCATTTTCGTTGTGCTCTCCCTCAAGTCGATAAAAAATGTCTTTATTAGCTTCAAACTGGGTAAAGCAAGGCTCTGAGGCTTTATGGAAGTTGTTTTGAGTAAAGACAACAACATCAGCGTCCGAAATACGGTCACCTTTTCCTGATGACAATGAACCAAGCAATACCGCAGCAACAACGTCTTTTTTAGAATAAAAGGCATCATAAGCAGACTCAACCAAGGCCTTTTGTCGTGGTAGATGTTCTAGTTCTAACGCTCCAATTGTCATAACTCACTCCGTAGATACGCACTAAAATCAAGTCGAAACGTAAAGAGTATCATGCGAGCTTTATTATGATTAATCAACGTTAAATCATGGTGTTACTTTAAAATAAAATGATTAATGACCATTAGAAACATCAAATTCTGCCTCAAACTTAAACTGAAAAAAAACGGAGCCGATTGGCTCCGTTTCTCGCTTCATGTGTTACTACTATTTCTTTGGCACTTCTAACTGCATCTCTGGCATGGCATCGCGCTTCGCTTTAATTTTGCGCCAGACTATCCATGCAATGATCACAATCAGCAGCATTATCACGTTACCCACCGCGATAATAATCATGCTGCGCTTACGCTCAGCCTCCCGCTCAGCGATAATTTGCTTTTCCATTTCAATACGGCGCTGCTCGGCTAATTCAGCTTCTTTTGCAATTCGAGCGACTTCTAGATCAACTTCATCAACAACACTGAAGGTTTGCTCTGGAATAGGAAACACCAGTGGACGTTGAGTCGCAAAATCAGTGGCAAAGATCTCGCCACGCCATGCGTACTTACCTAGCTCAGCATCGTTATTGAGGTTCAGCGTGGTTCTCATTCCATCTTCAGACACCTGCCCTTGGCTGTAGCTAACGAAGCCATCGGGTGCATCTTGTTCCACCGTGACTGCGATTGAGCCTGGCGCGATCATACCTTGCTCACCACTCACCACCAATTGGTGTGGTTTGTCAGGATTGCGCGCCTGAATAAAAGTACGAGAAATGGGGTTCGGATAAACCAAGATGACTTGCTCTTGCGCTCGTAAGAATACGCCATTACCAGAGGTGATTCGCGCACGGTACTTACCGGGCTCAACGTCTATTGGTAGTTGGACAGTGAACACACCATCCCCTGCTTTTTCATCCAAGCCGCGGCCATCATCAGCAAACTCACCCACAACCATCGGCACTGGACGTGCTTCTTTGATCAACTCATCTTCATTTTCGACAAACTTGGTAAATGTCACGCGTAGATTCACGCGGTCAAGGAAGTCGCGCAGTACGAGAGGTTTGTCGTCGGAGGTTAGGCGAGCTGTAAACTTAAGCGCTTCCCCATTATATAATCGGTTTGGGAACACATCCGTGCTGAGCTTTAAGTGAGAAATTAAGCGGATGTTATTTTTAGGAGTGACTTTCCCCACAGCCTGCCATGGACCTGGCATAGGGTTGTCAACGGAGATAATATCGAGTGAGGCTTCTTGGTACCAACGTACATTGTCGTAGGCGTCCCAAGCATAGTACTTTTTACCGTCAGGGCGGACTAAAACAACTGGCTGAGAACTTTGCTCACGATAAACTAAAAAAGTGATCTGCTCGATGGTTGGATCCACTCGAAAGCGATTGTCTAACAAAGACATAGCAGATTCACTCGATGCACTCGAGAGACTACTCCATATCGCTAAAAACGCGACCAACAAAGCCCTCAGCATAGCTTCTCCTATTGATGCCAAATACAGTCGTTCACCAACTCTAATCTTTTTTGGTGAGCTTCTAGTTCATCGGCACTTGCGCGCAAAACCTTTAGCGCTTTTCTTCCTTCAATACGGCGAATGGTTTCTACCCCACCCTCTTGTTTATTCGCGTTAAACTCTAGACTCGTTTGACCACCCGTCATAAAGAGGTAAACGTCGGCTAGAATCTCCGCATCGAGCAAAGCTCCGTGGAGTGTACGGTGCGAGTTATCAATACCGTAGCGTTCACATAAGATATCAAGGTTGTTTCGCTTGCCAGGGAAGATTTTCTTCGCCATAGCAAGGGTATCGGTCACCTTGCAGTAGTCGTCCGTTTTGCCGATGTTGGGATCGAGCATGCCAAACTCGTAATCCATAAAGCCCGTATCGAAGGGTGCGTTGTGGGCAACAAGTTCTGCGCCTTTAATAAACTCAAGAAACTCTTGGTGCACGCTCGCGTATTCCGGTTTATCAACCAAGAATTCATCCGTAATACCGTGAACTTCAACCGCTTCTGGTTGGATTTCACGATCGGGTTTTAAATAAACGTGGAAGTGACGACCAGTCAGCTTACGGTTGATGATCTCCACGGCACCGATTTCAATAATGCGGTGTCCCATGTAATGAGGACCACCCTCGCGGTTCATACCTGTGGTTTCGGTATCGAGAACGACAATGCGGTTATATTCAGAATTGCTGCTGGTATTCATAAGGTTATGTATGTCAGACTATGCTTTATTAAATGTTTCGGCTAATAGTACCAAAAAATATGACCAAACACGTTGAGATTTTCACTGACGGTTCTTGTTTAGGTAACCCAGGACCAGGTGGTTACGGCATTGTATTGCGTTACAAAGACGTAGAAAAGACGCTTTCCAAAGGCTACACGTTAACCACCAACAACCGCATGGAAATGTTGGCGGCTGTCGTCGCGCTGCAGACGTTAAAACAACCTTGCAAAGTCACTTTAACGACTGACAGTCAATATGTGCGCCAAGGTATTACTCAGTGGATCCATAACTGGAAGAAGCGTGGCTGGAAAACAGCGGATAAAAAACCCGTTAAGAATGCCGATCTATGGCAAGCTCTAGACAAAGAAACCGCACGCCATCAAGTTGAATGGCACTGGGTAAAAGGCCACGCTGGTCATCGTGAGAATGAAATTTGTGATGAGCTAGCCCGTACCGCCGCAGAAAACCCAACCGAGGAAGATACTGGTTACCAACCCTCTTAACGAGATTCTTTCCTCATAGTATTGCCCTCTCGATTCATCACCCCTAGTGGTGTGAGCTTTTTCTTCAAACGCCAATGCGGTTTGATAGGCTTGAGAGGGTATGTTCGTTTCCTTGCCACAATGTAATACAAACTCCCTGCAGGTGACGCCCAATCACCGAGACTGTTTTCCAACCATGTCCACATCGTGCGGTAACGCTTCATCGGAAACAGCGCGTAACGATCGCAATGAATCACTTGATAATTAAGTAACCCTAACCAGTCGTTGATGCGGTTCGACGTAAACATTCGTCCACTCCAAGGCAAATTATGTTTACGCCATGGAAGCAAACTCGCTAATCCAGTCAAACTTAGTGGGTTAAATCCAGTGATTATCAAATAACCATCATCCATCATCACTCTATCGACTTCCCGTAGCAAACGGTGTGGATCGCTTGCATAGTCGAGCTGATGAGCGAGTATCACAACATCAAAGCTTTTTTCCAAAAAGGGCAATTCGTAACCATCTGCAATCACATTATGCAACGGGTTCTGGATATCTACGTTGACTTGGTGTTGAATGTTACAATTACAGCTGGTTAGCTCACAGCTCAACCCGCCCAGTTTGAGCATATGGTAACCGAAGAGTTTCGGACACCATTCATCAAGTCGGGTCTGGATTGACTCAAGCACCCACGGACCGTTGTTCATTGCTGACCAAGTCGACGGGTGTGGTATAGTTTTGTTGCTGAGTGCTGGTTTCATTAACCACCTGACTAAAATGGGTGACGGAGAACGAATCGTGTTAGAGATCAAAAGCATACCCGCATTTAATGATAATTACATCTGGCTGATACAAAATAGCGATAAGCGTTGCGCAGTCGTTGATCCGGGCGATGCGAAGCCAGTGTTAGAATACTTGCAGGCTAACGAATTAACTTTAGAAGCGATTTTAATTACGCACCACCACAACGATCACATTGGTGGCGTTCCAGACTTAGTGCGTGCCTTTCCTGAAGTCGCCGTTGTGGGCCCGAAATCTGAGCCAATTCCGACCCTAACCACCCCCATGGAAGAAGGCGACAAACTGGAGTTATTTGGCGAAATCTTTTTAGTGCTAGGTTTACCAGGCCATACCTTAGGTCATATCGGTTACGTTGGAGACGGAAAACTGTTTTGCGGTGACGTGTTGTTTTCCGCAGGCTGCGGTCGTATTTTTGAGGGTACGCCAGAGCAAATGTTTGAGTCACTAAACAAGCTAACGTCTCTACCAGAAGAAACTCAAGTCTTCTGCGCGCATGAATACACCGCGAGTAACGTGGCGTTTGCTTTAGCGGTTGAGCCTGATAATGAGCAGCTACGTCAATATCGCGATGATGTAAACCGACTGCGAGCCCTAAACATTCCGACACTTCCAACAACAATACGCAAAGAAAAGTGGATTAATCCGTTCTTGCGAACCACCAATCCTGACGTGGTTCAATCTGTTGCTAGTCGTATTAAAAATAGCGATCCATGCTCGGTTTTTACTGCTTTGCGTGAGTGGAAGAACGAATTTTAACCATTTTCTGCTTGTAAGTTTGCAAGACCCCAGTATTATCAGGGGCTGATTTTTCGAGAAGCGCCACTGGCGCTTCTCTTACGTTTGGGGGTTGATATAAATCTATTTGAATTTCTCCCCATTGCATAATTTAGAAGCTCTTTGCCTCTATTAATTAGTTAGTGTTTAAAAGATGTCTATTATCTTGCGACTGCCACGCACATTGTGTTGCGCGACAGGCAGGTGAAGATAAAAAGGCCCTAAATAGGCTGAATCCATGCGTTTGAAGTATACCTGGGCGTTGGCGTTGTTATTATCTGGCTGTCAATTGACTCAGTCAGACTCAACGTCTTCTACACCAGAAACCAATAAATCTGAGCAGACTGCAAAACAAAATGCAGCGAAGGCTCAACCGGGCAACACATCGTCTTTAGCAAAAAAATCCGCTAACGACGCGCCTAAAGTTCTTTCCCCTCAGGAACAAGAAGATGTATGGCAACGTATCGCCATGCAACTTGAAATGGATATCCCAAACCATAAGAAAGTGGACTACTACCGTACGTGGTATCTAAAGCACCCGAATCACCTTTACACGGTGTCTAAGCGAGCGACTCCTTTTCTATACATGATCACAAAACGTATCGAAGAGCGTGGACTTCCAATGGAGCTTGCTTTGCTTCCTGTGGTGGAAAGCTCATTCGATGCCTTTGCATACTCACACGGTAGTGCAGCTGGATTGTGGCAATTTGTCCCTGGCACCGGAAAGATGATGGGACTAGAGCAAAACTACTGGTATGACGGTCGCCGAGATGTGGCAGCAGCAACGGATGCCGCACTGGACTACCTTGTACAACTAAACGAGCGTTTTGATGGTAGCTGGGAGCATGCAATTGCTGCTTACAACAGTGGTGGTGGCCGTGTTTCTAGCGCAATTCGTAAAAATAAAAAGCTCGGTAAACCTATCGATTTCTTCTCATTGGACTTACCAAAAGAGACCAGCAGTTACGTACCTAAGCTGCTAGCCTTGGCTGACGTCATCGCAAACCAAGACAAGTACGGACTTAATATTCCTGCGATTCCAAACAAACCTGTTCTAACGCTTGTCGATCCGAAAGAACAGCTTGACCTGGCCATTGCAGCAGATTATGCCGGCATTGGTGTGAAAGAGTTACAAAGTTACAACCCTGCATACAACCAATGGTCGACTGCGCCTGAAGGTCCGCACCAACTTTTGATTCCGGTAGAGAAAAAAGAGACTTTTCTCACTAAGGTGGAGAAAAACCGTGGTAAAGGGATGAAGGTCGCTCGCTACAAGGTGAAGTCTGGTGACTCTTTAAGTGTGCTAGCTAATAAATACGGCACAACCACAAAAGTGATTCGACGTGCAAACGGCCTGTCGAATAACAATATTCGTATTGGCCAGTACCTACTGATTCCGACGTCAACAAAAGACGATGCGAAATACGCACTAACGGCACAAAATCGATTAAGCAAGACTCAATCACGTGCTCGTGGACAACTCAAGCTCACTCATGTCGTTCAGTCTGGAGAGAGTTTGTGGTCAATCGCACGTGAAAATAAAGTGTCGTATAAATCGTTAGCAAAATGGAATGGCATGGGCCCTAAAGATCCATTGCGCGTTGGTCAAAAGCTCGTGATTTGGAAGGACTCAGACAAAGGTGCTGTGATCCGTACCGTTTTCTACAACGTTCGCTCTGGTGACACCATTAGCGGCATTGCAAGCAAGTTCAAAGTAAAAACGAACGACATCGTGAAATGGAACTCGCTACACAAGAAAAAATACTTACAACCAGGTCAAAAGCTTAAGTTGTACGTTGACGTAACGAAGGTAAGTGTATGAACCCATCAAGCAACCCACTTGTGATGCTGTTGGACATTTTTCGTTCTCCAACATCTTGCTTTCTAGCACTTTACCAACGCGGCGGATGGGGATGGCAACCGTTCATCTTCTTGATGCTTAGTCCGTTTTTATTTTGGGGTGCTTACTTTTCGAATGTCGATTTCAATTGGCTCAGTGACCAACTTGCTGCGCAGTTTCAGCAAATCGACCCAAAGCAGATTGATCTATTAGAGCCAAACACGCTAATGGCCAGTGCGATCATCAATGATGTATTCAATCGCTTTGCCACCTTACTGTTGCTTGCGCTTTGGTTCTTTCTTGCAACGAAGGCAAGCAAGCAACAATATGGTTACTGGAAGTGGTTTGCCGCGTCGTGTGCAATCTTATTCCCAGCAGTACTAGGCGATATAGCAAGCTACGCGAGCCTATTGCTCAAGCATGGCCAGGTGATGACTTACGCAGCAGATTTAAACAGCCTCAATGGTCTATTAAAACTGCCACTCACCAACGAGTGGTCGCATTTTGCCAGCTCACTACCACTACTGCTGCCTTGGTACATTGTACTGGGCTACGGTGTTGTGCTTACTTGGACTGAGTTTGAACGTGGGCAAGCCTTGGTGATTGCAAGCCTGCCATGGGTATTCTTCTACGTTATTTGGGCGCTTTATATTGTGGTGACCTAAGCTAGTCATCTAACGTAAATGACAGTAACAATGGGTTATGATCGGAAGCGTCGCTCTGCGGCGCTTTCGCGTATTTGAGGGTCAGTCCTCGGTAAAATACGTGATCCAACGGTAATCCCGTTATAAATTGGACTCGATGATCAGGCGAGAACGTCACTTCTTGCAAGTCCGCGGCTTTTAAGGCCTGTCGCATCGCATTAACGCGAGATTCACTCCAACTATTGAAGTCTCCAGCGAATAGGATCGGCCCTGTATGATGCTTTAAAAGCATTTCAAGAGCCGTTAGCTGAGAGACATACTCTTGCGTGCCAACCGTGAAGTTAATCGCATGTACATTCACCACAGCGAGTCTCTCGCCATTGCTTAATTGATATTGGCTGTATAGTGCAGACTTGGGTAAACGCAGCCAAGGCTCTTTAGACGTATAAGCACAGGCTTTTTCTGGTTGCCCTTGAGCGATACTAATCACACCCGCACCGCTGCCCAGCGCCTTAAAGGCACTCACTTGGTTGCTGACCCAGTTGCCATCCACCAACCATTGCTTAAAAGATGGTGTCATGCTGGCTTCTTGCAATAACAGCAGCTGCTTATCAGCAGAGAATTCATTGAGTGCGCTTTGCCAATTAGTCCGGTTCTGTTTGTAGATATTCCAGACAAGTACATTGATTTCACCGCCCTGATCCAGAGCTTTTGAGCCGCTAAATTCGATACACCTAATATCCTGCGTCAGCTCTGAACCTGTTTGAGTAATGATTTGCGGCTGATCTGGTACGGTGAAAATAACCTGGAAGCCGACCAATACCGCCATAATAAGAAAAGCTAACGCCAGAAAAAAACGCTTAAACATACGACAAACCTGAATATACACACCCTAAAACTGGAACAACCAACCTCGGGTTATTGGATTTCACTGAAAGTAAAAAACAAAAAAGGAGCCACTTGGCTCCCTTTTAGCATAATAAATACGAGACAGGTAACAAGAAACCTTAGATCGCGTCTTCGTCTTCTTCACCAGTACGAATACGAACCACACGCTCAACATCAGTCACAAAGATTTTACCATCACCAATTTTGCCAGTTTGCGCGGTTTCAATGATCGTCTCTACGCATTTATCAGCCACATCTTCCGTTACAACGATTTCGAGCTTCACTTTAGGCAGAAAGTCCACCATGTACTCTGCACCACGGTAAAGCTCGGTGTGACCTTTTTGGCGACCAAAGCCTTTCACTTCAGAGACGGTCATCCCTGTAATGCCAACTTCAGCTAGCGCTTCTCGAACATCATCCAATTTAAATGGCTTGATAATCGCTTCAATTTTTTTCATGTTCATCCCTTAAGCTTCAATCGATTGCGCTTATTATCGTTTAGCGTTTCGCAACATTCAATGTTTGTCTCTGATCCACCAGCGAAAATCCAGATTGAGCAAATTAACATAGCGAATATCGTGAGTTGATAAAACCCCAGTGAGGACTGCTCAATGCCCAATCGTCCAAGCTTTTTCAGACTCGCGTTTACTTCAAACTTGCGTAGTAAGCCGCTAGATTTGCGATATCTTCATCAGACAACAGTGAAGCTTGAGCTTGCATAACGGCAGCAAGACCACCTGTTCGCTCTTTGTTTTTATAGGCTTTAATTGAACTGATAATGTATTGCTCGTTTTGCCCTTTCAGGTTTGGGTAACCCGGAATGACAGCAATGCCGTCGGCGCCATGACACGCAGCGCATACTCCTGCCTTTGCTTGACCTGCTGTGGCATCTCCCGCTGCTAGAGCCTGCCCACTGAGCATGGTTAGCGCCACCATTGCGCCCATGATTGTTTTCTTCATTGCTTCACCTAATCAATTATTATTTAAGGATTTTTATATTTTATAATCGACATTGTGGCATGAATTTCCATTACCTGTGCCAAATAAGTTCACAATCTTGACCATTAAACGCCAGATCAACGAACAGATCTGCCACAGCAACGACTCGGTCTTGATACATCAAAATCGGAATTTGACGACGCAGCCAGCTTGGCACATTGTATTCTTGGAACAACTTCTTCAGTTTTCGACTGTGATTACGCGTGGTTGGATGCGCTGATAAGCCTTCCGGATTAAAGGTCACGCGAAGCAATTCTGGCTGACTCGGAAGCGCAATCGTTGCGTTGCTAGAACTCGTCGTTAAGGTCAGCTCCCCTAGCCGCTCTGGAAGCGATAAAACGGTATCGACTTGAATCGTACTTTGCCACTCAGTGACGTCAGCGATTTCCGTTACCCAATAGAGACGATTTCGAAAACGGCGCACTTCACCTTGTTTAAGTTGTAGTTTGGGGTTGGCATCTTGCTGAGCTAATGCGACTTCATTCCAGATAAGATTGAGTTGTACCTGAGTCGGCATACTAGTATTAAGCTTAGCCAGCCACATACGAATCAAGCGCGCACGCGCTAATTCACTGTGCTTAGCCAGTTCTTCAATACTCAAACTTAGATCCGTTTGTAAAGCGCGTTCAAACACCGCGCTCAATAGTTCATCCAATAGCGCTTCTTGTTGAGCACATAAGCTTGCACTGCGCTGAACCGCTTGATGGATACTAGGCCAGCGACCAGACAATTCAGGGATAACACAATGACGAAGAAAGTTACGATCATAACGAGTATCTTGGTTGCTTTCGTCTTCCACCCACTCCAAACCTAATTTAGTAGCCGCGTCTTCGATGGTCTTCCGCTTGATAGTAAGCAATGGTCGAACTAGGGACCCACTAGAAAACGGCATACTCTCCGCCATCGAAGATAACCCTTTTGGCCCGCTGCCTCGCTTAAGAGCAAGGAGAAAAGTCTCTAGTTGATCATCAGCATGTTGGCCGGTCAACAGTATATCGCCTTCTTGAACGTACTTAGTTAAGGCTTGATAGCGAGCTTCACGAGCAAGAAGTTCAATACTTTCACCATTGCTGATGTCTAAGCTCACTCGCTCAATCGAGCATGATATCCCCACTTGTTTTGCCCACAGTAGGCATTTATCAGCCCAATCATCGGCATTCGAGCTCAAACCATGGTGCACATATACGGCGTGGCACTCTATCGAATGCGCTTGTTGATAGCGACTGAGTAATTCGAGTAAAAGACGTGAATCCACTCCTCCGCTAAACGCCAAGACAACCTTAGTGCCTGATTGATAGTAGCGGCCGAGAACTTGAGCAAAATGCGGGTAAAGCGATTCCATAAGCGATCCGATAGGTACAAAAAAGGGCTGGACTCTCATCCAACCCTTTCTATTTTAACTGTTATCACTTGAGATATCAGCTAACGCTTAATTGCAATCACCGAAATTAACAGTAACCGTAGCTCATTAGGCGCTGGTAACGACGTTCACGTAGCGTCTCTTCATCCAATTGTTCTAGATCTTCTAGCTGACGAAGTAGTGTCGCTTTCATATTCGCTGCCATTTGAACATGATCGCGATGAGCGCCGCCTAGTGGCTCTTCAATGATTTCGTCGATCAGTTCAAGCTCTTTAAGACGAGGAGCAGTTAGACCCATCGCTTCTGCCGCTTGCGGCGCTTTGTCAGAATCACGCCATAGGATTGAAGCACAACCTTCAGGAGAGATTACTGAGTACGTAGAGTACTGAAGCATGTTCACGTAGTCGCCTACACCAATTGCTAGTGCGCCGCCTGAACCACCTTCACCAACAACGTTACAGATTACTGGCACTTTAAGACCAGACATCACTTTTAGGTTTTTCGCGATAGCTTCAGATTGACCACGCTCTTCTGCGCCCACACCTGGATACGCACCAGCCGTGTCGATAAATGTGATGATTGGCATATTGAAACGCTCTGCCATTTCCATCAAACGTAGCGCTTTACGGTAACCTTCTGGTTTTGGCATACCAAAGTTACGTTTCACTTTCTCTTTGGTTTCACGACCTTTTTGATGACCGATGATCATCACAGGACGGCCTTCAAGGCGAGCCATACCACCCACAATCGCTTTGTCATCTGCAAACGCGCGGTCACCCGCTAATTCATCAAATTCCTCAAAAGCATGTTGGATGTAATCCAGCGTGTAAGGACGTAGTGGGTGACGAGCCAGTTGAGCTGTTTCCCATGCACCTAGGTCACTGAAGGTTTTTTTCTTCAGCTCTAAGCTTTTCTTCTCAAGCTGTTCGATTTCTTTATCCAGGTCAATCGCAGAATCACCACCGTGACGAGAGACATCACGTAATGCTTCAATTTTCGCTTCTAGTTCTGCAATTGGCTTTTCAAATTCAAGAAAGTTTAGGCTCATCTATGAATCCTTGTTTACTCAGCGTCTAACATATTGCGCTGAATTTTTAGTTAAATTCGAGTTCTACCTGGCTTTTGCCAAGCAACTGTTTTAAATCGTCGAGCAATGTATCACTTGGCGTTACTCGCCACTCGGTGCCCAATGTTAACCGCGCTCTGGCGTCGGCACGCTGGTAGTATACATTGACGGGTACGGTTCCGGCTTTGTGCGGTTCTAAAATACGGCTGAACTGCTCAAAAAACTGATCGTTGATCTGATTTGCATCTATCGATACCGACAAACCACGAGCGTATTTCTCGCGCGCACTGCCGAGATCCATAACTTCACGCGCCGACATTTTAAGGCCACCGTTGAAGTCATCAAAGCTGACCTGTCCAGAAACGACCAAAATTCTGTCTTTTTCGAGAAGTTCAGCGTATCGATCCAGCGCATCGGAGAACAACATCACTTCCATACGACCACTTCGGTCATCCAGTGTCATAATACCAATTCGTGTACCACGCTTGGTCGTCATTACACGAGCGGCAATAACCAGGCCGGCTACCGTGACAGATTGATCGCGGCGAGTGGGCGTTGCGTCTTTTAGTCGACAACTGGTGTATTTGTTTAGTTCCTTTACGTAGGCGTTAATTGGGTGCCCTGTCAAATATAGACCTAGGGTATCACGCTCGCCCTCTAACCACACTTTTTCTGGCCAAGGCGGAACCTGCGTATACTTATGCTCTACTTCTTCAGGCGCATCCGTTAGCACACCAAACATATCCGTTTGACCAAACGCCTCAGCTTGGTGATGTTGACTTGCTGCTTTTACCGCATCATTGAGTGACGCCATCATCGCCGCGCGGTGTGGGCCTAGTCGATCCAACGCGCCCGCGTAAATCAGCTTCTCTATCACTCGTTTATTGACGCGTTTTAGATCAACTCGAGCACAGAAATCAAATAGGTCTTTAAAGTGACCACCATTATTTCTCGCCTCAAGAATCGCATCGATAGGGCCCTCACCTACCCCTTTTATCGCACCAATACCGTAAACAATTGCGCCATTTTCATCAACATTAAAGCGATATAGGCCAGAGTTGATGTCTGGTGGCAGCACGGTGAGCTTCATACGGAAACACTCATCGACCAAGCCAACGACTTTTTCCGTGTTATCCATATCAGCTGTCATTACCGCGGCCATAAATTCGGCAGGATAATGGGTTTTCAGCCAAAGAGTCTGATAAGAAACCAATGCATAAGCAGCAGAGTGCGATTTGTTAAAACCATAACCAGCGAACTTCTCTACCAAGTCGAAGATTTTCATCGCCAACTCGCCATCGATACCGTTCTTTATCGCACCTTCTTCAAAGATAGCACGTTGTTTTGCCATCTCTTCTGGCTTTTTCTTACCCATTGCACGACGGAGCATGTCCGCACCACCTAGCGTGTAACCCGCTAAGATCTGCGCAATCTGCATTACCTGCTCTTGGTACAGGATGATGCCGTAGGTTGGATCAAGCGTCTCTTTTAGCGACTCGTGTTGCCACTTTTCATCTGGATAAGAGATCGCCTCTCGACCATGTTTACGGTCGATAAAGTTATCTACCATGCCCGATTGCAAAGGACCCGGACGGAAGAGTGCTACCAATGCGATAATGTCTTCGAAACAGTCTGGCTGAAGTCGCTTGATCAGCTCTTTCATGCCTCGAGATTCAAGCTGGAATACTGCTGTCGTTTCAGAGTTTTGCAACAAACGGAAAGAGGCAGGGTCTTCTAACGGTATGGATTCAATTTGAACCGGCTCCTTACCTTCTCGCTCTAGACGTGGGTTAATCAGCCCTAACGCCCAGTCAATAATGGTTAAGGTACGTAAACCCAAGAAGTCAAACTTAACTAGGCCAGCGGTCTCAACATCGTTTTTATCAAATTGAGTAACCGGGAAGTGACCTTCAGCGTCTGCATAAATTGGCGCAAAATCGGTAATTGTTGTAGGTGAAATTACAACACCACCAGCGTGTTTACCGGCGTTTCGCGTACAGCCTTCCAAAATATGACACATGTCGATGAGTTCTTTAACTTCCTCATCGGCCTCATACAATTCAGGTAGTGCAGGTTCAGCTTTAAACGCCTTATCTAGCGTCATGCCTGGATCGGGCGGGATCAGCTTTGAAATACGATCAACAAAACCAAATGGATGGCCCAATACGCGGCCAACGTCACGGATTACCGCTTTTGCCGCCATGGTACCAAACGTGATGATCTGAGACACCGCGTCGCGACCATACATTTCTGCAACGTGGTCAATAACCTGGTCACGTTTATCCATACAGAAATCGACGTCGAAATCGGGCATCGAAACACGTTCTGGGTTCAAGAAACGTTCGAACAGCAAGTCGTATTCTAGTGGATCCAGATCGGTGATTTTTAGTGCGTAAGCCACCAAAGAACCTGCACCGGAACCACGTCCAGGACCTACAGGAATTCCATTATCTTTTGACCACTGGATGAACTCCATTACGATCAAGAAGTAACCAGGAAATCCCATTTGGTTGATAACATCTAGCTCTATCTGAAGACGTTCATCATATTCAGGGCGGCGACGTTTTCTCTCTTCCTCATCTGGAAATAGGAACTCTAAACGCTCTTCCAACCCCTCTCGGGATTTCATGACTAGGAACTCAGTCTCTTTCATCCCTTCGGTTGGGAAGGCTGGTAGGAAGTACTCCCCTAAGCGCACAGTCACGTTACAACGCTTCGCTATCTCGACACTGTTTTCTAACGCTTCAGGAATATCAGCAAACAGCTCGCACATTTCTTCTTCTGTACGAAGATATTGCTGCGGACTGTAGTTTTTTGGCCTGCGCGGATCTTCTAATGTGTAACCATCGTGAATCGCTACGCGTATTTCATGAGCATCAAATAGGTCTGGACTCAGGAATACAACTTCATTGGTCGCCACTACTGGCAAGTCTTGCTGCTCTGCCAATTCAACTGCAAAGTGAAGATAAGTTTCTTCATCTGGACGACCGGTACGAAGTAACTCAAGATAAAAGCGATCTGGAAAATGCTGTTTATAAAAATCAACACACCCTTGCACTATTTGACGGTTGCCTTTCAAAAGGCCGCGACCAATTTCCCCGCTTTTACCGCCGGATAATACAATCAGGCCTTCAGACATTTCAGCCAACCAGGCTTTATCAATCACAGGGTGGTGTTGAACATGTCCACGTAAGTACGCTTTTGATATCAATAACGTCAGGTTCTTATAACCCACATTATCCGCCGCAAGCAAAGTCACTTGAGTCAGCTCTTCACCAAACTCGTCCGACTGCATTTTAAAGTCAGCACCAATGATCGGTTTAACACCACTGCCATGCGCCGTACCGTAAAACTTCACCAAACCACATAGGTTGGTAAAGTCGGTCAACGCCATTGCGGGCATACCGAGCTCAGCAACTTTCTTTACGATTGGCGGAACTTTGTTGAGGCCATCCACCATCGAGAAGTCACTATGAACACGCAGGTGGATGAATTTGGGATCTGACATTAACAGGTACCGTGTAACTCTATTTTGTTGGGGATTCTAACCTAAAGAGGTTGGGTTTATAACACCAATTAGATCGTTTGATTATTCTATGCCTAACGCTTTTTTTACTGGCTTGAAACTCTTGCGGTGTTCACTGATCACTCCGTGTTGCTCAATCGCTTCAAAGTGCGCTTTAGTTGGATAACCTTTGTGCTTCGCGAAGCCAAATTGTGGATGAAGTTTATCCAACTCTTCCATCTCTTGGTCACGCACGACTTTGGCAATAATGGAAGCCGCACTGATTTCGGCAACGCGTAGATCGCCTTTTACTACAGCTTGAGCATCCATTGGCAGCTCCGGACAACGATTACCATCAATCAACACCAAATCAGGTTGAACCTTTAACCCCGCCACTGCACGCTGCATCGCAACCATAGTCGCCTGCAAAATATTCAGTTGATCGATTTCTTCAGGAGAACAGCGCCCGACCGCCCACGCCAATGCTTTTTCTTTAATTTCAGGAAGCAGCGCCATGCGTTTCTTTTCGGTCAATTTTTTCGAATCGTTCAAACCTTCAATAGGATTGTTAGGATCAAGGATAACCGCAGCGGTGACGACGTCTCCCACCAAAGGGCCACGTCCGACCTCGTCGACTCCGGCCACAAGCTGGTAACCTTGCGGATATTCAAACGGAGGGAGTTCAACTTTGGTTTTGGTCGCTTTTGGTTTAACAGCCATGATAAATCTCTATTTTTCAATCAGTTTTAGAACCGCGTTTGCGGCTTGTTGATCCGCATCTTTACGGATCCAATGATGCATTTCCGTAAACTTATCTAACATCGGTTTATTGTCGCTTTCCAATAAGCGAGAAACCTCAGCAAACAAATTTTCTGGTATGCACTCATCTTGTAGATATTCTTTGACGAGCTCATCATCCGCCAAGATATTCGGCAATGACACATACTTCGTTTTCAATAAACGTTTAGCTAAGAAAGCGGTAAATGCATTCACACGATAACCCACCACCATTGGACGCTTGAGAAGCATACACTCCAACGCTACGGTACCAGAGGCCAGCATCACGGCATCGGATGCGGTGATGACGTTGCGTGCGGTGTCATCAACTAACTTGAAGTCCAACTCTGGCGCGAGCTCTTTCCATGCTAGCTCAAACTGCTCTCGGCGTTTTTGATTAACAAGCGCGACAACAAACCCCAGTTCTGGAAATTTTTCATGAAGTAACTTGCAGGTTTCAATAAATGGCTCAGAGAGCATTTTTAACTCGCTACCACGACTGCCTGGCAGGACAGCAAGCCACTTTTTATCTTGTTCTAAACCAAGCAACTCACGTGCAGGCGCTTGTTCTGATTCAAGTGGGATGGAATCAGCCAAGGTATGACCAATGAACTCGCAAGGTACATTAAATTTGTCGTAGAACGCTTTTTCAAAAGGAAGAAATGCTAACACCAAGTTCGTTGCCGCTTCTATTTTAAAGATGCGCTTCTGACGCCAAGCCCAAACAGACGGACTCACGTAATGAACGGTTTTAATGCCCGCTTGCTTGAGGTCAAGCTCCAGGCGTAAGTTGAAGTCAGGAGCATCGATCCCGATGAAAACATCAGGCGGATTCTGAGTAAAATACTGAACGAGCTCAGCTTTCACTTTAAGAAGTCTCGGTAAGCGGCCTAAAACCTCGACTAATCCCATCACCGCAAGCTCTTCCATATCAAACAGAGACTCGCAACCTTGGGCTATCATTTTCGGACCGCCAATGCCTACGAACTCAGCGTCTGGATATTGCTGCTTTACTGCTTTGATAAAGCCTTCACCTAGCGTATCGCCAGACAATTCTCCGGCAATGATGCCAATACGTAATGGTCTTTCCATATCTACTTCGCTATTTTTCCTGTGCGCTATGGATAACGGTTTGCCTTATCCATAAAACACAAAAAGATCGTAACCTCAAATTCGGTCACGATCTTTTTATTTATTGGTTCATTCGCCAATTAACGAATAATGCCACGTTCCGTCGTTTCCAGAATATCTGAGAAACGCTTCACAGCCGGCCACTCTTGAGCCATTTCAGCCAGAATAGGCTTCACTTCTTCTAGCGTCTTACCTGAACGATAGATTTCTTTATACGCTTTTTGCAGCGCACGAATCTCTGGTTTCTCAAAGCCGTTACGCTTCAAGCCAACAAGGTTCAAGCCGAAAGGAGTCGCGTGGTTACCTTGCGCGAGTACGTAAGCTGGGACATCTTGCACCACTGCTGAGCAGCCGCCAATGTACGCGTAGGCGCCCACTGTACAAAACGGATGAATCGCAGACAGTGCCATCACACCGGCATAATCTTCAACAGTAACGTGACCACCAAGAATCGAGTTATTACCGATATGAGTATGGTTACCAATAACAACATCGTGCGCAATGTGTGCATTCACACATAATAAGTTGTCATCACCAATGATCGTGGTTGCTTTGTCTTGCACTGTGCCGCGGTGAACTTGGACCGCTTCACGAATGACGTTACGATCACCGATAACCACAGTTGTGTCTTCACCACCGTATTTTTTGTCTTGGTTTTCTTCGCCAATGACAGCATGCGGGAAAATACGGTTATCTTTGCCAATAGTCGTGTGACCTTTGATCACAACGTGAGACATCACTTCTGTGCCTTCACCAATTTCAACCGTAGAGGTGATGTACGTAAAAGGACCTACCGTTACGTTAGCACCAATTTTGGCACCCTCTTCTACCACCGCTGCCGGGTGGATTTTAGCGGTTTCATGAATCATATTAAAACTCTCGACGAGCACACTTCAGTTCTGCAGAACATACCACTTCGCCGTCAACTTTTGCTACACCGCTAAATGCAGCAATGCCGCGACGTTCTTTCAGAAATTCTACCTCAATAACCAATTGGTCGCCCGGAACCACTGGTTTACGGAATTTCGCGCCGTCTACGCTTGCAAAGTAGTACAGTTCATTTTCTGTTGGTGCACCAAATGATTTAAATGCAAGTAAGCCTGTTGCCTGAGCCATTGCTTCTAAAATCAAAACACCTGGGAATACTGGTAGTTGAGGAAAGTGACCTGTGAACTGAGGTTCGTTAACCGACACGTTTTTAATCGCGTGAAGGTACTTCTCTTCTTGGAAGTCTATCACTCGGTCGATCAATAAGAATGGGTAGCGATGAGGTAGTAGCTCTTGAATTTCAGAGATGTTCATCGTTTTCTTTTCAGTAGTCAAAGTCGTCTTCCTATATCAATTTTTTGCCGCCAAGATGGCAAACGTGGCAACAGGTCGTAAAGCCGAATCGCTTTGCAATATACTAGCAAAATACGCACCATCTTGGAGTTAAATCTACTTAGAGCGCGTCATTATAGAAGAAAAAGACCCGCATTTCGCGAGTCTTCTTACAGAATATGGAACTAGAGCTTATTAGCCTTCGTGTTAAATACAGAGCGAAAGATAACTGGCTCTAAATTTCTTCTTTCTGTTCCAGCTGTTTTTCAACCGCTTTTAGGCGCTTATTCATCTCATCAATACGGTGAACTCGAGTTGCAGTTTTACGCCACTCTCTGTTCGTTTGTAGTGGAATACCTGATGAGTAAAGGCCTTTTTCTTCGATACTGCGCATTACCATGCCCATACCTGTAATCGCCACACCATCTGCGATAGTGATATGGCCATTCAGAACAGACGCGCCGCCAATCTGGCAGTACTTACCAATTTTTGTACTGCCCGCGACAATAGTACCACCAGGCATCACGGTACCATATCCGATCTGCACGTTGTGCGCGATTTGAAGTTGGTTATCAAGAATGACATTGTCTTCAATGATAGTATCTTCGAGTGCACCGCGGTCAATCGTAGTACAAGCACCAATCTCAACGCGGTTACCGATACGCACTGAACCAAGCTGAGGAATTTTAATCCACTCGCCTTTGTCATTCGCATAACCGAAGCCATCAGAGCCAATGACGGTGCCCGATTGAACAAGACAGTCATCACCCAATGACACTTCATGGTAGATAGTGACATTAGCCCAAAGCTTGGTGTTATTCCCTAGCTTGGCGTTCTTACCGATAAAACAACCAGCGCCAACGCTTACGTTGTCGCCGAGTTCCACGCCCGTTTCAATCACGGCGTTAGCGCCGATTGTAACGTTCTCACCCATCTTAACGTCAGCGGCAATCACAGCACTTGGTGCAATATCGTCTGCCGGTTTTGGTGTGGTATCCATCGCTTGGACCACACGAGCAAATGCGACATAAGGGTCCGAAACCACTAGCGCATTTCCAACGCATTGCTCTTTATGCTCAGCCTTTACCATAACAACGGTAGCTTGGCACTCAGAAAGGTGTTTTGCGTATTTTGGGTTAGACAAGAAGGTTACATCACCTTCTTGTGCTTTATCCATTGGGGCAACACGGCTTACAACGAGAGACTCGTCACCAAACAGCTCACCCCCGGTAATTGTCGCCAATTCGGCTAATGTTAATGTCTTCATAACTTCTTATTTTAGAGCTTTAATTACGTCTTCAGAGATATTGTATTCTGGCTTGCCGTACTGCAAAGCAGAGATATCAATCACAAGATCGTAACCATTTTTGTCTGCGACTTTCTTAACTGCATCTTGAATCGTTTTGAAAAGCTTCGCTTTTTCTTCAGCTTCACGACGCGCACTTGCTTTTTCAAGTGCTTGTGCTTTCACTTTGTACTCGCTGTCTAGCTTCGCGATATCGATACGTAGCTTTTCAACTTCGTCTTGACCCAAAAGCTCGCCGTCACGTTGTAGCTTCTCAATCTTTGTTTTAGCTTGTGCTTGGATTGACTTCAGTTCATCAGCTTTGCTTTTGAAGTCTTTCTGCATTTTTTGTAGTACAACTTCACGTTGAGGAAGAGCTTGGAAAACTTGAGCTGTATTTACATAAGCAATTTTCTGTGCAGCTTCTGCCGCATTTGCAAACATTGAAGAGCTCAGTACAAGAAGGCCAATCCCAGCCGCTTTGATCATTTTATTCAAAATATTTTCCTCTTTAGAAAGTTCTACCGATAGTGAATGTGAAGAACTCTTCATCATCGCCATCAAATTTCTTAATTGGTTTCGCTAGTGAGAATACTAGTGGCCCCATTGGAGACATCCACTGCAACGCCGCACCGTAAGAAGAGCGGTAGTTGGTTGGATCTGAGTAATCGTAGTAGTAGTTAGCACCCGAAATGTTGCTATTTTCTCGATAATCAAACTCGGTATCCCAAACACTTGCCATATCAAAGAAGATACTGGTACGAATTTGGTTTTGTACTTCCTCTGATGCGAACGGCGTTGGAACGATCAACTCAATACTTGCTAATGCGACTGCGTTACCACCGACTGAATCATCTGTCGCAATATCTGTACCATTGTTAGAGCCGGATGTATCGCGGTAAACCGCTTTAGGGCCAACAGAGTTTGAGCCAAAGCCACGAAGCGATGTAAAGCCACCTGCGTAGTAGTTTTCGTAGAATGGGAACAAGTTATCGTTACCATCCGTTTGACCGTAACCATTACCGTAACCTAAGCGGCCACGGAACAAGAGGGTAAACTCATGCTTTTTAGTTAATGGTACATACTGGCGAACATCGTACTGCAGTTTAAAGTATTGAACGTCAGAGCCAGGTACGGTCATTTTATAGAATGCACGTTGGTGGTTACCTGCCGTTGGGAAGTAACCACGGTTTAAGTTATTACGTGTCCAAGAGATATTGAAGTCGAAGTCGTTCGTATTCAATGCCCCACTTGAATCTATATTATCTTTTTGCGCTTCTAAGAACTGCTCTACCTGTAGGTAAGGAGATAAGTTACCGATCTTGTTGTGCGTATAACCGACACCGAATTCAAAACGGTTCAGCTCATCGAATGGGAAGCCCCACGTTAAGCTCGCACCATAGCTTTCGTTGGTATAGTCAACGATATTGGCTTCTTTCGCTTCAAATTCGTTGTAGAAGACCTTACCACCTAAGCTAACACCGTCTAAGTTCCAGTACGGGTCTCGGTAATCTAGACTGATGTTTTTCTGGTAGTCATTCATCATCGCGTTGATACCAACACGGTTACCGCTACCAATGAAGTTATCTTGTTGCAGACCGACCTGGAAGCTCACGCCTGATTCGGTACCGTAGCCAACACCGAAGTTAACGCTACCAGAGTTCGCTTCTTTGACAGAGTAAACTAGGTCGACTTGATCATCACTACCTGGCACTCGAACGGTTTGTACTTCAACATTTTCAAAGTAGCCCAAACGGTTTAGACGAGTTTTACCCGTTTCAATCGATTTCGAGTTCAACCAACTGCCTTCCATCTGACGCATTTCACGACGAAGAACTTCATCTTTGGTTGAGTTATTACCCGTGAAGCGGATATCACGTACGTAAATACGGTTACCTGGATCGACGTTAACGACCAAAGAAACTTCTTGATTCTCGTCGTCAAACTCAGGAATGGTATTCACTTGTGGATAAGCGTAGCCGGACTCACCAAGCACACGTTTAATACCCTCTTCCATTGAAGTGACCAACGAGCCGTTGTACGTCTCATTGTCTTCAAATGGTACAAGTCGTTCGAACGTCGCTTCCTCACCGATCAAGTCACCACGGAACTTTACGTCCTTGACGGTATAAACCTCTCCCTCTTCTAAGCCAAGAGTAATGTATACCCCTTTCTTGTCAGGAGAGATTGCAACTTGTGTCGAATCAACGTTAAATTTTAAGTAACCGCGGTCCAGATAGAATGATTTGAGCGCTTCAATATCACCTGCAAGCACTTGTTTTTGGTACTTTTCGTCAGACAGGAAATTCCACCACGGCACATCAACATTCAAGTTAAAACGAGAAAGAAGGTCCTCATCGCTGAAAACTTCATTGCCGATAAAATTGATTTGCTGAATTTTTGCCGACACGCCTTCAGTAAAGACAAACTTTAGGTCAGAACGGTTACGTGGCAGTGGAGTCACCACAGCTTTTACTGTGGCGTTGTATTTACCTACGCTGTAGTAAAAGTCTTCTAAGCCTTTTTCAATGTTGCTTAGCGTGGTGCGGTCAAGCGCTTCGCCTTCACGAACACCAGATGCGTTCAGGTTTTCTTGTAGCTGCTCGTCCTTGATTGCTTTGTTACCAGAAAATGAGATGCTGGCAATGGTAGGACGCTCTTTGACTTGAACCATCAGAACGCCGCCGTCACGTAACACTTTCACATCTTCAAAGTTACCAGATGCATACAGTGCACGGATAATCTCTGCAACATCGCCTTGGCCAATGGTATCACCGACACGTACAGGCATTTTCAACAACGCAGCACCCAGTGCTACACGCTGCAATCCATCGATTTCAATATCTTGAACTACGAAGTTCTCTGCTCCATTTGCAGATACACTGGTCGCCAGTAAACTTGCAAATAGAATTCGCTTAATCGCCATACTTGTTCTAATTATTCCTTGCTACTGCTTTTGTCTCTGAACTATCACAGACGAGTAAAATCATTAAATAGCGCTAACGCCATGAGCGAGAAGATGATCGCACCACCAATTCTAAAACCCATTTCCTGCACTCTCTCAGGAACGGGACGTCGAATGACTGCTTCAATTGCAAAAAACAACAAATGACCGCCATCCAACATTGGTAAAGGAACGAGATTAATAATACCTAGGTTAACACTAATTAGAGCGAGAAAACCTAAAAAGTAGACCAAGCCATAATCAGCCGTCGCACCTGCGCCTTTGGCTATTGATATTGGACCACTCAGATTATTCAGACCAACGTCACCAACAATCAGTTTCTTAAGCATGCTGATTGTCAAGCCAATGACTTGGCCGGTTTTGTCTACCGCCTTACCTACTGACTCGAATACACCAAACTGAAGGTCGAAGCGATAACTTTCTGGCCATTCTGCGACTTTAGGTGCAATACCTGCAAAACCAACGACTTCTTTGTTAGCTAGCTCACGGCTACCAGGCGTCAGCGTTAATGTTTGCTCATAGCCCTGACGCAATACCGTTAATTCAATCGGTGTATCAGGATTAGAGCGAACCGCTTCAACAACTTGCTTCCACTCCGTGATGCGTTGTTCACCAATAGCGACAATCTCATCACCTGGAAGCACACCTGCTTTTTCCGCCGCTCCACCTTGCGAAACCTGTTCGATAACGCGATATACCTCCGGTGTATACGGCGCAAAACCTAACGACTGCATCGCAGACTGAGTTTCAGGGTCGAACTCCCATTCGCGCAGATCGAGAGTTTTCGTTACTTCTGAACCAACTTCATTCGCTGACGTCAGTGTTACTGTCATCAAATCATCGCCAATATGAGAAATCAATCCCATATTTACCGATTCCCAATCCGGAGTTTTGATACCAGATATCGATTTAAGTTCCATTCCTGATTCAATTCCGGCTTCTGCGACGATCGAATTGGGCGTAACTTCACCAATTACTGGCTTAACTGCTGGGATACCAATAAGAAATACGAGCCAATAGGCGAAAATTGCGAAAAGGAAGTTAAAGATAGGGCCTGCCGCAACAATAGAGGTTCGCTTCCATAGCGGCTTCTTATCAAACGCTAAGTGCTTCTCATGTTCTGGCACCTCATCAACACGGCTATCAACCATTTTTACATAGCCGCCGAGAGGGATCATTGAGATGCTGTACTCCGTTCCGTCTTTGCCTACCTTACTCCAGATAGACTTACCGAAACCGATTGAAAACTTTTCAACTTTCACGCCGCAACGGCGAGCAACCCAAAAGTGCCCAAACTCGTGCACAGCGACAAGAATGCCCAGTGCGACGATAAAAGAAATGAGATTCCACAATATACCAGTCATCAGATACGCTCGCGTATGGTTTCTAGGGCAATAGTTCGTGCCATTCTATCTAGCTCTAACAAGCTTTCCAAGCTATTCGCATTCTCAGCTTTGCAGCTTGCATTGATTTTATTCAACACAGACTCATTGATGCGAGCGATATCCGTAAAACCTAGGCTGTTATTTAAAAATGCATCAACAGCGACTTCATTCGCTGCATTCAGTGCCGTTGTTGCATGTTGACCTTCATAACAAGCGTCAATTGCTAGTTTTAGACATGGGTAACGAGCAAAATCAGGTTGCAAAAACGTCAATTCGCCAATTTGCGTGAAGTCTAGTGGCTTAACCCCAGCTTCAACCCTTGATGGGTATGACATAGTCAGTGCAATAGGGGTCGCCATATCCGGCTCACCCATTTGTGCCAAAACCGAACCATCGCGGTATTGAACCATTGAATGAATAACAGACTGCGGATGAATAATAACCTTTAGCTGCTCGCGAGCCGCATTAAACAACCATTTAGCTTCGATATACTCTAAGCCTTTGTTCATCATCGTGGCTGAGTCAACGGAAATCTTTGGTCCCATCGACCAGTTTGGATGGGCGATCGCCTGTTCAGGAGTCACCTTTTCCAGTTCTGCGATGTCAGTGTAACGGAAAGGACCACCAGAACCAGTCAGCAAAATATGAGAAATGCCATGTTCTTGTAAATTACAACGACCTAAATTGGTTTGTACTTGCTGTGGTAAGCACTGGAAAATAGCATTGTGTTCACTATCGACGGGAAGTAGCTCCGCACCAAACTCTTCTACGGCATCAATAAATAACTGGCCTGACATGACCAGTGCTTCTTTATTTGCCAACAATACTCGCTTACCAGCTTTCACAGCAGCCATGGTAGGCAGTAGACCAGCCGCTCCGACAATAGCAGCCATCACACTGTCAACTTCGTCCAATGAAGCAATATGGCATAGAGCATCCACACCACCTAATACTTCGGTGTTTGGCGAAACCAAATGTAACTCAGATTGGAGTTGAATCGCTGCGGCTTTGTCCGCCATTACCGCGTATTTAGGTTGCCACTGACGACATAGCCCGATCATCTTTTCAACGTTGGTGCTTGCCGCTAAGGCAACGACAGAAAACAGCTCTGGGTTTTGTTCGACCACTTTAAGCGTGCTTGCACCAATAGATCCAGTAGCACCAAGAATCGTTAACTTTTGCATGTTGTAAGACCGTTAGAAAGCTCAGGAGCGACAATGCCGCTCCTGATAAATTAGAATACGTAGTAAAGAAGAGCAAAAACTGGGAATGCTGCGGTTAGGCTGTCAATACGATCGAGCACACCGCCATGTCCTGGGATAATGTTGCTGCTGTCTTTAATGCCTGAGACACGCTTGAACATACTTTCCACCAGATCGCCGAGCACTGATATAACAACAGTAACCAACGTAATCAACACCATATGGACAGGACTGGAGAACTGAATATCAAACCAATCAGCAAATGCCCACGCCACGATCAATGCCGTGATAATGCCGCCAATAAGCCCTTCAATGGTTTTATTCGGACTGACATGTGGCGCCATTTTACGTTTGCCTAAGCTTTTGCCTGCAAAGTAAGCACCGCTATCTGCAGCCCATACCAAGAAACAAACGTATAACACGAGCTTTGCTCCGTGGTATGGATCTACCGTAATGTCATGAGCTCTAAGAATAACTACACTCCAAAGGAATGGAATTAATGTCAGAAAACCAAACACATGGCGTAAAACAAAATTATTTTGCCAAGATTTCGTTGTTTTGGGATAAGTAATCGCCATTAAGCTAGCAATAATCCACCAAACAAAACCAAGGCCCAGCACAACATAATGAGGCGTTGCTAAATGGTTGAGGCTATGTGCGTCAGGCGAAATATATAGAAAACTAAGTCCGGTAACAATGACTGCCGGAACGAGGGCAGCAAAGCGAGAGTTGCTTCCTGTAAATTGAGTCCACTCCCAAAAACCTAATAGGGTAATTGCAGTTAAAGCGGCAATAAAGCCCATTAGGGGTAATTTAAAAATGCCTAAAATAACCAGGGGAGCTAAAATTAGTGCTGTTATTATTCTCTGTTTCAAACTAACTAGTCCTTATTGAGCTGCCATCAATGCCTTTATTTGTTCACCTGTACAGCCAAAACGACGTTCTCGATTGATAAACCAAGTTACAGCTTCAACTAAGCTGTCTTCGTCGAATTCCGGCCAATACTCGGGTGTAAAGTACATTTCTGCATAAGCCATTTGCCACAACATAAAGTTGCTGATGCGACACTCTCCACTGGTACGAATCAAAAGATCCACTTCAGGTAAGTCTGCCATGGTCAAATGCTCAGTGATTAGCTGCTCATTGATATCCTCTACACGAATCTCACCGTTACGTGCTTTTAACGCTAACGTTTTGGCCGCTTCTGTGATGTCCCACTTACCGCCATAATTGGCTGCAATGTTGATCACCATCCCCGTGTTACCTGCCGTTAGATTTTCAGCTTCTACAATCTTCTTTTGTAGACGCTCACTAAATCGACTGGTATCACCGATCACGCGCAACCGTAAATTATTTTTGTGTAGTTTTTTTACTTCACTAGACAGGACCGTGATAAACAGTTCCATCAAAAGACCCACTTCTTCCTCCGGACGACGCCAGTTTTCACTACTAAAAGCAAATAGCGTCATGGCTTTAATGCCAAGCTTTGAAGCAGCAGCCACGGTCTTACGAACGGCATTAACGCCTTTTTTGTGACCAAATACGCGAGGTTTTCCTTTGGACTTAGCCCAACGGCCATTACCGTCCATAATGATGGCAATATGCTTAGGAAGGGAATCAGAGAAGGCTTGAGAATTTTGCATAGGGAGTTAATTGAGTTCCATCAGTTGGATAGACTAACATAAAAAAACGCTGAGCTGTGAGCACAGCGTTTTCCAACAGTGATGTGTGTGGGAGTATTAAACTTCCATCAACTCTTTTTCTTTTGCAGCAAGAACTTCATCGATCTTCTTAACTGCAACGTCAGTTAGTTTTTGAATTTCGTCTTGTGCTTTACGATCTTCATCTTCAGAGATTTCTTTATCTTTTAGAAGCGCTTTTAGATCGTTGTTTGCGTCACGACGGATGTTACGAACAGCAACACGACCACCTTCAGCTTCACCACGAACAATCTTAACTAGGTCTTTACGACGCTCTTCCGTTAGTGGTGGAAGTGGAACACGGATGATAGTACCAGCAGACATAGGATTTAGACCAAGATCAGACGTCATGATCGCTTTTTCTACTTTCGGAGTCAGCTCTTTATCGAAAACCGTGATTGCAAGTGTACGTGCATCTTCAGCAATAACGTTTGCTACTTGGTTTAGAGGTGTTGCTGCACCGTAGTATTCTACAGAAATACCAGATAGTAGGCTTGGGTGTGCACGACCTGTACGAATTTTAGAAAGGTTGTTCTTAAGCGCTTCAACGCTTTTATCCATGCGCTCTTGCGCGTCTTTTTTGATTTCGTTAATCACAGTTTCACCTTAAAAATGTCATCTTTCCTGAAGAAAGCCTAAAACGGTTGAGCAAAGCAAACGCCACCCTAACGCTTTGGGTGGCACCTTGGGACAAGCTTATTCGTTGATTAGCGTGCCTTCTGCTTCGCCCATAACCACGCGACGTAGTGCGCCTGGCTTGTTCATGTTAAATACGCGGATTGGCATTTTGTGGTCACGAGCTAGCGTAAACGCCGCCAAGTCCATCACTTTCAGCTCTTTATCCAGAACTTCTGCGTAAGATAGCTTATCATACAGCTCTGCGTCTGGGTTTGCTACAGGGTCAGCAGTAAATACACCATCAACTTTCGTCGCTTTTAGTACAACATCCGCTTCGATTTCAATACCACGTAGGCAAGCAGCAGAATCCGTTGTAAAGAACGGGTTACCCGTACCAGCAGAGAAGATGACAACACGGCCTTGGCGAAGCTCACGGATCGCATCAGCCCAATTATAGTCGTCACATACGCCTTTTAGAGGAATGGCAGACATAACGCGCGCATTCACGTATGCACGGTGAAGAGCATCGCGCATCGCTAGGCCATTCATTACTGTAGCAAGCATACCCATGTGGTCACCAACTACGCGGTTCATACCAGCTTCAGCAAGGCCTGCACCACGGAACAAGTTACCGCCACCGATAACTACACCAACCTGAACACCCAGTTCAACCAGTTCTTTCACTTCTTGTGCCATGCGATCAAGGACCGCAGGATCAATACCAAAACCGTCTTCACCTTGAAGAGCTTCACCACTCAGTTTTAATAGAATACGTTGATACGCTGGTTTAGGGTTCGTAGTCATGGAGTTTACCTTCCAAAGAGAGTTGTTGATTAACAGTCATGAATAGACACAAATTCAGTTATGGCTATTCATCACGGCTAATCGTTCACTGCTCATAAAAAGACCGCAGCCAAGGCTACGGTCTAATCTTTATACAGTCTCTAAGGATTAACCTTTTTGAGCTGCAGCAACTTCTTCAGCGAAGCTCATTTCTTCTTTCTTCTCGATACCTTCACCTACTTCTAGGCGAACGAATGTAGAAACTGAAGCGCCTTTTTCTTTCAGCATTTCACCTACAGTTTTCTTAGGTTCCATGATGAAAGCTTGACCTGTTAGAGAGATCTCGCCAGTGAATTTCTTCATGCGGCCAACAACCATCTTCTCAGCGATTTCAGCAGGCTTGCCTTCGTTCATTGCGATTTCAACTTGAACCGCTTTCTCTTTTTCTACTACGTCAGCTGGTACGTCTTCTGGGTTAACGAACTCAGGCTTAGAAGCAGCAACGTGCATTGCAACGTGCTTAAGAGTTTCTGCGTCGCCTTCACCAGCAACAACAACACCGATTTTCTCACCGTGACGGTAAGAAGCAATTGCAGTGCCTTGAACGTATTCTACGCGACGGATAGTGATGTTTTCACCGATTTTAGCTACAAGAGCTACACGTGCGTCTTCGAATTGTGCTTGTAGCTCTTCAACAGTCGCTTTTGAAGCTAGAGCTGCAGCTGCAACTTCTTCTGCGAATGCAGTGAAGTTACCGTCTTTAGCAACGAAGTCAGTTTGGCAGTTAACTTCAAGAAGAACAGCAACGCCGTTTTCTTCTTTGATGATGATTGCGCCTTCAGCTGCAACGTTACCAGCTTTCTTAGCTGCTTTCGCTGCGCCAGATTTACGCATGTTTTCAATTGCTAGTTCGATGTCAGCGTTTGCTTCTACAAGCGCTTTCTTACATTCCATCATGCCAGCGCCAGTACGCTCGCGAAGTTCTTTAACTAGAGCAGCAGTTACAGTTGCCATTCTGTATTCCTCGTTTGATTCGAAATAAGGTAAAAAACAGGGGCCTAACATTGTCGGCCCCCATTGCTAACTATAACTTAGTTTATGCTACACAAAGGTTTCACATAGACCAAGTGTGACACAGAGCCGCTATTATTCAGCTTCTACGAAACCGTCTTTTTCAGCAACTGCAGCTACGTCTTTGTTACGACCTTCAGATACTGCTGAAGCAGCAGCGTTCAGGTATAGCTGTACAGCGCGGATCGCGTCGTCGTTACCTGGGATTACGTAGTCAACGCCGTCTGGGTTAGAGTTAGTATCTACCACAGCGTATACTGGAATACCTAGGTTGTTAGCTTCTTTAATTGCAATGTGTTCGTGATCAGCGTCGATTACGAATAGAGCGTCTGGTAGGCCGCCCATGTCTTTGATACCACCAAGAGATTTCTCTAGCTTCTCCATTTCGCGAGTACGCATTAGAGCTTCTTTCTTAGTTAGTTTGTCAAAAGTACCGTCTTGAGATTGAGTCTCTAGATCTTTTAGACGCTTGATAGACTGACGAACTGTTTTGTAGTTTGTAAGCATACCGCCTAACCAGCGGTTGTTTACGTAAAACTGGTTGCTTGCGATTGCAGCTTCTTTAACAGCTTCAGATGCAGCGCGCTTAGTACCTACGAATAGAACTTTACCTTTCTTCTCGCCAACTTTAGCTAGTTCAGCTAGAGCGTCGTTGAACATTGGTACAGTTTTTTCTAGGTTGATGATATGAACTTTGTTACGAGCGCCAAAGATGAATGGCTTCATTTTTGGGTTCCAGTAACGAGTCTGGTGACCGAAGTGAACACCAGCTTTTAGCATATCGCGCATTGATACAGTTGCCATTTTAAATTCCTCTATGGGGTTAGGCCTCCACATTCCCCATAACTCCGACCAAGCTTCTGCTCAGCACCCCGGAATATGTGACGGAATGTGTGTGATTTAAAGATAAAAGGTTATTCGGATGAAGCTTGCTTCGCCGCTTAGCTTTGCTAAACGAAGAGAACAGTCCTCTATTCCGGCGCGCTTTATACCATATTTTAGCTCACTGTGGCTAGTAAAAATTATTTCTTCACCGTGCCACTTTCTCCTATTTATAAGCAAAACTTTAAACATACGATCGAATTAAGAATGATGCATATTCCTATCTAACTTGGGTTAACGCCCCGATGTCTGATAGAATGCGGCCATTCGCACGTTTACGTGCTTAGGAATAAGTAGAGAAAGCCAATGTCAATCAAGATTAAAACTGCTGAAGAAATAGAACGCATGCGCATTGCGGGCAAGCTGGCCGCAGAGATTCTAGAAATGATCGAACCACACATCAAAGTTGGTGTGACGACAGAAGAGTTGAACAAAATCTGTCATGAGTACGCTCTAGAAAAAGGCGCATACTCTGCTCCGCTTGATTACCATGGTTTCCCTAAGTCGATTTGTACTTCAATCAACCATATCGTATGCCACGGTATTCCAGCAGAAAAAGACGAAATCGGTAGCAACGGTCAAATGAAGCCGGCGGTACTAAAAGATGGCGACATCTTAAACGTTGATATTACCGTAATCGTTCCAAATGACGAAAATGCGGATCTGAGCGTGCGTCCTCAAGGTTACCATGGTGACACTTCTAAGATGTTCCTAGTCGGTGATGTTTCACCTGCAAACAAACGTCTATGCATGGTTGCTCAAGAAGCACTGTATGTTGGTATGCGTACCGTTAAGCCAGGTTCAACAGTTGGTGACATCGGTACAGCTATCGAGAAATACATCAAAGAGAACAACAAAAACAACCCTCGCAACAAGTTTTCTATTGTGAAAGACTTCTGTGGCCACGGTATCGGCGATGAGTTCCATGAAGAACCACAAGTGGTTCATTACAAGAACAAAGACCGCCGCGTACTAAAAGAAGGCATGTGCTTTACTATTGAGCCGATGATTAACGCAGGTAAATTTGGTTGCTCTGTTGACGCTCAAGACGATTGGACCGTTTACACAGGCGACGGCAAGAACTCTGCGCAATGGGAACATACCATTGTTGTAACAAAAGAAGGTTGTGAAGTACTGACGCTTCGTAGCGACGATACAATTCCTCGCCTAATGAAAAACGCGTAAAGCTGACGACCACTCGTTGTTTACTATATCCCTGCTTCGGCGGGGATATTTTTTATCTGCCACAAATTTGTTAGATTGTAACTAGATTAGCTTGCACGGATGGCAAATATGACACTTCAGTCCCCTCTTACCTTTTCCGATGAACAAATCAATATCGGAGAACTCAAACAAGAGTTAGAGAAATTTAGCTCCGATCAAAGCCAAGAGTTTCTCAATCATCATCCGGTAACAAGCTTGGTTTTAGCCAGGGCAGAATACATGGATCTGCTTCTGAATCGTTTGTGGCAACATTTTGGCTTCAAAGATATTTACAACATTTCCCTAGTTGCCGTGGGTGGCTATGGGCGTGGCGAGCTGCATCCGCTCTCCGATATCGATATTTTGATTCTGTCGAACAATAAGCTGCCGACCGCACTAGAAGCAAAAATCAGCGAATTCATTACGCTATTGTGGGATTTAAAACTCGAGGTCGGACACGCAGTTCGCACCGTTAACGAATGTGCGGAAATTGGTAAAGCCGATCTGACCGTCGCGACAAATCTTCAAGAAGCGCGTCTACTGTGTGGCAGCGAGGATACCTTTCAGGCACTGAAGAAAGTCGTATTGTCAGACTCCTTTTGGCCAAGTGAAACGTTTTACCGCGCTAAAATTCAAGAGCAGAGAGAACGCCATGCGCGTTACCATGATACGACCTACAACTTAGAACCAGACATTAAGTCGACCCCTGGCGGGCTGCGCGATATTCATACATTAAGCTGGGTCGCCCGACGTCACTTTGGTGCCACATCATTGCTGGAAATGAGCCGATACGGATTTTTAACTGACGCAGAATACCGAGAATTGGTTGAATGTCAGGACTTCCTTTGGCGAGTGCGTTTCGCTCTGCACATGGAGCTTCGCCGCTATGACAACCGCTTGACCTTTGCCCATCAAGCACAAGTTGCGGAAAATCTAGGCTACGTCGGTGAAGGTAACCGAGGCGTAGAAATGATGATGAAAGAGTTCTACCGCACGCTTCGTCGTGTGGCAGAGCTCAACAAAATGCTACTCAAACTTTTTGATCAAGCGATCATTAATGGTGGTGCGACAGAAAGTGCCGAGATTCTCGATGCCGACTTCCAACGTCGTGGCTCTTTGATTGAAGCAAGGAAGCCCGCGTTGTTTCAAGCTCGCCCAGAAACCATCCTAGATATGTTCTTACATATCGCGAACGACTCAACCATTGAAGGGGTGAGTCCACCAACACTACGTCAGCTGCGCACCGCTCGCCGTAGGCTCAACAAATTTTTGCACACCATTCCTGCTGCGCGTGAAAAGTTCATGGCGTTATGTCGTCACCCTAATGCTCTGCATAAAGCATTCAGCCTGATGCACCGATTAGGGGTTATGGCGGCCTATTTACCGCAATGGAGCCAAATTGTTGGTCAAATGCAGTTTGACTTATTCCACGCCTACACGGTTGATGAGCACAGTATTCGCTTACTGAAACACATTAATACCTTTAGTGACCCAGACAATCATGCGAAGCACCCTATTTGTTGTGACGTCTACCCACGGATGCAAAAGAAAGAACTGCTGATTATTGCCGCTATTTTCCACGATATCGGTAAAGGACGTGGCGGTGATCACTCTGTTATAGGCGAAGGTGAGGCTTACGACTTCTGTATTGAGCATGGCTTATCAAAGCCCGAGGCCAAACTTGTCGCTTGGTTGGTAAGGCATCATCTATTAATGTCCGTCACCGCACAGCGCCGAGACATTTATGATCCCGATGTGATTACCGAATTTGCCAAAAAAGTCAGAGACGAAGAATCTCTCGATTATCTTGTGTGCCTGACAGTTGCAGATATTTGTGCAACCAACCCAGAACTTTGGAATGCTTGGAAACGAACCTTACTGGCAGAGCTGTATTACTCCACACAACGTGCTTTACGTAGAGGGTTAGAGAATCCTGTCGATGTGCGTGAGCGAATTCGCCACAATCAACAAATGGCCTCCGCAATGCTACGCAAAGAGGGGTTTGCCGCGCGCGAAATTGAAGTATTGTGGCAACGCTTCAAAGCTGACTATTTCCTTCGTCATACCCATACGCAAATCGCGTGGCACTGCGAACACTTACTTCGCATGGAAGATCCGACTAAGCCTTTAGTCTTGATCAGTAAAAAAGCCACTCGTGGCGGCACTGAGGTGTTTGTATATACGAAAGACCAGCCAGCTTTATTTGCGACGGTCGTGGCGGAGTTAGATAGGCGTAATTTTAATGTACACGACGCGCAAATCATGACCAGCAAAGATGGGCACGTGATTGATACCTTTATGGTTCTCGATCAACATGGCGAAGCGATTGATGAGTCTCGTCACGCCGCGGTGATTAAGCACCTCACCCATGTACTAGAGGCGGGCCGACCAACCAAGATTAAAACACGCCGTACTCCGAACAAACTTCAGCACTTTAATGTGAAAACCAAAGTCGACTTCTTACCAACCAAAGGTAAAAAGCACACGTTGATGGAGTTTGTCGCGCTAGACACACCAGGGCTGTTGGCCAAAGTAGGCCGTACGTTTGCTGATTTGAATATCAACCTTCATGGTGCAAAAATCACCACCATTGGTGAGCGAGCAGAAGACTTGTTTATTTTAACCAGTGATGCAGGGGGAAGATTAAGTGAAGAACAGCAAGATGAGCTAAGAGAGAGATTGATCGAAAAGTTATCTGATGAGGTCGCTGCTTAGATCAAACCTGCCAATCTTTTCGGTTCAGGGCGAGAGCGATCTTGCCCACAAGTTAAGCATTTTAGCTAAATATCAGCTATCTAGCTCATACATAGGCTGCTACAGTTATACCAATATCAATTCGATGTAATAGAGGTAGCCTATGTATCCCCACCTCACTGGTTTGGGTATTCACGACCCTAAGCAGATTGAACGTTATTCCCTACGCCAAGAAGCACACAAAGACGTGCTCAAGATCTATTTCCACAAGCAAAAAGGCGAGCTGTTCGCCAAAAGCGTTAAATTCAAATACCCGCGCCAAATCAAAAATGTTCTTGTGGACAGTGGCAGTCACAAATATAAAGAAGTAACGGAAATCAACCGTAACCTCACATTGGTCATTGATGAACTGAATAAAATCACTAAGCCAACGAAACAACCTGAGGTTGATGTCAAAGAGAAAATTCTCTCAGACCTTCGTCATTTAGAAAAAGTTGTTTCGAGCAAGATCGCAGAGATCGAGGCGGATCTCGAAAAACTAAAGTAAAACGTTAAGTATTAAATATTAAATATTAAATATTAAAAAAGGGTTAGCATTGATGCTAACCCTTTTTATTTGTACTCAATCATTATCTAGATCTAACTGCGCCGATTATCGGTTGATCATCGATTCATCCCACTCAAATCGAGTAAACAATTGCTGCCAAGTCTCATCAATATTGGCCGTCATGACAATCTCTTGAGCGGTAAATGGATGGACGAACCGTAACTCTGAAGCATGCAGTAGCAAACGATGAGAATCAAACTCTGTGCGATACAGCTTGTTGTGCTTTCCATCCCCGTGAGTTGTATCACCCACAATAGGATGGCGTAGATGCGCCATATGACGACGAAGTTGGTGCTTACGCCCCGTTTTAGGTTTCATCTCAACTAAGCAGTAGCGCGTTGTAGGAAATTTACCCGTCGAATAGGGAACTTCCACTTTAGCCAACGGTTTATATTCCGTCACCGCTTCTTGCGCTTCTTTTTCTTGTGAAGCGAACTTATCCGCAATCTTGTCTAACTCGACTTTGAGCGCGTAATCCAAGACGCCCTCTTCCTCAATCCAACCGCGTACTATCGCGTGGTATGTCTTTTCCATTTTATGTTCAGCAAACATCGGCATGACTTGTGATGCGACTTCACTCGACAACGCAAACACGAGCACACCAGATGTTGGACGATCCAGACGATGCAATGGGAACACATGCTGACCAATTTGGTCGCGCAAAGTTTGCATGACAAATTGAGTTTCGTGTTTATCTAACCAACTGCGATGCACTAACATGCCGGCAGGCTTGTTGACCGCTACAAAATATTCATCCTGATAAACGATCTCCAGCTCAACTGGTTCTGAAGATCGCGCTATTTCTTGTTCTAGCATTCGTTTACTTACACAGTTCGTCAATGGTTCGGATTGTAACAAGCAGCTCTGCGAACTGCGGTTCCTGCTTCCACGCTTCTGAAAAATAGGGCTCGAGAGAAAACCCTCTTGGCAATGGTTGGTTGTTTTCCACTAGCACGTGCATTCTGTCTATAAAGATCCACTGCAACCACTCATGAGGATGCAATGTATCAATCGCAAATGGCTCCACGCTTTGTAAGGCTTGCTCTGAAGGCCTAGTGTGTTGCCACAACTTATGTTCTTTAAGCTGCGTTTCAAGTTGGTGAAGTAAGTCGACCAATTGAGTATTTGTTACCATTAATTCTATCTCGAACCTTGAATTAGCCGAGAATGATACCATTTCTTGTGAAAAGAACGTTAGGACGTCGTATTTAATGGAAAACATTCAAACCCTCACTCAACTGTTGAACAACAGCCGCTGTGATTATCAAATCTTCGATCTTGGTCGTCGTATCAAAACCATCGCTAAGAAAGAGTTTGCCGATGTAGAAAAAGGTCAAGCACCGTACCCATTCCCAATGCAGCGTAAAGCACACCTTGCCATCGCTTATTGGAATGAACAAAAGCAACCTTGGATTTGGTTTCTAAAGTTTGAATTGGACGAGCGCGGTTTGTTAAAGCAATCAGATATCGGCAATTTCATTAAATACGTAGTGGAAGCCATGGGAACACGCCTCAATGATGATATCTCTGAAGAGCAACAGCAAAAGCTGTCTAATAACCCATATACGTTCAAACCTTCCGAAGACAAAATGGCCGTGTTTCATAGCCAGGTCCGCGCGAACCTCGATCTTCCTACCAGCCAATATTATGAGCACACTCAGCATTACTTTTCAGGTGGTTTAGGCTGGGATAATTGGCAAACCGTAGGTCTGCAAGGGATCACCGACATGGCCGCTCGTTTGGACAAAGAGCAAAACGGGGTAATGATACGCAAAGCGTTGAACCACCTACCGAATGAACCACTTTATGCTCTGTTGGGTGCGCTTGAGCATGTAGAGTTACAAGAACGTTTAGCTGAGCGTATCGCCGAAAAAGCACAACAAGAAATCGCAAGTAGCGAGCCTGATCTCTTCCTACTTTCAGCGCTTATCCGAGCTTTGGCTGGCGCACCAACAGCCATTGCCTCTCCAGTGTTAGAAGCGATTTTACAAAGCCCTCGTTTAAGCCATCAGGAAGTACTGATTGGCGTGGCTGGCCGAGCTTGGCACTTACTAGCCAATGAAAAGGTAGCAGAACAGTTTTTGCTGCGTTTAGCTCAAACCGGTAATCAAGCCCTATTTAATCAGTTATTTGCCGATTTAGTGATGCTACCAGAGTTAAGAATGGTGCTATTGCCCCTGTTACATTCAAATCCATCTGAAGAACTAGCAAAGGCGCTAGTAAGCTTACAACAAGCAACAAAGGGATAATAAAGGTTCAGGGATGATTGGTGATCTTTTAGCAATTTTAGGGCTATGCTTTTTCTGTTATCTGTTTTGGCAACAACGTCGTCAAGCCGAACTCGCAAAAGTGGCAATCACGCGTAAATGTGAGCAATTGGATCTCCAATTAATCAGCATCGCCTTTGGTGCCCACAAACTAAAAACGCCAGACGGAGTCTGGCGTTGGCATACGGTGTATCAATTTGAGTTTTCATCTCTTGGTGACGATTGCTACCAAGGGGAGTTAACCATGGTCGGTTTCAGGCCGCAGAACTTTCACCTACCACCGCATCGCTTGTAAATTCCATTTCAAAGTAAGGACCATATAGATCCTTACTTTCTTTTGTTTCAACAAATCCCAGTTTTTTCAGCACCGCCATAGAAGCTTGATGGTTGCTATTCACGTTAGCTTTCACCTTATGTAGCCCCAGCTCACGGCACGCCTTTGGGAAAAACGCTTTTAGAGCTTCTGTCGCTAACCCTTTACCCCAATAAGATTTATCAAAAATAAACCCTAACTCAGGCTCGGAATCGAGATGGGAAATGAACACGTGCCCCATATAGTCACGACTGGTGCTTTCTAGCACCGCCATACTATAAATATTTTCATCATCCAGTATTTTCTCAAACATCTGTTTGGCAGACGCGACAGTATACGGACCGTTCATTTCAGCACGGTTTTTCGCACAGCAATTCAGCATGACGAACTCTAGTTGCAACGACTCATTGTAGGGTAGAAGAAGCATTCTTCTGGTTACTATGGCCACATCTGTTCCTTGATTACAACAAACTTTATTTATCCGCAGATCGCAAACTTGATGAGCTTGAATATGCTCAATAGCTGCGGGGCATAACACCTTGTAGAGAAGCCGAAAGTTAAACCAACTGATTGGAAAGGATATTGATCTGGATTGTTTTTTATTAAGTGTTATTAGGAATTTATAAATTTTGTGATATTGATATACCCAAGTCACCTCTAGGTGCTTAATTCAACGAGAACGACTAGGTATCTTTTTTATATAAGAAAGACCCCGACACATAAGTATCGGGGTCATGGTCTTACTCGCAGCAGTCCGGCTACTAAAAGTGCTCCATGCATCATCCATAATAGTGGCTGATTCCGTCAGCTTATTCCTTACGTCGCCGTCCTAGCGGTGTCCTTATCATCCTGATAGCTAACATTCCCCGTTAGCACACATCACTTGTTCCTTGAGCGGTGTCCCTTGCATCTTCCTGACGCTGTCCATAACCTCTATCCTAGAGGTGTCCATTGTCTATCCTTAGTCATCAACATCCTATTGATGATAGTGTCCTTACAATGTCCTACGCTCCATGCTTGATTAATCATCCTGACCAACCAAATCGTCTTCCTGACGATAACCAAATCCTTGGTGCTTTCCTGTTCCATGTCTGCTTCCTGCTGACAACTCTCAATTTACGCCTTTCCTAAAAATTGACAATCTATCCTAGATAAATATTTATACATAACATTGGTTAAATAGTTGTTAAATCATTATTTATCAATAACTTGATGATTGTAATTTCTATTTTTCCGCTCACGAAATCGTTTTCTCTCACAACCTATGTAAGAGATCTCTCACACCACACATTCCAAATTGCTATTCGCCAAATTAGGGGACTCAACGTATGATGATAGATATATCGTTGTTAAGGATTAAAAATGTTAACTCAAGACGTTACTAAAGAATTAGAAGCGGTAATGGAACAACTGCAACAACAAGGAAAAGAACCAACCGTAGCGTTAGTGAAAGCACGCTTGAAAACGCCCGTCCCAATGCCTGCATTAATCACCGCAATAAAAAGTTGGAAAAGTGCTCAGCGTGTTCCCAAGGTTGAAGTCGCAGCGCAAGCGCATACCGATAATGATCGTCTTGCAGCACTAGAAAGCACGGTGAAAAAACTAGTCGCTCGCATTGAAGAGCTAGAAGCCAAGCTAAGTGAGAAGTCATCATGAAGTTATGGGTAGATGCAGACGCGTGTCCGAAAGTCATCCGCGAAACCATTGTGCGTGCCGCCGAACGCACGGGGATTGAATGTACGTTTGTCGCCAACCACGTTGTCCCGGTGCCCAAAAGAGACAACATCCACTCGCTGCAAGTTCCAGCTGGATTTGACATCGCTGACAACGAAATCGTTAAGCGTGTGGAGGCCAACGATTTGGTGATCACATCAGACATTCCGCTTGCAGATGAGGTCATCTCTAAAGGTGCTCAAGCCCTCAGTTCACGTGGCGAGCTTTATACAAAAGATACTATCAAAGCTCGTCTAAATATCCGCGACTTCATGGAAACCATGCGCTCAAGCGGAATTCAGACAGGTGGACCCGCTTCGCTTTCCCAAACCGATCGCCGCGAATTTGCGAACCATTTAGATCGTATTTTGGCTAAATTTAAGAAGTAATACTCACTCTATTCATATTGAGCCAGCAAATCAAAGCCTGGCTCATTACTGAAAATTCATTTTCAATATTGCACCCAAAGCGTGCTCTTACTCCCATTTGTTTTGTTCTGTTTATTTTTCATCTCGCTCGCCATAGCTTCAATATGCAACGTGGTTTATTTTGAACGACGTTTTTAATAAATGTATAGAGAATAATGGGCTTTAACATCGTTTCCAGTGGAAGCTACCTGCCAACGAATCAATGGTCAGATCGAGAGATGGATCGCTTCCTAAAATTGGCGCCTGGGACCTGCCGAAATAAATTCGACGTTGAATATCGTCATGTAGCCAATACAAAAGAGACCGCTATTTACATGGCGGTGCAGGCGATAGAGCAGTGTTTAGGAAACATATATACCTTGGGCTCCATTGATCTCCTTATCTACGCCAGCGGCACTCACCACCAGTCTCTGCCCTACGACGCCTCAGCGGTTCTCGCCGCGTTAGACGCTCCAACATGGCTAGAAAGTTTTGATTTGAACAGCACCTGTTTATCATTTCTTTCTGCGCTTGATCTTGCTCAGAGTCTATTCTTCGCAAAACGATACCGTCGGATTCTCATTGTCACCAGCGAACTCGCTACTGGCATCACACTGAATCGAAATTTTACACTCAAACCAGAAGTTGCAACTCTATTCGCAGACGGTGCCGCCGCATTTTTGCTCGAAGAACACAACGGTGATGGATTGCTCACCAGTCACTTTGAAACGCATCATACCGGGTATTCATTTTGTCAAATTAAGGGCGGAGGTAGTCATGTCAACCCTCACACCTCGGAGCATCAAGCCTATTTAAAAAGCTGCCAGTTTGAGATGGAGGGCAAAGCACTCTTTAAACATGTGCGTAAAACCTTACCGGCGTTTCTAAAAAAAGGCTTTGACGCCTCTCCGGTAACACTCAGCGATATTGATTATTTTCTTCCGCATCAAGCCAGTGCGCACGGATTAAAAAAACTGCCATCACTCACCGGGTTACCAACCGAGAAAACAGTTAATCACTTTTCGACTTTGGGAAACCAAGTCGCCGCCTCACTCCCAATTAACTTACACTGGCTGCGTAATCAGCCAGAAACAGCAGGAAAACATGTGTTATTAGCTGGCACCGCCGCAGGGTTGTCACTAGGTATGGGAGTGCTAAAACTATGAAGATATTAGTCACTGGCGGCAGTGGGATGTTGGGTAGCGCAATTCTAAGAATGTTTCACCAGCAGCATGAACTGCATTTTACAGCACGAAACACAGTCATCGCTAAACAACTCGCCGAGCAATTCGATGTTATCCCACATATAGTCGATTTAAGAGACCACTCAGCAGTTCATGCGGTATGCCAAGGTATGGATGCAATCATCCATTGTGCCGCTCTCTCAAGCCCATGGGGAAAGTGGCAGGCGTTTTATCAAGCCAATGTAGATGCCACCAAAAACCTCGTCAATGCGGCTAATACGCATCAAATCTCGCGTTTTATCCATATTTCCTCCACCAGCGTCTACTTTGACCATCAAGACCGTTGGAATATTCGAGAAACCGACGCCATTGCTTCACACTGGTGTAATGATTACGCACACACCAAATACCTATCTGAACTTGAAGCCATAAAAGGCCAAAGCAAAGCGATCATTTTAAGACCGCGTGGCATTTTTGGTCCCAACGATCGCGCGATTATCCCAAGAGTGCTTAAGGCGATAAAAAACAACACTCTGCTTCTGCCATCGGGTAGAAACCCAGTGGTTGATCTAACTTATGTCGACAACGTTGCCCATGCGGCGATGCTCGCTTGCACTCAGGCAGACCGGCTTCAGCATGGTGATGTCTTCAATATTTCCAACAACGAACCAATGCCAATTGAGACTGTTCTACAAGCTTTATGTGTGGGGTTGAACCTAAAAGTAACGTTACAATCATTACCATACGGTGTGGTATCACCATTATTAAAGCTCAGTGAGCAAATACGAAGGCGCTTACCACATCAGCCAGAGCCAAGGCTCACTTCATACAGCGCAGGATTGTTTAACTATCATCAAACTCTGGATATCAGCAAGGCGATAAAAAACCTGAATTACCAACCGCTTTTTTCAATTCAAGAAGGAATACAGCAGTATGCAAACTGGTCTAAAAATAAAAATCTTTGAGGCTGGACACTGCGTACACCCAGGCTTTGTTGTCAAACCAGGCTCTGGTATCAAGCCTAGAGCATTTCCTGCAGCCGTTGCGTTAATTCAGCACCCGACACAAGGCAACATCCTGTTTGATACGGGATATCACGAGCACTTTTTTAGCGCGACTCGTCCCTTCCCTGAACGTTTTTATGCTTGGACAACACCTTGCCGCTATCAACAAGAACATGGGATTGTTGCGCAGTTAGCAAAAGAAAATCTCAAACCTCATGATATTGAGCATTTAGTGCTCTCCCACTTTCACGCTGATCACATTGCCGCCGTGTCTGAGTTTTCTCACTCTCAATTGCATTGCCAACAAAAAGGGGTAGATGCGATTACTAAAAGTGGTCGAATTGGAGGCGTAAGAAAAGGCTACCTAAAAGCTCTGCTCCCTCCACAACTAGAATCTAACTTCATCATTCATGGTGATTTTTCTGTGCCAATCAGCCAAATTCTTCCTCAGTGCCAAGGGGTTAACTTGTTCTGTAAAGACATGTTCGACGATGGACTTATTTATATGGTTAGCTTGCCAGGCCATGCAGCTGGCCAAGTGGGCTTGCTGGTTAAAAGAGACCAAAGTTGGCTGTTCTTACTCGCCGATGCATGCTGGTTAATCGAGAGCTTGAGTGAAAATATCGATCAGCATTGGCTGGCGAACATGCTTTGCGATGACACAAAGGCCTATAAAAACACCCTCTCCGAGTTGAGAAGTTGCTACCAACAAGCCCACCACGTTGTTCGCTTCGTGCCTTCACATTGTCAAGAAACTATCCAGCAGCTAATCAAAGAAGGATGGATTAAGTGAGAACGCTTATCTCAGAATTCTGGCGAACCCGCTACCGCCCTTTCGGCTCAAGGGAACAAGTCGAAACGTGGCAGCAACAACATTTAACGCAACATCTGGATTGGGTATGCCGTCATTCACCGTATTACCGCTCTTTTCAAGGTGCACCACTCAGTGATTTCCCTATCATGAATAAGCAAACCATGATGGAGAACCTTTCAGAGTTAAATACGAAGGGCTTAGATGCTGAACAGTTAATGCAACAGGCACTCAAAGCAGAGCAGTCACGCAACTTTGCCGCTTCGAAAGTTGGCGATGTTACGGTTGGGCTTTCTTCGGGCACATCAGGCATGCGCGGGCTGTTTCTTGCTGACAAGCAGGAAACACAACTGTGGGCCGGCAATATATTGGCTCGCCTTTTGCCCAACCTATGGCAAAAGCACCGAATTGCACTAGCCTTGCGAGCCAACAGCCCACTGTATAAATCCGTCGCGAAAGGGCCTGTCACATTCTTTTATGCCGATTTAACCAAACCTTACCAAGAATGGATAAAAGAGTTGGATGAGTTCCAACCCACGCTTTTGGTTGGTAGTGCGCAAGCTCTTCAGCTCTGCGCCCAGTTCAGCGGTCAATTTGGTCAACCCGCAATTCAACCACAGCGGATCATTTCTGGGGCAGAGGTTCTAACCGAGAGTGACCGTCACTATATTTCTCAACGGTTCGACAGCGAACTCCATGAAGTCTATCAATGTACCGAAGGTTTTCTTGCATGTACTGATCAGCAAGGACAAATGCGCTGGAATCAGGATGTTGTTTACATCGAAAAACATTGGCTGAATACCGAACGTACTCATTACAGCCCAATCATTACCGATTTTCGTCGTAAAACTCAGCCAATTATTCGTTATCAGCTCGACGATATTATTGAGAATAAACAGGATAATGGCGTATTTGAACCTCTTGGCGCGATTGCCGGACGATGTGGTGATCGCCTCACGCTAAACGCAAACCACGTCCCAGTGACGGTGTTACCAGATCTCATCTACCGCGCTATAACACTATCTGCCCAAGGTCGCGTGGATTACCGAATCACCCAAACAGGGTCACAAACCATTCAAATTGAAGCGGAGGTTCACCACCATCGGGTTATACATCAAGCCTTGATAAAGTTGTTTGACCAATTGCGGCTTGATCCTGTCAGATTTAGTTACCGCCCTGCGCCTATTTGGACGCCAATGAATAAACAACGACGTGTGGTGAACATATGCGGGTCTTAATCACCGGAGCCCGAGCACCAGTTGCACTAGAGTGGGCAACCATGTGTATGCATCATGGGCATGAAGTAATTCTCACCGATTCACTAAAAAGGCCTTTGGGGTCATTTTTGCGAGGCATCGAGTCTTATATCCCCACCGCTTCACCTCGATTTGCGTTTCCCACCTATCAACAGCAGATCCTAAAAATCATTACCCAGATGCGTATTGATATGGTGATACCCACTTGTGAAGAAGTGTATTACTTGGCTCATGTTGCCAAACAATGTCCAGAAGTAGATTTTTTTCTTCCCGATGTGGCGCTGCTCAATGCCCTACACAACAAGTTGACCGTCTTTGAACAACTTCAAGGCTTGCCAGAAATTACACTTCCAAAAACTCGTTTGGTCGCTGATAAAAGTGAGATTGAAATTAATAAGAGAACCGTTCTAAAGCCAGTTTACTCTCGGTTTGGCGGGCAAGTCATACGAGATGTGACAACTCAGTCTATTTCTGCCGCCACGATATCCCCCCTTTTCCCTTGGGTTCAGCAACAAAAAATCCATGGGACTCCGGTGTGTAACTATGCGATTTTTGAACATGGTGACCTTAAAGCACACCAAGCTTATGTGCCGAAATACTGTGTAAACGGATCGGCCGCCAGTGCTTTTCAGCCGCTCTCATGCGAACGACTAGATACATTTATCGCAGCTTTTGGTAAACGTCATACTTATCATGGGCAAGTGTCGTTTGACTTCATCCAATCACAAGATGAACTCTACGTGATTGAATGTAACCCAAGAGCCACCAGTGGTTTGCACCTACTCTCGTCTCGATGCAATCAACTGCTTCCTTATATGGAGTTTACCAGTCCTTCCAAGCAGCGATTACATCATTTAGGGCCAATAACACTCATCGCTGAAGGTGGATTATCCCTGTTTAAGGCTCGAACTTGGCAAGATTGGTGGTCTGGTGTGAATGTAATGCAACAGCATAACTTGCCGGTCGGGAGCCAAATCCGGAGTGTGTTTGAATTACTCCGGTTAGCTAGGCAAAACAAGGCAAAATGGAGCGCCGCTTCTACCGTTGATATTGAGTGGAATGGAGAGGCGTTGAGATCATGACGCTTTCCTCTCAAGAATGGCATAAAACCTTTATCACTCTTATGCAATCGAATCCTATTAATGAATGCACAGCAAGCTTTGGTTGCTACTATATCGATGATGTTGCCATTCCCTACTCCGTAACACCAAAAATACCAAACAACTGTTATGCCGTGTCCCCTATGACACTGCTTAGTGGCTACGCCGAAGAAGAGCTTCACAAAGTCAAAAATGTGGCTGTTCGATGGGTATGTAAGCTACTTATTAATATGACTAAACCAATCTTATCATTGGCTGGATTGGATCAAGTCCAAACGCTCAACAATCAGTGCTTGTCCACCAATATGTATAGCGAACAATGGGAATCCTTAAATCTAGATGAGCTGCGCCGCGTGGCACTCGATCAATACCCCACCTTTCCCTTGGTGCTTCGCTCCCTCAACCAACTTCAGCACTCATACTTAATTCAGCGATTAGAACAGCAACAATGGCAAAGTTTGGTAACGCGACAAGTGTATTTACTTGAGGATTGGCAAGCATTCAGCTTCAACCGAGATTTAACGAAAGACTTCAAGCTGTTTAATGATAAAGATTGGCAGTTTAAGCCACTGGCTACTGATGAAGAGTTTCAGCGTGCCAAAGCGTTATATGACATGCTTTACCTTGATAAATACAGCCGGAATAACATCCAGTTTTCAACCCAATATTTAAAACAGGCTAGCCAGAATAACTTAGTGCATTTAGTGGGACTATTTTATCAAGGAGAGATGCTGGCTACGTTAGGCATAGTAGAAATTGATAACGACATGACTTGCCCAATTTTTGGCTACGATACCAATAAGCCGCAGAGTTTTGCGCTATATAGAAGAATATCTGCTTATACCATCCGCCACGCAATGATATGCCAGCGTCGCTTTAATATGAGCTCAGGGGCTCCAGCTTTTAAACGCAACCGAAAAGCCCAGCCAGAAATTGAATTTAGCTATGTTTATATTGCGCACTTACCTTGGTACAAACGCGTAATTTGGCAAAGCTTGTGCTGGCTCACTCAGCACTTTTATCGCCCTTTATTGATGCGTTTTCAGCTATAAACCTACATCTATAATCAGGCAAGCCTGCGTGCACACAATCTGGAACGATAAAAAAGCCTGCGACGTTCGCAGGCTTTTGTAATGGAGCTGTGTGAGGTAACCGTTTTTTACGGTGTGTAGTATGTTGCTGCGCCAGGGCCTACTGGTAAACCAAATACGAATACCCATAGGTAGAACAGCACACTCCAACCGACAATGAAGCAGATTGAGTAAGGTAGCATGGTCGCGATCAGCGTACCGATACCTAAGTTCTTCATGTAACGAGTTGCTACGGCAAGAATCAAACCAAAGTAGCTCATCATTGGAGTAATAATGTTTGTCGTCGAGTCACCAATTCGGTAAGCAGCCTGAATCGTTTCCGGTGCATAACCAACAAGCATCAACATAGGAACAAAAATCGGTGCCGTCACTGCCCACTGTGCCGATGCTGAACCAATCATTAGGTTGATAAAGCCACACATGAGGATGAAGGCAAAGAACAACATTGGGCCAGTTAAGCCAATTTCTTGCAAGAAGCTTGCACCAGCAACCGCAAATACCTGACCGAAGTTGGTCCATTTAAAGAAAGCAACGAACTGAGCAGCAAAGAAAACCAATACAATGTACATGCCCATAGAAGACATAGATTTCGCCATTGCATCAATCACATCGCGATCCGTCTTCATCGTGCCAACAACTTTACCAAACACAAAGCCTGGGATAGCAAAGAACACAAAGATGAATGCCACGATACTTTTCAGGAATGGAGAACCTGCAATTGTACCTGCATCAGAACGTAGAATGCCGTCTGCTGGAACAACCGTCCAAGCAAGCAACGCGGAAACAACCAGTACAGCAACACCTGCTAGTTTTAGACCTTTCTTCTCAATGTCTGTTAAGCCGCCCATTTTGTCGTTCGACAAATCTTCTGAGGCTTCTTCTTCACTGTATTTGCCAAGCTTTGGCTCAACAATTTTTTCAGTAACAAACGCACCAGTGATTGCAATGAAGAACGTCGACACAAACATGAAGTACCAGTTAACTTCTGGACCAACAGTGTAAGTTGGGTCAATCATTTGCGCTGCTGTTTCAGTAATACCTGACAGTAGCGGGTCAACCGTACCGATAAGTAGGTTTGCTGAATAACCACCAGATACACCAGCGAATGCCGCAGCAAGGCCTGCAAGTGGGTGACGACCTAGAGAATGGAACAGCATTGCTGCCAGTGGAATAAGTACCACATACCCCAGCTCTGATGCCGTATTTGAAATGATACCAGCGAAAACAACAGTCACTGTTACCATGCGTTGAGATGCGCCCATGACCAAGCCACGCATAGCTGCAGATAGCAAACCAGAGTACTCGGCAATAGCAACACCCAACATCGCAACCAAAACCGTGCCTAAAGGCGCAAAGCCAACAAAGTTTTTCACTAAATTGGTAACGATAAGTTCGAGTCCATCAGCGTTAAGTAAGCTGACGACATGAATCATGCCATCTGCGGCACGACCTTTTGCGCCCTCAGGACGAGGGTCTACAACGGAAACTTCGAAGTATCCTGCAATGCCCGACATCACCAGAATGGCTAAACAGAAAATGGCAAATAGTGTGATCGGGTGAGGTAATAAGTTCCCCAAATATTCGACAGTATCCAAAAAGCGCGTAAACAGCGGCTTCTTAGGCGAGTTTTGTTTAATTGAATCAGATGAACTCATCTGTTCCCTCCTTGTTTTTATTCCTGTGCAAATGTGACAAAAATGTCAAAAAAGCGAGCGAAGGGTACTTGAGTAGAAGGTTAAAGAAAAGCCCTAAATGTTACAAACTGTGACCATTAGAGAGTTTTATAACCAATAATAAACAAAAATGTAGATATTTCATCCATGTAAAACAGTTAAGTCAAAATTATCAATTAAACAAAACCATAAGCCAGAAATATGCAGAACGATTACTTCTGCACTGCTTTAAACCTCGGATTCGCCTTACAAATGACATATAGACGCCCTCTTCGTTTTACGATCTGGCAATCCGGATGACGACTTTTTGCACTTTTTAATGATTTTACTACCTTCATGATTTATTCCTTTTCGCTCTTAAATTGACCAAAACGACGGTTGAAGTTCGCAATACGACCTTCTGTTTGAACCACTCGCTGTTTACCGGTGTAGTACGGATGGGATGCTGACGACACATCTAACGTAAAGTAAGGGTAGGTTTTGCCATCTTTCCATTCGATGGTTCTCTCTGTTTTCAACGTAGAACCAACAACGAAGTATTCATCTACGCTGGTGTCGTGGAACACCACTGGACGATATTCAGGGTGGATTCCTGGTTTCATAATACTTTTCCTTTCAATTGAAATGTTATGTTATAACGTTTTAATTAGTAATCATTATCAACAAGAAAAGCAAGAGAAATTTGTGATACTTTTCATCTCAATGAATTCTTAAAGATGTCCACCATGTATTCCATTGAACCCATCGGTGTCATTGAGACACCGTACAAAGAAAAGTTTGCAGTACCGCGCCAGCCTCGCTTAGTACCAACAGCGAAAGCACGCGTAAAACTGTTAGGCGCAGCGAATAGCCCTGAAGCAGTGCGTGGGCTAGAACAGTTCTCTCACGTTTGGCTGTTATTTTTGTTTGATCAAAATCTGGAAGCAGGTTGGAAGCCAACCGTCCGTCCACCACGACTAGGCGGCAATGAACGAATAGGTGTCTTTGCCTCACGCTCGACTTTCCGCCCAAACGGAATCGGAATGTCAGCCGTTGAAGTGAAAGGAGTCACTAAGCAAGGCGATCAAATCTATCTTGATTTAGGCAGCGTTGATCTCGTTGATGGGACACCGATTGTAGATATTAAGCCTTATATCCCCTATTCGGATTCTATTTCGGAAGCACAAGGCGGATACGCAGACCAAGAACCAGAAAAGTCACAAGTCACCTTTTCTGCTCAAGCATTAGCAACGATAGAAAATCGATCCGATACTGACTATGTAAGATCGGTCATTGAACAAGTTCTGGCACAAGATCCTCGTCCTGCATACAAGAAAAGCAAGCCGGACGACAAAGAATATGCGGTAAATTTGTTCGACTTGAACGTAAAGTTCACAGCAACAAGCAACTTAATAACGGTTACCGCTATTGAAAGCTTTTGACAAACGCAATTGGCTGATATTATAGACGGCTAATAAATTTCCCTTTCGGGAACTCCTATACTCCAGCTTATTCAAGCTTGAGTATCTAACTTAAATAAACGGATAAATTTAATGCGTACCAGTAATTATCTTCTTTCTACTCTGAAGGAGACTCCAAACGACGCAGAAGTAGTGAGCCACCAGCTCATGCTACGTGCAGGTATGATCCGTAAGCTGGCTTCAGGTCTATACACCTGGCTACCTACTGGTCTACGTGTACTGCGTAAAGTCGAAAACATCGTTCGTCAAGAAATCGACAATGCAGGTGCAGTCGAAACTTTGATGCCCGTTGTTCAGCCGTTTGAACTATGGGAAGAGACAGGCCGCAGCGAAAAGATGGGTCCTGAGCTACTTCGCTTTACTGACCGTCATGTTCGTCCGTTTGTACTTAGCCCAACCGCTGAAGAAGTGATCACTAGCCTTGTTCGCAATGAAGTGAGCTCTTACAAACAGCTTCCGCTAAACCTGTACCAAATCCAAACCAAATTCCGTGACGAACGTCGTCCACGCTTCGGTGTAATGCGTTCACGTGAATTCTCAATGATGGATGCGTACAGCTTTGACATTGATAAAGACGGCCTACAAAAGTCATACGACGCAATGCACGATGCTTACTGCAAAGCATTCGATCGCATGGGTCTGGATTACCGTCCTGTACTAGCAGATAGCGGTGCTATCGGTGGTAGCGGCTCTCAAGAGTTCCACGTACTGGCTGAAAGTGGCGAAGACATCATCGCATTCTCTACCGAGTCAGATTACGCGGCAAACATCGAAAAAGCAGAAGCACTAGCTCCAGCCTCTGAAGCAGCTGCACCAACGCAAGAAATGACGTTGGTAGATACGCCAAACGCAAAAACAATCGCTGAATTGGTTGAACAGTTTGAGCTGCCAATTGAAAAAACAGTGAAAACTTTGTTTGTGAAAGCGTCTGACGAAGTTGATGCACCAATCATCGCGCTTATCATTCGTGGCGATCATGAACTGAACGAAGTGAAAGCAGAGAACCTTCCTCAGGTTGCAGCTCCACTGGAAATGGCATCTGAAGAAGAAATTCGTGAGCTTATCGGTGCTGGTCCTGGTTCTCTAGGCCCTGTTGGTCTTAAACTGCCGTTCATCGTTGACCGCAGCGTAGCGGTAATGAGTGATTTCGGTGCGGGTGCGAACATCGATGGCAAACACTACTTCGGCATTAACTGGGGGCGTGACGCAGAGCTTGGTCAAGTTGAAGACCTACGCAACGTGGTTGAAGGCGATCCAAGCCCATGTGGTAAAGGCACTATCCAGCTTAAGCGTGGTATCGAAGTTGGCCATATCTTCCAACTTGGCAACGCTTACTCCGCAGCGATGAACTGTGGTGTACTTGGTCCTGATGGTAAGAACGTCATCCTAGAAATGGGCTGTTACGGCATCGGTATCACTCGCGTCGTTGCGGCTGCTATTGAGCAAAACCATGACAAATACGGCATCATCTGGCCAGATGCAATCGCACCATTCCAGGTTGCGATCGTTCCAATGAACATGCACAAGTCAGAAGAAGTAAAAGAAGCCGCTGAGAAGTTGTACGCTGAGCTAACGGCAATGGGCATCGAAGTACTATTTGATGATCGTAAAGAACGCCCAGGCGTAATGTTCTCTGACATGGAGCTTATTGGTGTACCGCATACCATTATTATCGGTGACCGCTCAATGAAAGAAGGCAACTTCGAGTACAAGAACCGTGCTACTGGTGAGAAAACGCCAGTCGCAATGACTGATATTATCGAGCACGTAAAGGCTCAACTAAAGTAAGCGCTCTACGAGTTCGCATTTGAAGTAATTTCAAAATAATTAGAAAGGGTTGGCTTCGGTCAGCCCTTTTTTATTACTGGGCAACCTTACTACTCCCCTTTAGATCTATTCACTTTGTTAATCTTTGGTTCAGCTTCTTGCTATTAAACTGATTTCATCATCTAAAGGAGGTCAGTTATGGATTTAAAAAGTCTTCTAAACCAAGCACTCAAATCAGACTTACTCAAGCAAGGAGCTGATGCGTTAGGTAAACAAACTAACAACATCAAATCCTCATCAAACTCAAGTAGCCTGAAAACGCTAGGAGCAGGCGCCGTTGGCGGAGGCCTTATCGGCATGCTGATGGGCTCGAAGAAAAGTAAAAAAATGACCAAGAAAATAGGCTCGGGCGCATTAAAAGTCGGTGGCGCTGCTGCGCTTGGAGCATTAGCCTACAAAGTTTATAACGACTGGCAAGCCAAACAGTCCGGTCAAGGTGTTCATGAGACCTTTGACCCCGATGACAGCAAACACAGTGTACTAATTTTAAAAGCAATGATTGGAGCCGCAAAAGCCGATGGCCATGTCGATGAAGAGGAAATGGCCCGCATCGAGCAAGCCCTCGCGGATATGGGCGCAGATGAGCACGTACGTCAACTCGTTCAGCAAGAACTAAACAAACCGCTCGATCCTGCTGAAATTGCTAATCAGGCGACCTCTCCTCAACAAGCGTCAGAAATTTATCTCGCGTCTTTGATTGTTGCTGATGAGCAAAATTTCATGGAAAAAGCGTATTTGCAAGAACTGGCAAAACAGCTTCAGCTTTCACCAGAAGTTACTCAGCAGTTAGAAGTACAAATGCAGTGATTAAATCTCGCTCAAGCAACTCCTCAACTTGAGCCAAAACAACTCTGCACTTTGAGTTTCAAATCTGCTGTGTGTATATTGAGATAAGTTATCATTTAGTGGAAAGAAAACATGCAAGTATACGGCTGTTGTGAACTGGTTCGTGAGCTTTATGCTCAAATTGGTAGTGGCGATCAAGCTTACATTCCTCAGGCAATTTCATGTGCTGTTAAAGCGCTGAACGATGTTGCGGCGGATGAGTCTCTGCCTAAAGAAGTGCGTGAAAAAGCGGCATTTGCTGCGGCAAACCTACTGATTTCAGATTTTGAGGATAAGTAATGAATCTAGCGAACTTTGAATCCATGGATCCTGTCATGCTCATGAGCATTGTAAATATGAAGCTACGCGACGACTTCGGTGGTGACTTAGATAAACTGGTAGCTTTCTTCGATATTGATCGCACAGCACTAGAAGCAAAACTGGCTTCTGCTGGTTTTGACTTTCTTCCAGAAGCAGGACAATTCCGTTAACCCGCAGCAATCACCGCGGGTAACTGAAACGGGGAATAATCAACATGAAAAAGGGCTTGATGAGTGATCATCAAGCCCTTTTCTTTTGTCCAATAGACGTTTCGGTTAGCCGAAAGAAGCCCAGATGACCGTAGCCACAAGAATTGGACATACAAACTTCACATACGCAGGCCATAACTTACCAAACCAACCTTGCGTAAACTCCGGGCAACCTTGCTCAAGCTCTTTGATTTTTGAGTTGCGATTCCATACCCAACCACCAAATAAGCAGAATAAGAGCGCAGCGGTTGGTTGTAGATACTGAGTAGCAACCGTCGCGACCATACCAAACAGAGCGCCAAAGTTATAAACAATCACCACACTGAACAAGGCGATGAGACCACCTAAAACCCAGCTCGTTGCGCTACGCTTGGTGTTGAAACGCTCACTCACTAACGCCACTGGACACTCTAACATTGAAATGGAAGACGTTAGCGCCGCAATCGTCAGCAATAAAAAGAACACAATAGAGAACAATTGACCAAGCAAACCTAAGCTATCAAACATCAATGGCAATACGGTAAATACCAACGTATCAGAGCTTAATAGAGAGCCATCTTCAGCATAGATTTGAACGCCTTTTTGCATCGCAACAAACATCGCTGGCATCACCACTAACCCTGCAATGAAAGCAACGGCAGTATCTACCATGGTCACGTTCATCGCCATCTTTGGTAGGTTCTCTTTCTTACTCAAGTAAGAGCCATAAATCAGCATTGAACAGCCACCGATCGTAAGCGAGAAGAAGCCCTGCCCCATTGCAGCAAGAATCAACTTGCGGTCCCATACCTTTTCGAAATCCGGTACCAAGTAATGCTTTAGCCCTTCCATCGCACCGTTTTGCGTCATGATGTAAGCAAACAGCAGGGCAAACAGAACAAACAATGCTGGCATCAAGCGTGTTGACCACTTCTCAATACCTTGTTTTACTCCACCTTGTACGATAAGAATTGTTAGCACATAAAAAGTAATAGTTCCGAACAAGTTACGTTCAACGCTAAAGCCCTTTAGCCATTGAGTTGCAGCTTCTAACCCCATTAGATCTGTGATTGCACCCAGTAAAAAGCAGATCAACCAACCACCGACAATAGAGTAAAACGCTAAAACAGCGCTTGGTACGCTTAAACCAATCCAGCCCACAATACCGCCGAGCTTTTTACCTACCGGATGATTGGTAAGCGAGCGCATACTATCCACCGGGTTGGCTTGACCATGACGACCAATCGCCATTTCAACCACCAGCATAGGAAATGCGACGATAAGAATCATCACCAAATAAACCAACAGGAAAGCACCGCCGCCATTACTGGCAGCTTGGGTTGGAAAGCCCCAAATATTGCCAAGGCCAACTGCGGCACCTGCGGCTGCTAAGATGAATCCGAGACGAGAGCCAAAATGCTCACGAGGCTGAGAAGAGGTTTGCTGTGTCATACTACTCACACAAAATATCATTGAACTAGCTAACTAGTACACTATAGCAATATTCACTATTCAACAAGAGCACCCCGGTTAAATACTCGACAGTTGAAACAATTCACAGTCATTCAGCTTGTAAATTTTAACGTACATCTCACATTCATCATTCTAAGACCTGGCGACTTTTGTCTTTTTCACACGCCTAGAATTTGTGATTCTCCCATCGTGAAGTGAGCCGAAAAATAATGAGCTTTGGTGTAAGGAACGAATAGTTCCTCGTGATACTGTGTCGAAAAGCAGAATATTGTGCTTCGCTTTTTCCCCCTTATGTCTATTTATCAGCTAGTTATTACTCTGTTCTCATTTATATCCATGACTCAAGGAGAGGAAAATGAAGGTCACTCTACTTCACGGAGCGATGGTTGCAGCACTCAGCGTCAGCTACCAAGCTCAAGCCTATAACTGCCAAAGCCTACCCGACTGGGACAGCACTGCGACTTATACATCGGGCGCTTTAGTAAAAACGCAAGGAGCCGCTTATGAGGCTGCATATTGGACGCAAGGCAATGACCCCGTGACCAACTCAGGATCTTGGGAAGCATGGAAAGCGTTAGGGCAATGCGATGGTGGAAGCAACAACTTATCACCAACGGTGTCGTTCTCCTCTCCAATAAACAACGCACAAATTCCCGAAGGCAGTGCGATCACTTTGTTAGCCAACGCAGCAGACGAAGATGGCCAAATCACACAAGTTGAGTTTGTTGCAGGCAACCAAACGGTTGCTGTGGTAACTCAAGCACCATTCGAAGCTTCTTGGACCGCTATTGAAGGGATCTCGCAATTGACCGCAATTGCGACCGATAATGAGGGAGCCGTTAGCACCACGACGATTTCTATCCAAATTCAACCACAAGTCGAATTACCACCACCAAGCATTTCATTGACCAGCCCAGTAGGCACAGAAGTGCTTAATGTAGGTGATAACCTAACCGTAGCCGCTCAAGCTGACGATATTGATGGTGTGGTCACACAAGTTGAGTTCTTCGTAAACAATCAATCTGTCGCCATTGATACTAGTGCACCTTACGAATATCAATGGACCGCGAGTCCAGGTACATACTCGTTCAAAGCACAAGCGACTGATGATACAAACCTCGCAACGATGAGCCAAGAAGTAGCGCTGGTTATTAGTAATTCAGAAACCGGAACGGGCGGATGTGCAGATGCAGTACCTTATGTGGCAGGCACAAGTTATCAAGCTGGCGACCTGGTTTCTCACTTCAACCAAAAATATCGTTGTGATGTTGCTGGTTGGTGTTCCTCGGATGCGACATGGGCTTACGAGCCAGGTGAAGGGTTATACTGGCAAGATGCTTGGAGTGGCCTAGGTGCTTGTTCGACGCCGCCGCAAGTTACCATTACGGCACCAACGGATGGACAAGTCGTGCTCGCTGGCAGCAATAACGAAATCACGGCTAACGCAAGCGATGCTGATGGCACAGTCACGCAAGTTGAGTTTTTTGCGAACAACACCAGCTTAGGGGTCACCACTCAAGCACCATATTCCGTTACTTGGAACGCCACACTTATTGGCGCTAACCAGCTTAAAGCCGTCGCAACCGATAATGATAACAACACGTCAGAGTCCTTGGTTGGTGTGGAAGTCAGCGATAAAGATTTGGTCGTCTCACTGACTTCACCAAGTAGCGGTCAAACCGTCGGCTTAGGCAAAAACCTCGCATTAAGTGCCGATGCAACATCTTTAACCTCAGGCATTAAACACGTTGATTTCATGATCAACGGCTCTATTGTTGCAACCGATACCACGGCACCTTACACAGCCAACTGGACACCAACTGCACTTGGTAACTTTACAGTTAGCGCCCAAGCTGTGGATTTGTCAGGAAGCAATGCATTGTCTGACGCAGCAGCAATAACGGTGGTTGAGCAAGCAGAGAAACGTCATAAACTCATCGGTTACTGGCACAATTTTGTAAATGGGGCTGGCTGTCCAATTCGTCTAGCGGATATGGCTGATGCGTGGGATGTGATTGATATTGCCTTTGCCGAAAATGACCGCAACAGTGATGGTACCGTGCACTTTAATCTATATTCAGGCGATATTTACAGCGATTGTCCAGCGCTCGACCCAGCACAGTTCAAACAAGACATGGCAGCGCTTCAAGCTAAAGGTAAAAAGTTTGTTCTCTCTCTTGGTGGCGCAGAAGGCACGATTACGCTGAATACCGATCAAGACGAAGCCAACTTTGTCTCTAGCCTAACAGGTCTTATCGCTGAGTGGGGCTTTGATGGTCTTGATGTGGATTTAGAGAGTGGATCTAACTTGGTTCATGGCTCGCAAATTCAAGCTCGCCTTGGTCGTGCTTTGCTTCAAATAGAGCAAAACATGGGTGGCGATATGTACCTAACCATGGCACCTGAGCATCCTTATGTTCAAGGCGGCTATGTGGCTTACAGCGGTATTTGGGGAGCTTACATTCCTGTGATTAATGAGACACGCAGCACGCTCGACCTGCTTCACGTCCAGCTATATAACAACGGTGGTTTGCCAAACCCATATCTGCCAGGCAGTGCACCAGAAGGCTCTGTGGATATGATGGTAGCGCAATCTAAAATGCTTATCGAAGGCTTTGAACTGGCCGACGGCACTCAGTTTGCACCACTACGTGATGATCAAGTCGCAATCGGCTTACCTTCAGGTCCTAGCTCAGCAAATTCAGGGCAGGCTCCGACACAGAATATTATCAGCGCACTAGATTGTTTAACCAAAGGCACTTCATGTGGCACCGTTAAACCAGCGTTCATTTACCCGAATTATGCAGGGGTAATGACGTGGTCTATCAACTGGGATCAGCATGATGGTTTTAACTTCTCAAAACCTGTCGGCGATAAACTCACTCAGATGAACGCGCAGTAAGTTGTTAATGAGCAAACGAATAACATCGTCTTGCTTTCATTACTTGTTCAAGTATGTAAAAACGAAAAGAGAGCACAATTGTGCTCTCTCTTTATACCATTGAGTTCTACTTTTTGAAGGGTAATTAAATCGTAAATACTCGGTAATCTTTTAGCTCAGGGATTTTCTTCAACAAATCGTCTTCTTGCCCTGCCATGTCATCCAACGAGTCACACAAGTCTTCTGCTTGTTGCTCTACCTCTTTCGAATGCTCAGCTAAACGCTCTTCTACTTTCGCGCTGAGTTCAGCCATACTCCCCGATAATGCAGTGAGGTTTATTCCCCCCTCTTCCTTCATTTTTTTCGATAAAGCATCCAACGAACTCGCTAAAAACTCTTTATTGAAGATCTCTTGTGCTTTTGCAAAGTCTTCAGTCCACCCTTGTGTCATGGACTCAAAACTTTCCGCTGGTAGAATGAAATCGCCATCTTTGTAGTAACGTGATTCAACATCAGCGAAAAAGTCCTGTACTGCGACTTTGACGTTATCAAACGCGCCAGGTGCGTCTAGGCTTTCCGCGACATCATCGATGATGTCATTTGCAAGCGCTAAACCATCACTCGCCAACTGCTTTGCTTGTGGAATATACGCGTTCATTTTTTCGCGATAGTCTTCAATTGCCGCTTTTTGGTCGGCATTGAGTTCAATTAGCTCACCTTTGATGAATAGATTGTTATCCTCATCCACGACAGCTTTATCACCTGTCGTTTGGCGAATTTCCAAGCTTTGCCCATCCATACGGACTTCATTATTGATGTCCACACGACACTGCGCTGCATAACCAGTAGCACTGACCATCAGCAATGAGAGTGTAAAAAGCTTTTTCATGTCATTCTCTTTTATTTAACATTACTCGTGTTAAACATAACACTGAGTGATACATGAGATGTCAGCAAATCGTCACGACTTCGTAACAAGTTGTTTTATCTCCTATTTTTACATCAATCTCATCGCCTTCTTCTTTCCCGAATAACGCTCGACCAAGAGGAGATTTTGCTGTTAAGACAAAGACTTCCTGAGCCTGATATTTAACAGTCAGACCACCAGAGCAAGGGCCTACAAAGAAGTGCTTTTCAAGCAAATTCTCATCTGCGAGAACGACGTAAGCACCTACACCAACAGGTGCGCCTTTAAAGTCGCGAGTCACTAGAGCGCGATATTGACGCAGCTCGTCTTCACTCTCTTGGATTCGCATTGCTTGTCCATGAGCAAGATACGCGGCTTCAAGTGCTAACGTATCGTACTTATGCTCGGGAACAGTTTCTTCATCTGTCGCGGCATCAATGGCTCGCAGAGCCGATGCATGGGCCACTTGAAGTTTTTCTTCCAGATGTTGGATGATAATTTGGACTAAGTCAGCTTTGTTCATACTTTTAGGACGCGCGTTTGGCACTCAGGGTGTGTTAATGTACCTAAGTTTACCATCAAAGAAAGGTTTCCCTATTATGCAAAGTGACTCGCTGCATCAAACACTTCAATCCGTATTTGGTTTTGACTCATTACGCCAAGGTCAACAACCTGTTATTGAAGCGGTTATGAATGGTTACTCTGCTGCGGCCATCTTTCCTACGGGTTCGGGTAAGTCTCTCTGTTACCAATTGCCAGCAACCGTATTGCCCAATCTTACGTTGGTGATCTCGCCGTTGTTGGCGCTAATGAAAGATCAGCTGAACTTTTTGCAAAGTAAAGGGATCCCAGCCGCTTCTATCGATAGCAGTCAAAGCAGAGAAGAGTCACAACGCGTCATGGCAGGGGTAAAAAATGGACAGATCAAAATATTGATGATTTCTGTTGAGCGCCTAAAGAACGAGCGTTTTCGTGAGTTCATTCGCCAAGTGCCGATCTCTTTGATGGTGGTTGATGAAGCGCACTGTATTTCCGAATGGGGACATAACTTCCGCCCTGATTATCTCAAGCTACCGCAATATCAACGTGAACTGAACATTCCACAATCTTTGCTTCTCACTGCAACAGCAACGCCCGCAGTTATTGAAGACATGAAACAAAAGTTCGATATTGCCAGTGAACATATTACCGTTACAGGCTTCTACCGCCCCAATCTGGATATCTCGGTTATCCCATGCGAGGAAGCAACGAAACAAGAAAAGCTAAGTGAAATCATCGCCTCTTCTCCTAAGCTTCCGACTATCGTATACGTGACACAACAGCAGACAGCAGAGCAAGTAGCAAAATCACTAATCCATATTGGCATTAATGCTCACGCGTACCATGCAGGTATGAAAAGCGACATCCGTGAACAAATCCAACAGCAGTTTATGGATAGCCAAATTGACTGTATTGTTGCCACGATTGCATTTGGTATGGGGGTCGATAAATCTGATATCCGCCGCGTCATTCACTTCGACTTACCCAAATCGATCGAGAACTACGCACAAGAGATTGGACGTGCAGGCAGGGACGGGCAACGTTCTGAGTGCATTCTGCTGGGCAATACGTCCGGCTTAACGGTGTTGGAAAACTTTGTCTATGGTGACACACCTGAACTAACCTCGATTAACTATGTAGTCGAGCAAGCGAAAGAACATGCTCCACAATGGGAGGTAGTGCCACTGCGTTTATCGCGTGAAAGTAATATCCGCCAATTGCCACTCAAAACCTTGTTGGTTTATTTGGAGCTACATAAACTCATTGAAGCAAAATACAGTTACTTTGCGGAATATCGCTTTAAGTTTTTGCACGATCAGCAATTTATTGTGAATCAATTTCAAGGCGAGCGACGTCAATTCGTGGAGGCTATTTTCTCCTGCTCGCAAAAAGCCAAAGTGTGGTGCCAAGTTGACCTAGAAGCGTTATGGATGAACTGTCAATCGGAACGCAGCCGAGTTGTCGCAGCCCTCGACTATTTTCACCAGAATGGTTGGATAGAGCTAGAGAGCAAACAACTGACCGACGTGTACTCTGTTTTGCCAACCACACAGAGTTCTGATGTTTTAATCCAACAACTGTATGAACTGTTCCAATCCAAAGAAAGCAAAGATATCGAAAGAATTCACACCATGCTGCGCTTGTTCCAGTCAGAGCACTGTTTGAGCTCACAATTGGCGAACTACTTTGCGGATCACAATGCACCAGAGCAATGTGGTCACTGCTCCGTGTGTCGTGGTCAAGTCGCTTCGTTCCCAACACCACAAGGTAAGGATATTGAGCCACCTCAAGTAGCAATGTGGGTGCAGGAATTTATTCAGCTCTCCCCTTCAGCTATCAGCAATGATGCTGTCGCCCGCTTCTTGTGTGGCATTAGTACCCCTTTAATTAGCCAGCTAAAAGCTTCAAAACTGTCAGGTTATGGTGCGATGGCCAACACAAGCTTTGAGCAAGTATTAGATCAGGTAGAAGCAGTAAGAGCCTAGAAAAAGCTCAATTGACGCGCTTGGTTCTCGGGCTTGAGCATCACGTTCAAGCCTAAAAGGCGTATTTCCCGTCCGTTTTGGCGCTTAAGAATATCTCTTAACAAGATCTTGAAGTCCTCAAGCTCTAATTGCGGATGGATATGCTCAATTGTTGTCAGTTGAAAGTCGGCAAATTTAACTTTAATACCTTGTTTAATAATCGATTTATCTGGGCTTGCACGCTCTAAGCGTTTCTCGAGTTCAGGATAAAGTTTATCCTCGATCACTTGCCAACATTCATCATAGCTCGAGATATTCTGGCTGAATGTTCGTTCCACACCGACGGATTTTCTCTCTCGCTCAACGACGACCTCTCGATTATCAATTCCATGGCTACGCTGCCATAAAGATGCTCCCTGACGACCAAACTGTCTCAGCAATTCACGATAGTCGCTGTTTTTAATATCCTCACATCGATAAAAGCCCGCTTGATGTAGCTTCTCAAGACTCACCTTCCCAACGCCAGGAATGTTTTCCAGCGGAAGTGTATCGATAACTTCCTGAACCTTATCTGGCGGGATAACAAACTGACCGTTGGGTTTATTCATATCAGAGGCGACTTTGGCAAGAAACTTAATCGGTGCAATGCCCGCCGATGCCGTCAGTCCAAGCTCATTCCAAATGTCGCGTCGAATAGACTCTGCGATCAACGTTGCGGAGCCACGACAAGCTGTCGAGTCCGTGACATCGAGGTATGCTTCATCTAATGATAGAGGTTCAATGATAGGCGTATAACGCTCAAAAATAGCACGAATCTGCTGAGAGACTTGTTTGTACACGTGCATTCGACCGGGAACGACTAGTAAATGGGGGCAGAGTTGTAATGCACGCGCCGTTGACATTGCACTACGAACGCCATATTTGCGCGCCTCATAATTACAGGTGCTAATCACGCCACGCTGTTTTTCATGACCGCCAACGGCGAGTGCAATGCCACGGTAACTAGGATTATCTCTCATCTCAACGGCAGCATAAAAACAATCCATATCGACGTGAATGATTTTTCTGATTCGGTCTGACATAGCCATTAAACACTGTTCAAAAACACAGTATAAATTAAATCTGCCTTGATAGAAATGAGAGTTTGTAAACGTGCTTTAATCTCGTAACATCACATCAAGCTGATCGACCAACTCTGCCCAGTCTGCGTCTTCTTCAATGGCTTGTTTGAGAAATGTGGCCTGCGAACTTGTCCAAAAGCTGGCTTCATGCAGAGGGGCTGAAGCTCTTTTGTGCCGATGTTCGTTAATAAAGTCCTTTATCTCTTGAGGAGAGCTGCCGAGGCCTAGTTGTTGAAACAATTCAGCCATACCGTGTTGATGCATTTCCATATTTCCTCCTAAGTTAACGCGCTTTAGTTTGAGTATATAACCAAATAACAGTTAAGTACGGTGATTAAAGGGAAATGACTTGGCTGTGAAGTCTGCACCGACTTAAGCTTCCGGTCATCCTAGATTAAACGTAGCAAGCAAAGTATAAACTCTCAGAGAAGTAGAGCGAGAGATATAAAAAAACCCAGCTTTAGCTGGGTTATTTTGTATTACTCTTTGGATGACCGATACTTAAGCAATTCGATCTTTTTCCCATGCAGCTAATTTCTCAGCTCGCGCCGCTTCACGTGCTTCACGTTTCTTACGCGCGTCACATGGTTCTGGACAGTTACATACTTTCTCAATACCTACTGCACCAAGACCGCCACAGCTACCCTTCACCACTTTCTTCTGGAAGATGTAGCCAACAGCCATCGCTGCGATTACCGCAACAAAAACTGCAAACGTAATTAGAAATGTACTCATAAGAACATGCTCACTTCTGTTGTTATTTCTTCATGAACGGCTTGTATGCTTCCGAAGCCAGCTCTTTAAAACCATTTTCCGTTTTCACAATCATGAAAACAGGAATATTATTTTCGTTCGCAATTGCCATGCCTTTGTCTTCACCTAGCACCATAAGGCCAGTTGCAAGACCATCAGCAGTCATCGACGATTTATCTAATACCGTTACAGACACCACTTTATGATGAATAGGTTTGCCTGTTCTTGGATTAATAATATGAGAGTATCTCACACCATTACTCTCAAAGTAATTACGATAGTCACCACTTGTTGCAATTGCCATGTCCCCTGGCTCAATAATTTCTTGAATTGAGCGCTCATCAATAGTCGGCTTTTCAATCGCAATGCGCCACGGCACGCCTTCACGATTCACGCCTTTGAGGCGCATTTCGCCGCCCACTTCTACCATGAAGTTATGAACCCCTTCAGATTGAAGGTAGTCAGCAACCACGTCAACCCCCCAACCTTTAGCAATAGTTGATAAATCGACATACAAGTTAGGAATATCTTTGGACAATTTATTGCCATCAACAGATAGATGATGAATGCCAGTATTGGCTTTGCGTGCCGCTAGCTCTTCATCTGTAGGAACGACATCAGGGCGAGCTTCTGGGCCAAAGCCCCACAGGTTAACTAAAGGGCCGACTGTCACATCCAATGCGCCTAAAGTAAGACCGTTGAGACGAATCGCTTCTTTGACTACGGTTGCTGTTTGTATCGATACAGTAAATGGCTCACTCGTTTGATGCTGGTTAAAGCGACTTAATTCTGAGTCATCACGGTAAGTCGACATTTGATCATTAACCTCTTCCAGTAAGCGATCAATTTCCGTCTGCATCGCTTTTGGCGTAGGAATACCATCTTGCTCGATATATTTGATGTTATAAGAAGTCCCCATGGTAGGGCCACTTAGATGAATTTGATCTGCTGGCTGCTCACAGCCAGCCAAAATCAATAGAGAAGCGAATGCAACAAGCCACGTTTTCACTTGTTAACTCCCAATGTTGTTGAATTGATATGGGGAATGGGACCGATTACTTAAATCCAATTACCTATATCAACTGTTGAATATTATTTTTACTTCTACAAAAAATAATGGCTAGCTCTTAGAGAGCTAGCCATAGATTCAATCACTTGGAGGGATTAACCACCGAAGTCATCTAGTAGGATGTTTTCATCCTCTACACCTAGATCTTTTAGCATGCCGATAACAGCCGCATTCATCATAGGTGGACCACACATGTAGTATTCACAGTCTTCTGGCGCTTCGTGATCACGTAGATAGTTCTCGTAAAGAACGTTGTGAATAAAGCCAGTGTAACCATCCCAGTTATCTTCTGGAAGTGGATCAGACAGTGCACAGTGCCATACGAAGTTATCATTCTCAGCTTGTAGCATATCGAAGTCTTCTACGTAGAACATTTCACGCTTAGAACGTGCGCCGTACCAGAAAGACATCTTACGCTTAGAGTGTAGACGCTTAAGTTGGTCGAAGATATGTGAGCGCATTGGAGCCATACCAGCACCACCACCAACGAATACCATTTCTGCATCTGTATCTTTCGCAAAGAACTCACCAAATGGACCAGAAATAGTACACTTGTCGCCTTCTTTTAGAGACCAGATGTACGAAGACATGATGCCTGGTGGTACGTCTGGGTTGTTCGGCGGCGGAGTCGCGATACGAACGTTAAGCATGATGATACCGTGCTCTTCTGGGTAGTTAGCCATTGAGTATGCACGGATTGTCTCTTCGTTAACTTTAGACTCGTAACGGAAAAGGTTGAACTTCTCCCAGTCTTCACGGTATTCCTCAGGAATATCGTAGTCTGCGTATTTCACGTGGTGAGCAGGAGCTTCAATCTGGATGTAACCACCAGCACGGAAAGGTACTGATTCGCCATCTGGAATTTGTAGCTTAAGCTCTTTGATGAATGTCGCTTTGTTATCGTTAGAGATAACGGTACATTCCCACTTCTTAACGCCGAAGATTTCTTCAGGAAGCTCGATGTCCATGTCAGTTTTCATAGCAACCTGACACGCTAGACGCTCACCTTCACGCGCTTCACCTTTAGTAATATGGTCAAGCTCGGTTGGTAGGATGTCGCCGCCACCTGATTTAACTTTTACGCGACACTGACCACATGAGCCACCGCCACCACAAGCAGAAGATACGAATACGCCAGCACCGGCTAGAGCACTCAGTAGCTTACCACCTGGTTGTGTAACGATCGCCAGAGAAGGGTCATCGTTCACAGAAATTGTAATGTCACCTGTTGGTACAAGCTTAGACTTAGCGAAAAGAATCACTAGTACTAGTGCAAGTACGATCAGAGTAAACATCACTACACCAAGAATAATGTCCATTGACTATTCCTTAATTGTTGCGGTTTACCCGACTTACAGTTGAACACCAGAGAAAGACATAAAGCCTAACGCCATAAGACCTACAGTGATAAATGTGATACCAAGACCACGTAGACCTGGAGGTACGTCAGAGTACTTCATCTTCTCACGGATACCTGCAAGAGCAACGATTGCCAGCATCCAGCCCACACCAGAGCCGAAACCGTAAACGATAGATTCAGCAAAGTTGTAGTCACGTTGTACCATGAAAGATACACCACCGAAGATTGCACAGTTTACTGTGATCAGCGGTAGGAAGATGCCTAGCGCGTTGTACAAAGGTGGGAAGAAACGGTCTAGAACCATCTCTAGAATCTGTACAAGTGCTGCAATTACACCGATAAAGGTGATGAAGTTTAGGAAGCTAAGGTCCACGCCCTCAACTAACGCGTTCTCTCTCAGAACTAGGTTGTATACTAGGTTGTTCACAGGAACAGCGATAGTCAGTACTACCACAACTGCAACACCTAGGCCGAAAGAGGTCTTAACCTTCTTAGATACGGCAAGGAAAGTACACATACCTAGGAAGAAAGACAGAGCCATGTTTTCGATGAAAATCGATTTAACTAACAGACTAATGTAATGTTCCATGACGTCCTTACTCCTTCGCTTCTACTTGTTCTGGTTTCAGAATACGGATTACCCAGATAAGGAAGCCGATTAGGAAGAATGCTGATGGTGCTAGTAGCATTAGGCCGTTAGGCTGGTACCAACCACCGTTGCTCACTAGAGGTAGAACTTCTAGGCCAAATAGTTTGCCTGAGCCAAATAGCTCACGGAAGAAACCTACAGTGATAAGAACGAAGCCGTAACCTAGACCGTTACCAATACCGTCAATAAGAGATGGTACTGGCGCAGACTTCATTGCGAATGCTTCAGCACGACCCATTACGATACAGTTAGTGATAATCAGACCAACGAATACAGATAGCTGTTTAGAGATATCGTATAGGTAAGCTTTTAGCACCTGGTCTACCACGATTACTAGCGATGCGATAATTGCCATCTGAACGATGATACGCACACTGTTAGGAATGTGGTTACGGATCAATGAAACAGAGAAGTTAGACAACGCAGTTACAAATGTTACCGCTAGCGTCATTACAAAAGCTGTTTCTAGTTTAGTTGTTACTGCAAGAGCAGAACATACACCAAGAACTTGTAGCGCGATTGGGTTGTTATCCAATACTGGCGCTAGAATGCTCTTTTTAACGTTTTGTGCACTAGACATTAGTTAAGTTCTCCGTCACGAACTTTTGCTAGGAAAGGACCAAAGCCCTTGTCACCTAACCAGAAGTCAAATGTGTGTTGAACACCATTACTAGTGAGCGTTGCTCCTGATAGGCCATCAACACCGTGCTCAGAACCTTGCGGTGCGCCGCCTTTCACGACCTTAATCGCTGGCTGATGATCTTCATTGTACAATTTCTTGCCAATGAATTGATCGCGCCATGAAGGGTTCTCTACTTCACCACCAAGTCCAGGAGTTTCACCTTGCTCGTAGTAAGTAATAGCAGACACAGTGTTACCATCAGTTTCAACGGCTACAAAGGCATACATCATCGACCATAGTCCTTTACCGTGCATAGGCAAGATAACTTTTTGGACTTCATCTTGGTCTTTTACTAAGTACACCACTGCTGTATTCGCACGACGACGGATATCAGCGACGTCTTCTTCTGGTGTCAATGCGATTGAACGTTCTGCATCTTTTGATGCTTCACGCTGATCGTACGTAGATGCATTACCCTCAGTAAAGTTACCTGTTTCAAGGTCTACCAGACGAGGTTCGATGTACTCAGCAAATAGCTCTGGTACTTTCTTACCGTTCGCGTCAATGCCTGCAACTTCAACGATCTTTGATTGCTTATCTAGGACAGCGTTAGCTTTTTGCTTATCACGCAGACCTACTGCTGCTGTTGATACGATGATTGAACAAACAAGGCTCAACCCGATAACAACACCCAGCGTCTTTTTAATGCTGTCGTTATTACTTGCCATAGCGTGCTAGTCTCCGCTTGATGTTCTTCTCAATCACTACATGGTCGAACAGAGGTGCGAATAGGTTCGCGAATAGAATCGCCAGCATCATACCTTCTGGGTACGCCGGGTTAACTACACGGATCATCACACACATTGCACCAATCAGGATGCCGTACCACCATTTACCTTTGTTAGTAAATGACGCTGATACTGGGTCCGTTGCCATGAAGAACATACCGAATGCAAAACCACCTAGAACTAGGTGCCAGTGCCATGGCATGTTGAACATTGGGTTAGTGTCAGAACCGATCACGTTAAACAGAGTCGATACTGCAATCATACCGATCATTACGCCCGCAATGATGCGCCATGAAGCGATTCGCATGTAAACGATCATCGCTGCACCGATCATTAGAGCTAGAGTCGATACTTCACCAATAGAGCCAGGGATGTTACCGATGAAAGCGTCCATCCAAGTGATAGGAGAACCAGTTACTGTGTTAACTAGAGCACCGTTACCACCTTGAGCCCATTGGCTAAGAGCAGTTGCACCAGAGAAGCCGTCAGCTGCAGTCCATACTACGTCACCCGAGATTTGCGCTGGGTAAGCGAAGAATAGGAATGCACGACCTGCAAGTGCAGGGTTAAGGAAGTTACGACCTGTACCACCGAAGATCTCTTTCGCAACAACAACACCAAATGTGATACCTAGTGCCGCTTGCCATAGAGGTAGCGTTGGTGGAACGATAAGTGCGAACAAGATAGAAGTAACAAAGAAGCCTTCGTTTACTTCGTGCTTACGCACCATACAGAAAAGCACTTCCCAGAAACCACCAACAAGGAATACTGTTGCGTAGATAGGTAGGAAGTAGGTCGCACCTAGTAGCATCTTACTGCCAACCCCTGCATCAGCGGCAATCGTTCCGCCCAGCATTTCAGTTAGCCAGTAGTGCCAGTTACCAGAGATAACTGTCGCTAGTTGATCACCAGCGTACATGTGGTTAAGCGCTGCAATAGCTTGGCCACCTGCGTTGTACATACCCCAGAACATTGCTGGGAATACCGCAAACCAAACCATGATCATGATACGTTTTAGGTCAACGCTATCACGAACGTGCGAGCTTTTATTTGTTACGATACCTGGAGTGTAAAAAACTGTTGCTACAGCTTCGTACAGGGCAAACCATTTTTCGTGTTTACCACCAGGCTCAAAATGATGCTCGATGTCTTCAAGAAACTTTTTAAGAGCCATGAAAATTACCCTTCCTTCTCGATAGTATCTAGGCATTCACGAAGTAACGTACCGTACTCGTACTTACCTGGACATACAAAGGTACACAATGCTAGATCTTCTTCATCCAGTTCAAGCGCACCCAGTGCTTGAGCACTGTCTGTATCACCTGCACATAGATCACGAAGCAGCAGAGTAGGCTCCATATCTAGAGGCATTACGCGTTCGTAGTTGCCAATTGGAACCATTGAACGATCACTACCATTGGTCGTCGTTGTCATATTGAACAACTGACCTTTGAATACGTGACCAAGGAAAGAGCGAGTTACCGAGAACTTATTCTTACCAGGCATTGCCCAACCAAATAGTTCTTTCTCACGGCCTTCACGTAATACAGAAACCTGTTGATGGTAACGGCCAAGATATGCGTGTGGACCAGTTGCATGTGTACCTGTCAGTACAGAACCAGAAATCACACGAACTTCGCCAGGCATCAGCTCATTATCTGTTAGGTCATCCAAGCTTGCACCGATTACGGTACGAACTAGACGAGGGTTATTCACAACTGGACCAGCTAGAGACACAACACGATCTGTGTATAGCTCACCAGTTAGGAACAGCTTACCGAACGCGATAACGTCTTGGTAGTTGATGCTCCATGCCACATTTTCTGCATTCACTGGGTATAGGAAATGCATGTGGGTGCCAGCAAGACCTGCTGGGTGAGGGCCATCGAAGACGTGTTCTTCTACGTTAGACTGTGAAGAGCGTGGCAAACTAGTGCCAGATTTACATACGTAAACCTTGCCTTCTGTCAGGGCTGAAAGAATGTCTAGACCAGCAATGAATGCTTCTTGTTGCTCATTAATGATCAACTCAGGCTTAGCTGCTAGTGGATTAGTATCCATTGCAGTTACGAAAATAGCCTTAGTAGAAGACTCGATTGCAGGAACCTTGCTAAACGGACGAGTACGTAAAGCGGTCCATAGGCCAGAGTCAACCAACTGAGTCTTGATCACTTCACGATCTAGACCTGAAAGTTGAGCGGCTTCGAACTTATCAAATGTCACCTGCTCTTCACCTGCCACTTCAATCACTACAGATTGAAGGACACGTTTAGCGCCACGGTTAACTTCGATCACTTTACCGGCTGCTGGTGCAGTAAATTTCACGCCAGGGTTCTTTTTATCTTCAAAAAGAACTTGCGCTTTTTTCACTTCATCACCAACGCGGACATGCATGGTAGGACGCATGCCAACGTACTCTTCGCCAAGCAAGGCGACTTTTTTGATGGTCTTACCATCATTAATCACCTGGGATGGAGTTCCTGCGATAGGAAGATCCAAGCCCTTCTTTATTGTAATCATACGCACTTGCACTACTTTTATCGGGAAAAAGATTCTTTTGATTGCGTAACTTTTAGACACGACATCAGTGTCCGGTTTTGATGTTGTTTTAAACATCAAAATCGCAACATCCTATTAAAAACCTCGTCACAAGGAATACGCGAGATTTATCAGGTGCCGTAGTCTAGCATTTTTTAGGAACTTGATGCCATGACCAATCATTAGAATAGAGGGGTTATTTCGGTAGAATCAGGTCTAAAAGGTCAAAGAATAGTCATAACTTTGACCGAACGCACAAATGCCATATTCCATACATATCTTATGGAAAAGTCATATTCATCGCCTGAAATATCCTGCAATTTTCATTCATTTGTTGAAACACTGTTAACACATTTTTTAACCAGAATTTGTGCCACATCAATGCCCCTAAAGAATGTAAAACGAAAAAAGATGGCCTTAGCCACCTTTTCTCTGCACCTTTATATTTTGCGTCTTTAGTGACCGCCACCCATACACATAGGGCTATCAGGAGCGCCATCTTGTTCTCGCTTCCACTCTTCATCAGTGTATGTATGGATAGCTAGTGCATGAATGTGGTTATCTAGCTCATCTGCCAAAATTTGATGAACTTGGCGATGGCGTCCAATCAAACGCTGTCCCGCGAACGAATCACTCACAACAATCACTTTGAAGTGACTCTCCGAGCCTGGTGGCACATTATGCATGTAGCTCTCATTAATCACTTTGAGATAGCTTGGTTGCAGCTCACTGTGTAGTTTCTTCTCTATGATTTCTTGGATCATATTCGTTCCTCATTGATGCGAATTCCATAAGTATATACCTAAGTAAAGCAGACGTGTATCACTCAAACATCACTCTCATTATTGATGCATTTTACGTTCAACTGATTTCAAAGCGCTTGACGCTACGAACATGCCTAGAGAGCGACCACCACTGAACACGTAAAATTTGACAGCTTTTTGTATCTCGACACGTCATCATTTGCGACAATAACACTTAATTTCTAAATCAACTTACATTTAGCTATGAAAACCGAACTGAATATTCACGAGCGAAGCTTAACACTTCATCGTTTCCCAAAACGCAGCAATGAAACTCTACAAGCGTGGGATGCCGGTGATGAGTATCTTATTAATCATGTTGAAGAACTTGCTTTGCCAGACAATCAAAACATCCTCGTGATTAATGACAGCTTTGGTGCCCTCTCCTGCTGGTTTTCAGAAAAGCACCATGTGACGCTAATGAGTGATTCTTTCATTTCTCATAAAGGTGTGCAGCAGAACCTTGAGCAAAACCAGTGCAATAAGGTAGCGTTTGCAACCACGATGGATCCCGTACCTTCCAATACTGATCTCGTATTGCTGCAACTGCCAAAAAGTAACCGTCACCTCGTTTGGATACTCAGTCAGTTAAGAAAAGCACTGCCTGCATCCTGCCCCATCATTGCAGTTAATAAAGCGAAAGACATTCATACTTCAACGCTAAAACTGTTTGAAAAATACTTGGGTGAGACAAAAACATCTCTGGCATGGAAAAAGCACCGATTGGTATTTGCTCAAGCAACGGTTGAACCAACAATTGAAGTGAGCCCTTTCACTACTTGGCGCGTTGATGGCGAAGATATCGAACTCAAGAACATGCCAAATGTCTATTCAGGAGAAAGCTTAGATTTAGGAGCGCGTTTTATGCTGCAGCACCTACCTCAAGACCCATTGGTAGATAATGTTATCGATCTCGGTTGCGGTAATGGTGTTTTGTCTGTGAAGTTTGGTCAGCTGAATCCGAATGCTCGATTAACATGTGTTGATGAAAGCTTTATGGCGCTTGAGTCCGCGAAGCAGAACCTGCTAGATAACCTTGGTGAAGATAGAGACATACAGTGTGTTGCAAACAATTGTTTGGACGGTTTTAAACACAACAGCTGCTCTATGATTATGTGTAACCCACCCTTTCACCAACAGCAGGCCATCACCGATCATATTGCTTGGCAAATGTTCTGTGATGCAAAGCAAGTATTGAGTGAAGGTGGTAAGTTACTGGTGATTGGAAATCGTCATCTTGGTTATGACGCAAAACTAAAACGGCTGTTTGGCGATAAGAATGTGAAACTTATCGCTTCCAACAATAAGTTTGTGATTTTACAGGCCACAAAAAATCCTGCTAAATTAAGCGCAAAATAAGCTTTAGCAAAATAGTTAAAAGGAATAATAAAATGAGAAAATTGGTACTTGCGGCTTCGGTTGCGTTGCTTGCTGCGTGTTCAGCTCCTCAACAGCCTCAGCTGAATTTGATGCCAGAAAGCACACTGAGCACCAATCCAATTGTTCAAGGCAAGACTTACAGCTTGACCAGCAAAGATGTACGTGCAGCGCAGTACGTGGCGTTGGTGGATAACGGCCGTTCGAACATTCTTCCTCTTCATGCTAAACAGAATTTACGTATTGCGTTAGAAGAAGCATTAGAGAAGCAGTTTTCATCTCAAGGCTTCCATGCCGATCTAAACAGCAACAATGCAATTGAATTAAACGTTCAAGAAGCATTAGTTAACGTAAAACATTCGGTGATGGAAAATGAGATGGATGCGAAAGTCGTGCTTGAAATCACCGCAGAAACACCAGAAGGTAAACTGGTCAAAACTTACACAGGCACTGCGAAGCGTTCTGGCACATTGAGTGCGTCTGATGCCGACATTGAGCAAACACTGAATGATGTAGTGACATTAACACTTAAAGAAATTGCCAATGATCCTGAGCTTCGTCAGTACATGCAGGAGCGTTTCTAATGTTACGCAAGGCAATTCTTTCTCTCGCGCTACTCAGCTGCAGCGTTTGGGCTGGACCAAAAGTGGCGTTTGAAACAACGTTAGGTTCATTTACTGTCGAACTGAATGAAGAGAAAGCGCCGATTACGGTAGCGAACTTCCTGAAATATGTAGAAGACGGTAGCTATGAAGGCACTATTTTTCACCGCGTTATTCCAGGTTTTATGGCGCAAGGTGGTGGCTTTAACCAAGATATGCAAATGGTGAAGACTTACGCTCCAATCAAAAACGAGGGTAATAACGGTTTAAATAACGACCGTGCGACGATTGCAATGGCACGCACCAACGCGCCTGACTCGGCTACTCGTCAGTTTTTTATCAATTTAGTCGACAATGATTTTCTAAACTACGGCGCTCGTCCACCGGGTTATGCGGTATTTGGCGAGGTCACGGAAGGATTCGACATTATCCAAAAAATGGCAAAACATCCAACTACGACGACTCGCGGTATGCGTGATGTTCCCGAGACTCAAATCGTCATCACTAAAGCAACACTACTTAAATAGCCAAAACGATAAGCCCTTTGAACAATCGAAGGGCTTTCTCTTTCAACGGCTTCATTTTATTGGATTGATTTATGTCTTCATTACCTTCCATCACTTGGTTGGAAACGGTAAAAAGTTACCTCGATAAACGACTCATGTGGGTTTTCATGTTGGGCTGCTCTAGCGGCTTTCCGTGGGTACTTATCGGTTCAAATATGTCTGGCTGGCTAAAAGACGCTGGTTTGACCCTATCCGCAATAGGCTACTTTGGTAGTGTCTTTGCGGTTTATGCAATTAACTTTCTCTGGGCGCCACTCGTAGACCGGGTGAAGCTACCAGTGCTCTATCGACTACTTGGACAAAGGCGTAGCTGGATTTTCTTCTGTCAAAGTATTGTACTAGTCGCGACGGTATTTATTGCGGGCGTGAATCCAGCAGAGAACTTGGTGTTTGCGTCTCTACTCGCCTTGTGTATTGCAACCGCATCAGCCACACAAGACATTGCGATTGATGCTTTTCGTATTGATACTTTCCCAAAATCAGAAGAATCTAAGCTGCCACAAGCTTCTGCAATGGCAGTTATTGGCTGGTGGACAGGTTATTCATTACCAGGTTATTTAGCGTTTGTTAATGCTGATAGTGTCGGTTGGAATGGCGTGTATTACGGGATGGCGGTGATAGTCGGTATTCTAATGGTCTTTACGATTTTAGTCGGAGAGCCTAAGACTCAACGCGAACAACTTCAGTCTGCCGCTGAACAACGCCACAAAGAAGTGGTTGGTTCAAAAGTCGTGGCTTGGTTTACTGTGACTGTTGTAGAACCTTTCCTTGACTTCTTTAATCGCAATGGCGTCCGTGTCGCGATTACTCTGTTGCTGTTCGTTTTCCTATTCAAAATTGGCGAAGCGTTTTTAGGCAGGATGTCGATCGCGTTCTATAAAGATATTGGTTTTAGTAACGAACAAATTGGTTATTACTCCAAACTGATCGGATGGGGAGCCACTATCTTCTTTACCTTTGTCGGAAGCATGTTCAACGTCAGGTTTGGTATTGTACGTGGATTAATGATCGGTGGTATTGCTATGTCTGCCAGCAACTTGATGTTTGCTTGGATTGCATCGGTAGGCCCAAATGAGCACCTATACTTAGCAACCATAATTGTCGATAACTTTACGACTGCTTTCTCAACTGTCGCTTTTGTTTCATTTTTGACGATTCTAACCGGACAAGCATTCTCGGCAACTCAGTATGCGTTGCTTGCCTCTTTGGGCAACTTCGGACGAACGACTCTTGCTTCTTTCAGTGGAGAACTGGTGGACTACCTCAATGACTGGAGCACGTTCTTTGTGCTTACCGCTGTAATGGTCGTGCCAAGCTTGATTATGTTGTACTCGCTACGACATTACTTTGATGCTCTATTGGAAAAGGCACGTCACAAGCACTAAGAAGCGCATCAAAAAACCACCGAATTCGGTGGTTTTTGTTTTGCGAGATATAAGATAAGAGGTCTATGGGTATAGCCCTTTGCCAAACATATTAAATATACGTGCCACACCTTGAGTAAAGATCATCGGCTCAGTCAGTACGGTTAAACACAAGCAATCTTCTCCGGCCTTAGTGTAAGGGCTGTGCTTCACTGACGCGTCTCTAATCATCAAATCTCCCTCTTCATATTGGCCATCCTCATCACTAAACCCACCATGTAGGATCAATGTAGATTCTAAGCCTTTGTGCGTATGTTGAGGGATTTGCACATCTTCTCCGATGTACATTAAGCTAACACGAGCATCTTCCCCTAGATCAATCTGAGCACTGAAAACCTTGCCTCCGTAACTTCTCCATGACCCTACAAGGTCAGAGAAACGCGCTAAGGTTTTGGGAAGTTCAAAGCTCTTTCCTGCAACATTCACTGCGGCAGGATCTCGGATAACGATGTTATCTGTCGCTGGCTCCGCATTGATAATATCATTGAACATATCGTCGAATTCAGGGACATATTCAGAGGGGATGTCGCTCACGATATTCGCTTGGCTGGCTTCGACATGGTTCACATAAGCTCGGCACTTGGTGCATGTTTCTAAATGGGTTGCGACCACAAGACCAGAAACTGCATCAATGCTTCCCGAAGCGTATGCTTCTAACAAGCTGTTATCTGGGTGTTTGTTCATAGTTGCTCCGTATGCATTGAATGCCTTAGCTTTTCTACTGCAAGCCTCAGCCTGGATTTTACGGTACCGAGGGGTATATCAAATAATTCAGCGACCTGCTGATGAGGTAGCTCTTCAAGATACACCGCTTGTAAAACGTCTCTCTGATTTTTCGGTAAAATATCTAAAAATTTAACCACCTGTTCTTTCAACATGTCTTGCTCTGGTGAATAGTGATCAACAAGATCTGGTGGATAATATTCTGACGGCCAAATGTCATCAGAATGAATGTGTAACTCCTTACCTTTCTGCTTTCTCAACAGATCAAAGCATAGGTTTCGGATTATGGTGTATATCCAAGTCGATAACGCGCTCTTTTCCCCATCATAGAGGTGCGCTTTCTGCCAAACTGTCGCCATGGTCTCTTGCACCATCTCCATAGCAACTTGCTCATTACCAACATGTTTGTAAGCGAATTGCTTCAGCTTGGGTGCGTAAAAACGGAATACAAAAGCGAACGCGTCTTTATCTCGAGCTTTCACTTTGTCCATGTAATCGTTCCAATCACTGCGCCCCAGTTTTTTTGGGCTATCACTCATCATAATCGGCCTTAATTTTAGGGAGGAGTCATCTCCTCCCACTCGTCCTAATCGGTAACGTCATCAACCAACAAGTTGAAGCCACCGTTGTTCCCATCATCAATGGCAACCACTTGATACACAACACCATTCATCACATTGACTGGTGCTGAATCAATAGCAACCGTACTTGGATCGCCTGCCACTGTCACGGTTACATAATAGGTACCTTCAGCGACATATAATCCCTGAACGCTATCTTTGTACGCAAAATTAGCAATAGTTGGATCACTTCCATCTATTCCAGCACTTGTAGTGAGATAAATATCCACCATTTCCGCTACGGGATTCGCCGCCGCATGTGTCACATTCAGCGTCGCGCTAGTTGCCACTGCACGTCTCATGTCTTCAACAACTAGAGGTTCGATATCAATCGCTGGGCTAACAACACCGACTGCGTAAACACTGTAATCCATTCCGCCCGCAACCATTAATCCGCCAACATCGATAATAGGATTGGTTGTTGTGCCATCCACGTAAACGTCAATATCGTAAGCGCCAGCATCGAGATCCAAATAACCACGAATCTCTTTGAACGCTAAGTCGGCAAGAGGACCGAAGGCCGCCCCGTTAACGTTGACATCGACGATTGGCGCTCCATCGACAAGATGTCCAACTCTTACTTCAGCTTGGCTGCCCATATCCTCGATTATAGAAGATCCTGAACCATCCAATACCAACAACTTAACTGGTGACGTGCTATTTGAATCTCCGGTACTGATAGCGGCAATCGTCAAGTTTGAATTAGCAGCAAGAGATATTGTGCCCGAGTCAAAAGCAACGCTATCCCCAACAGCAAGTCGAACTTGGTACTCACCAGCGGGGATGTTCAATACGTCTGTAGATGCTTTATATGCAAGATTCATAAGCGGTGTCGCGCTAGCAAGATCAGCCCCGGGATCAGTGACGTAGAGATCAACGGCAGGAACGCCAGACGCTGCATGGACAACTTGAACATCTAAACTATTGGCATCAGCCATTGAATCGGCGCTGCGAGTCACAACTAAAGGTTCTACTGGGTTTGGCGAACCATCGGCATCACCAACAACGAACACGTTGTAATTGAGGTCTGAATCGAGATCTAATTCTGTTTTAGGTATTACAGTCGCGGTTTCATCGCCTGGAAGTTGAACATCAACTTGAATTGAGTTCATGCCCTCACGTAACTTCATGTAACCAGAACCCATACCATAATCAACACCTGTCAATGATGATTTATCGTTTATCCACACATTTGCAAGCGGCGCATCCGAAGACGCATGTACTGCTTGCAAATTGGAATACTCGATGGTGTCGCTGTCGGAGCCACACGCCGCCAGTCCTAATGCCGCCACCATAGTTAGCGCAGCTCTGCTAAATCCTTTCATATCCTTGCCTCTTTGTTAGTCGGGGCTTCTATGGCTTCTGTCAGAAATTGCAACGCAGGAATGCAGTTCTCTGCGCCAACGAGCTGTTCGAACAGATTGCAGTCTAAAGGAAGTAATTCAAGCCAGCGCTGGGTCACCCAAGCTGAGTCATCGTAAAAACGATGCTGGTAGAGGTTTCCAAGTTGAGGAAACTCTTCATAAACATGGGATAACTGCTGGCTTAAATAGAAGAAATCTGGTGAGTTGTCTGGATGTTGCCAATTGTCTAACCATTCGACCTCTGCATGGCGTAAGCCGTCCGCATCTGCACGAACTCGTTTGACAACAAAGCGTTTCTCACCAGCGACTGTAATACCAAGAAGACCATCACTAAGTGTTTCAAAATCAACGATCCTGACCAAAGTTCCGATAGATGAAACATTTCCCACGTCTTTAGGGTCACCTTCACTACCTACTAGGCAAACTCCAAAACCCACATTTTGTAGGCTGCATTCCTTTACCATTCGCTTATATCGTGGCTCAAAAATGCGCAGATTCATTTTACCTTCAGGGAGTACAACTGAAGTGAGTGGGAATAACATGACTTCTTTCATTCAAACGTCCTCTTTGATTCACCGATACATACGAATCCCTTATCACTCCGATCACTAACGATTTATGTTGGTTAATCGACTGGCTTAAAAAGTCATAAAATCGCTCACGCAAACGATCTAAATCACACATTTATTGCAATCAAATGCAACAAACAAAAAGTTCCGTAAATAAAGATAATTTCGTGATGCAACTCACCAAAAACGTTCAATTTTGCACCCTTTATCACTTTCATTTGGGATTTTTATCGCTATTATTCCCGCCAATTGGAAAGCGCAGCACAGATTGCGTGTTCTGAATCATTACAAACATAGAGAGTCCCCTTATGCGTAAATCACTTTTAGCTCTTAGCCTTCTAGCGGCTACTTCAGCTCCAGTTATGGCGGCAGATTACTCTGACGGCGATATCCACAAAAACGATTACAAGTGGATGCAATTTAACCTAATGGGTGCATTTGACGAACTTCCAGGTGAGTCTTCACACGACTACCTAGAAATGGAATTCGGCGGCCGCTCTGGTATCTTCGACCTTTACGGCTACGTTGATGTATTCAACCTAACTTCTGATCCAGGTAGCGACAAAGCTGGCGCAGAGAAGATCTTTATGAAATTCGCTCCACGTATGTCTCTAGATGCGGTAACTGGTAAAGACCTATCTTTCGGTCCTGTTCAAGAACTATACGTTGCAACTCTAATCGAGTGGGGTGGTAACTCTGGTGTTAACTCTCAAAAAATCGGTCTAGGTTCTGACGTAATGGTTCCTTGGTTTGGTAAAGTTGGTGTTAACCTATACGGCACTTACGACGGCAACAAAAAGGATTGGAACGGTTTCCAAATCTCGACTAACTGGTTCAAACCATTCTACTTCTTCGAGAACGGTTCATTCATTTCTTACCAAGGCTACATCGATTACCAATTCGGTATGGATGATGATGCAGGTAACAAATTTGGTTCAACCGCGTCAAACGGTGGTGCAATGTTCAACGGTATCTACTGGCACTCAGACCGCTTCGCAGTGGGTTACGGTCTAAAAGGCTACAAAGACGTGTACGGTATCAAAGATACTGATGGGTTTAAGTCAACTGGCTTTGGCCACTACCTAGCTGTAACTTACAAGTTCTAATTGAACCACTAAGTTTGCTCAAAAATGGCGCCTTTTGGCGCCATTTTTATTTGCTTTCCTTTTTTCCCTCATTATCCTTGCAGCAAACCTTTTTAATGAGAGCGTTTGGTGAATATCCTTATCCTCGGTCCAGGTGCGGTTGGCTCACTCTGGGCAACAAAATTTAAGCTTGCCGGGCACAATGTTTCATTGTGGGGAAGAAGCTCTGAAAGCCAACAATCACTTCAGTTGGATGATACACCCGCAATCGTATTCAGTAATCAAGATATTTCCTCCGTAAATCAAGCGGATCTCATTTTGATCACGGTAAAAGTTTGGCAAGTGGAAGACGCCATTCAGCCTTTACTGCCTCATATCAACGCTGACACGATTATCATGCTGATGCACAATGGTATGGGTACCGCCTCTGGCGTGGAGAAGGCTCTGCCAAACAATCCGATAGTGCTCGCCACAACGACGCACGGCGCATACAAACCAGATAACCAACACGTACTGCATACCGGTCACGGAACAACGCAAGTGGGTGGTTATAATGACAAAGGAATGCAGTGCGCTTTTCTGCAAGATGTTATGCATCATGCCCTTCCAGAGGCCATTTGGAATCCACACATCCAATCTGCGTTATGGACTAAGTTAGCAATTAACTGCGCGATTAACCCACTGACTGCGATTCACCAGTGTAAGAATGGTGAGCTTGCGCAGCCCGAGTTTAAGATACAACTCGAAAGCATCACTCAAGAATTGGTTGAAGTAATGAGTAAAGAAGGTATTGCTATCGAGTATCGCTCTCTTTTCGATACGGTAATGCAAGTGGTGAACGCCACAGCTGAGAACTATTCTTCAATGAGACAAGACGTATTCCATCAGCGTCGAACGGAAATTGATTTTATAACCGGATACTTGTTAAAGGCTGCCGAGAAACATCGCATCAATACGCCTGAGAATTTAAAACTTTACCAACGCATCAAACAAATAGAACAAAGCTGGACAGAACAATGAGTAAGAAAATCTTAGTGCCAATCGCTCCGGGCACCGAAGAAATGGAAGCCGTCACCGTTATCGACATGATGGTTCGCGCGGGTTATGACGTTACGGTAGCGAGTGCTGCTTTTGATGGCTCATTGACGATGAAAGCTTCTCGCGGAGTCACATTAACAGCCGATTGTAAGCTGGTCGATATCGCTGATGATGAGTTTGACGCCATAGCGCTTTCTGGTGGTGTTGGTGGTGCAGAAATTTTTCGTGATAGCACGGTGATGATAGAAATCCTTAAGCAGCACATCTATGAGGGAAAATTGGTCGCTGCTATCTGCGCAGCACCGGCGTTGGTATTGCAACACCATGATCTTTTCCCACAATCACTGATGACCTGTCACCCGAGCTTTCAGTCACATATCCCGGAAGAGAAGTGGCGCAGCAAACGCGTGACCTTTGATATCAACCACAACCTGATCACCAGTCAAGGTCCGGGTACAGCTTTAGAGTTCGCGATGGAAGTAATCATTCAACTCTCAGGTAAAAAACACGCATGGTCAGTTGCTGAACCAATGATCCCTCTGCCTACTCTGCACTACCACAAGCTTGGTGAAGAATAATGTTTGACGTAAATGCTGTACGTGAGCAATTTCCTGCTCTAAACCAATCCGTCAACGATACGCCCTTAGTGTATCTAGATAGCGCAGCGACAACGCAAAAACCGCAATGTGTGATTGATGTCATCAGTCATTACTACAGTGCGCAAAATGCCAATGTTCACCGTGGCAGTCATAGTTTAACGGCTAATGCCACCAGCCAATTTGAAGCGGCACGAGAACGAGTGGCAAACTTTATTGGTGCAAACAGCTCTAAAGAGATCATTTGGACACGGGGCGCAACCGAAGCACTGAACTTAATTGCTCAGACTTACGCCCGCAGCACGTTACAACCGGGTGATGAGATCTTGATTAGCGAGATGGAGCACCACGCTAACATCGTGCCTTGGCAAATCGTGGCAGAGCAAACGGGCGCCAAAGTCATAAAAGTTCCATTGACATCAGATTGCCAGTTCGACATCAGCGCATTTAAGGCGCTTCTGTCTGACCGCTGTAAAATTGTTGCTTGCGCACAAATCACTAACGTAACGGGCACACGCCAACCTATCGAACAAATCACTGAACTAGCGCACAGCGTTGGCGCGGTTGTTGTAATTGATGGCGCGCAAGGCATCGTACATGAGCAACTAGATTTATCGGCATCAGATATCGATTTTTACGTATTCTCAGGTCACAAACTTTATGCGCCAGCAGGTATTGGCGTTTTATACGGCAAGCTTGAACTTTTGGAAGCCATGCCACCATGGCACGGCGGTGGTAAAATGGTTGAACGCGTTTCGTTCGAGAAAACGACGTTTTCTGCACTTCCTGGTAAATTTGAAGCGGGCACACCAAACGTTGCAGGCGCGATTGCTCTAGCGAAAGCCATTGAGTGGTACCAAGGTTTTGACCATCACGAAGTAGAGGATCATCTCCATGCGCTTCAGGATAAGGCCTACCAAGCACTAAGCGCGTTGGATGACATCCATATTCTAGGCTATCAACCGAATGCCTCTATACTGACGTTCGTCATGGACGGCGTTCATCACCAAGACATGGCGACGCTGCTCGATCAACAAGGCATTGCGGTACGAGCAGGACACCACTGCGCTCACCCATTGATGGATGCGCTAAACGTTAAAGGCACGGTACGCGTTTCTTTTGGTATTTATAACACGGCTGAAGATGTGGATAGACTCATCGCCGCCGTAGAAAAAGCCGTCGACATGCTATAACCCCAACGGTTTGATTTGGAGTAACCAACAAGGTTACTCCATCTGCCTATCCAGAGTCGCCACGCAATTTCTGCCATTTCTTTTCGCAGCATAAAGCGCTTTATCTGCATGCGCATACAAACGTTTGGTGGTTTCATTTCTGCCTATTTCCACCACGCCTACACTCACCGTGACCGGAATTTCAACCTTTTCAAATTCGAACTGACAATTTTGAATGTGGGAACGAACTTCCTCTCCTACCTCTTTCGCCGCCGATAGAGAGGTTTCTGGCAAAATAATCGCAAACTCCTCCCCTCCGACTCTTGCAAAAATTTCGTCTTTGACGAGTAAGTGAGAAACCAAATCAGCTAACGTCTCTAAGACATAATCTCCCGCATCATGACCACGTTTATCATTGATGACTTTAAAAAAATCCAAATCAAATAATAACAACGCGGAGTGATAATCCGGAGCTTGGGATTTAATAACTTCTTCTGTGAGCTTTTCGAAAAAGACACGTCGATTGTAGATGTTGGTAAGAGCATCAATTTGGCTTTGATGGCGAAGAAGGGTTTCAACTCGGTGGCGATTGGAGATGTTGCGTGTAAGAATAAGGACAACGCGACGACCTCGGTATTTTATAGCGAGTGGGCAGATCTTGCCTTCGTAGTATAGGTCGCCTCTTGGCCCACTGTTAACATCTATTCCCTGAATGCTGTCGGCGCACATCTTGTACTCGATCGTCACAATACTGTCTTGTTTCAGTGACCGATTTATCTGTTCGATAAACCAGTCAGCTTTATCTTTCTCACGTACGCTGTGCAGCGTCTCACCTATCAAATTACTTCCATCGTGATAGGCTTTTTTATCTGTTCCTCCAAAAACATCAATATAGATACCATCTTCACTCAGAATAAAAGTGGGGTCTGGCATTCCGGATAACACGTCTTGCGCATGTTCCAAGGTGAATTGCATATAGGGAGGTTCCTAGCATTTGTATCTAAGTAACCCAATCGCTTCCAAGTGTATTTCCACATTGGGGAATAGGAGCGAATGGGGCATATGTCTATTATCTAATATAGACAAATTTTAAATACAATTGAGTTTATAAAAACCAAGTGGACAATATAATGAACCAGGATCAATAGAATGGTTAATTAGCGCTAAAATAGTCGACCATTTGCATATTTTTTACCCATATGCAAAAGATGTCTCAACTCAGATACAAAAAACGCCAAACAGCTAGGCTATTCGGCGTTTTTTAAGAATTGGGAAAATGACTCATTACACGGCGGTTTGCTTAATCTGCTCTACAATAGCTTTCAAGCCATTACCACGTGACGGGCTTAAATGTGCAATAAGCCCCAGTTGATCAAAATAAGCATCGATGTCAAATGCTTGAATTTGATCGGCTGTTTTTCCGTCATAAGCCGCCATCACCAAGGCAATCAATCCACGGACGATACGCGCATCGGAGTCCGCACAAAAATGCCAAACGCCATCTTGCTCTTGGCTCACTAACCACACCAAGCTTTCACAACCCGAAACGGTAACTTGTTCTGATTTCAGCTCTTCTGGCATTTGTGGCAGCTTTTTACCCCACTGAATAACCTGACGGTAACGATCTTCCCAGCCTTTAAATTGCTGCATAGTCGCTACAATGTCTTCGCTGGTGATATCTGTACCAAATGGAGATACGGGAAAATCTGTCATGATGCGCTCTTCTTCTAGTTTACTTCTTATATTTTGAAATCAACTTCTCAACGATTCGCGATACCGCGACAAAGCCAAACGTTGCAGTTACGACAGTCGCCGCACCAAAACCGCTAGCACAATCCATACGTTTTGGGCCTTCCGCTGTCGACTTCACACCACACACTGAACCGTCTGCTTGAGGGTACTTCAGCTGCTCGGTTGAAAACACGCAATCAATACCAAACTTACGAGCCGGATTCTTAGGGAAGTTATGATGACGACGCAAGGTGTCTTTGATTTTCTTCGCTAGAGGATCTTGGATCGTTTTCGTTAAATCAGCGACCATGATCTGCGTTGGGTCAACCTGACCACCAGCACCACCCGTGGTGATCACTTTGATCTTGTTGCTGCGGCAATACGCCAACAAAGACGCTTTCGCTTTTACGCTGTCAATCGCATCTAGCACGTAATCAAACTCTTTGCTTAAGTACTCATGTTGATTGTCTGGCGTGATGAAATCATCAATCAGGTTGACTTTACACTCTGGGTTGATCAATTTGACACGCTCGGCCATCACTTCAATTTTGCTTTGGCCAACGGTGCCCGTCATCGCATGAATTTGGCGGTTAATGTTCGTGACACAAACATCGTCCATATCAATCAGAGTTAGCTCACCGATCCCAGTACGAGCCAGCGCTTCCACCGCCCATGAACCTACGCCACCAATACCAATCACACAAACGTGTGCAGCGCGAAGAATGTCCACTTCGCTGTTGCCATAAAGACGACGAGTGCCGCCAAAGCGTTGATTGTAGCTGTCAGATGCTGGGGTATCGAGTTCACGCATATTGAAGTCCAGATGATCGATAGAAAAACAAAGAGTGCGATTTATACGCACTCTTTGATGAAATGTCTAGATAAGAGAGTGTTCCTCTCTCTTGGACGACTATTGTAGCTTTTCTGGCGGTAAAGCCCAAGGCGCTTGAGTTGGTGAGTTTTCTAACCCAAGTTTCCACACTCGACCAAAATGCTTGTAGTGCCCTGCTTCCGTTCCTGCTCTCGCACCAATGCCATGATACAGATCCAAATGGTTCTGTTTTACCGCACCACCAGTGTCTAAAACGATCAGCATTCGCAGTTGATGCGCACCACTCCACGTACCATCAGCATTCAACAGTGGCACTTCCGCCAAGATTGGCGTACCCATTGGTAAGATAGAACGGTCACCCGCGACAGCGGCCATTGGCAACAACGGAATACCAGCCGAGCCTGTTACTGGCGCTTCTGCTTTTGGCGCAAAGAAAACGTAAGAAGGATTTTGCTCCAACAACTCGCGTACTGTTGCATCGTCGTTGTCCATCACCCACTCTTTGATTGCTTTGAGGGACATTTTTTCACGCGGGACTTCACCACGTTCAATCAAAATGCGGCCAATGCTGACGTAAGCTTTGTTGTTTTTACCCGCGTACGCAAAGTACTCCAACGTATCATCATCTTCAAAATGCACATAGCCACTGCCCTGCACTTCCATCATAAATGGGTCGATACGATTAGGCGCGTAACCTAGCACCAAACCTTGTCCATCTAGTGCTCCATTATAGATCTCCGCGCGAGTCGGACAATCTGATGAGCAGTTTGGCTTGCCATAAACTGGGTACTTAAAAATGTCGTTTGGTGTATGACGCAGTTCCATCACGGGAGAAAAGTATCCGGTAAACAGCACATTACCTTTTTTATCACCACCACCCAATTGCGCGGCTTGAATGCCAAACGCACTCAACGCACTGGTATCTCCGCTCTGTTGCGCCCACTCACTTAATCGTTGATATAGCGGTTGGTACATCTTCGCCATGGATGGTGACTTTATCACCACTTGCTCTGCTTGCTTGTTAAATTCAGTAAAATCGCGTGGTTTGTTAGACTCAACCACATCCACTTGATTGAGGATCTGAGGAAACTCACCATCAAGATATTGCTGAGCACGATCATTTTGTTGAGCACAGCCAAAGAGTAGGCTCAAAGAGATAATAGGAAGGAGTTTTTTTAACACGTGTCTTTTCCGTAAAAGAGAATAGCAAAAGGATGGCAAACAAATGCATACGGTGCAATTGAAAAGCAACGACAAAATGTTTCAACGCTAAGCCAATCCGTTTACTCGTTGTGAATTCATTCAGTTAATGCAACATGATAGCAGCGGAAGAATTACGGAATTGTCCGGATTATGTTTGAAAGTAAGATTTACTGATTGAGAGATGAAATTGTGATCATCCATGTGACTCACAGACGCAAGAGATCTCTGCTTAACAGACAATGATAAAAACGACTATCTTACCGCAATCCTTGCACGCCCCTCTAGACGGAATACAGGTAGATAATGCGCATTGGCATCCAGCTTCATTTCTGCATGCTGCTTACCCACAAAATTGAAGTGCCGCTCATTTGAACCCACTCGATACGAAAACGAATCCCCATCGAATTCAAAACTGGTCGCCACTGTAGAACCATTTACGGTAACACCGCGCTCACTCAACACAAATTCTTCACGAGCATAAGGCGCAACATCTTGCTCAACCCAGCGACCATAAATTGTCGATTTAGGAATGGGCGGATTAATGGTTCGAGTAATCAAATCACTATACAGCATGCACACAACAACGGTTCCAACTATGGCAACGAGCATGAGAGAGCGTTCTAGCCACTTACGAAGCATTGATTTAGATGACGTTTTTGACAGATTTGAAGCAGTGATCGCAGCATTCTTATTAACAGCAGAAGACATGAGGTTCACGTATTGAGAAAAGACGCGCTCATTGTAACTCTCCCCTTCAACGGGACCAAGAACCTACCTCAATATGTTTGTGCTTTATTCCAAAATTTCACCTTGCCACCAAGTGAATAAAAAGGCATTATTTTGACATAATTAAACAAAGGAATGGCTGTAGTGAAAATTCGTAGTACTGCTCTCGTAAAAGGATTCCGTCAATCAACACCTTATGTCAATGCTCACCGCGGAAAAACCATGGTGATCATGCTGGGCGGAGAAGCCGTCGCACACAAAAATTTTGGCAATATTATTAATGATATCGCACTCATGCACAGCCTCGGAATCAAAGTCGTGGTGGTGTATGGTGCACGTCCTCAAATTAATCAGCTGCTAGAAAAACAAGACCTCACTACGCCTTACCACAAAAATATCCGCATTACGGATGAATCGGCTTTATCTGTTGTTATGCAAGCTGCCGGACAACTTCAACTTGCGATTACTGCGCGCCTATCAATGAGCCTCAACAACACTCCGATGGCAGGCACCCAGCTCAATGTCGTTAGCGGAAACTACATCATTGCTCAGCCACTCGGCGTTGATGACGGGGTGGATTATTGCCATAGTGGACGTATTCGCCGCATTGACACCGATGCTATCAACCGCACTCTTGATCAAGGCTCTATTGTGCTACTTGGCCCCATTGCGAGCTCTGTAACTGGCGAGTGCTTCAATTTATTATCGGAAGAAGTCGCCACCCAACTAGCGATCAAGCTGGGTGCGGATAAGCTGATTGGTTTCTGTTCAGAACAAGGTGTCATTGATGACAACGGCAATGCTGTCGCCGAGTTGTTGCCAATAGAGGCGGAACATGTCATCAAGACGCTCTCTGAAAATACGTCTCCTGACCTAGATTACAACACTGGGACACTGCGCTTTCTTAAAGGCTCTATTGCCGCTTGTCGTGCCGGAGTGCCTCGTAGCCACTTGATCAGCTATAAAGTGGATGGAGCCTTAATTCAGGAGTTGTTCTCTTTCGACGGTATCGGAACCCAAGTTGTTATGGCGAGCGCTGAACAAGTGAGACAAGCTAATATTGACGATATTGGCGGTATCTTAGACCTCATTCGTCCTTTAGAAGAACAAGGTGTACTCGTTAGGCGCTCTCGAGAGCAGCTAGAGCAAGAGATTGGAAAGTTTACCATTATCGAAAAGGACGGTCTGATTATTGGCTGTGCAGCCCTTTATCCATACCCAGAAGAGCGCAAAGCAGAGATGGCTTGCGTAGCGATTCACCCTGACTATCGTGATGGGAACCGAGGTTTGTTACTGCTCAACTACATGAAACATCGTTCTAAATCCGAAACCATTGATCAAATCTTTGTCCTCACGACACACAGTCTGCATTGGTTCAGAGAGCAAGGTTTTTACGAAGTCAGTGTCGACTATTTGCCCGGAGCCAAACAAGGGCTATATAACTTCCAGCGTAAGTCAAAAATCTTAGCGCTAGATTTGTAGCTTAACCTTAAATCAGGAAGAGAAATTTAAGGTTCCGCTATACCAACACCTCAAGGTGCGGGATTCAGTTCATTAACGCTCAACCCTGCACATCGAGCTTGTTTAGGAACGAGTTTGTTTAGGAGTAAGGCCACACATAAACCCTACTCCGGACTGGCGGGTCATCATGTAAACCCAACTTAGAAATGCGCAAACCATTGCTTAATTTTCGTTCCAATTTTATCTTTTAAATATACATTTGGTTGGCTATACTCTGCTCGCTAGTGATTGGTTTTTAACCAATACGAATGGATCTAGGTGATGTAATGTAGCCTTCACCCTAAAATACTGGGCAATTGAAAAACTAGTTAGCTCCGTATTGCACACCAAGGACAGTTGTTAATCTGACTTTAAATAAGCCGAGACGAGCACTGTTATGAGAACAATCATTTGTAATTCGCTTCAAAGCTTCTGGGATATGGCTGACAATCAGTTTTTAGAAGGCCTAGACGTCCACTGTGTTTTCCCCGTAAATGACGCTGTCCGAGATTTTATTCTTGCTTATCAACAGCAATACAAAATACGCAGCGTGTCTTTTACCAATGCGTTTGCAAAACATGCATAAAAGAAGACCGAGCCATAAGCTCGGTCTTCTTTTACGTACGTAATCAATTCAAAACAAAATCATAGCCAACAAAGATGCAAAAATAGTGACTACGATAAAGATTAAAATAGTCCAGTACACTACCCCAATACTTATGAACCACTTTGGGCAAACTCTACGAATATCTGTTAGCTTTCTTTTTTTGGCCAACTTAGGAAATGCAACTGCGGCAACAAGGGCTAATCCATGTATTAAGGCCCCAAAGTGACATCCAGAAACTAAAGCAAGCTCAATATCTGTATAATGCTCACTAGTGTACGCATAGCGCTTTACTTTTTGCGGCGTGATAACAATAAGCAAAATACCTACTATCAGGTACCAAAAAACTAACAAAGCACCTGCAACAAAAAATGTAATAAAAGAAACTTCTAATAACTGCAAACTTCACCGACCTTCTATTCCAGCTCTCAAGTAATAGACATCCAAACCACCATTGAGCCTAAAGTGATCATAGCTAGAAGCAATAAAACGCTTATATAAATACGGCAAATTCCGATGAATAGACCGGAGCAAACTTGATGAATATCAGCAAAGCCCCTTCTCCTCGCTAAAGTTGGTAAAGCGACCGCCGCAACTAAGCCTACACCATGTACTAAAGCACCAAAGTGAAAACCCGAGACTAAGGCTAACTCTACTTCTGAATAATGTTTCGGATTAAAAGCAAACCGCTTCACCTTTGGCGGTATAAAAAATATAAAAATTGCTCCGATAATAACGAACCATAAAAACGCGCCTCCTCCGGCGATAAAGAAGGTTAGAAAAGACGAGTCGAGCAAACTCATATTCAGTTGCCTTTGATATGCGAATGAGAAAGGAGAAATATACCTTTAAGGAAGAATATTACTCAATAGCAATCCATTTTTCATGAAAACGAAATGGCGGATATAAGACCCGCCACAAAGAATCATCTTCGAAAATGTCACAATCACAAGTAAAAATTAATTCGTAAGCCGCTGTACTAATCCACTCGCGCGAGCCGTTTTCACCTTAATGCCTCGCTTCAGAACATTGAGTTCGGCGTAAAGAGCTAAACGCTTTTTCGCGCGGGTAATGCCTGTGTAAATCAACTCACGGGTTAATATCGGGCTAAAGTCTGGTGGCAAAATCATCAGGGTGTAATCAAATTCACTGCCTTGCGATTTGTGGATGGTCATGGCGTAAGCCGTTTCATGTTCAGGCACTCGGCTTGGCAAGACCGATTTCACACTGCCGTCAGGTAACTCGAAAAAGACTTTCAAACGCGGTTCTTCTTCACTGTCATCTCGCATGCAAATACCAATATCACCGTTATACAAACCTAGACCATGATCATTACGCGTAACCATGACAGGTCTACCGTGATACCAAATTTCATCCTGAACCTGAATGAACTTGCGCGCCGCGAGCGCTTTCTCGATGCGCTGGTTTAGCCCAGCAACACCAAAGTCACCTTCACGAATCGCGCAAAGCAGTCGGCATTGGTTGAAGGTATCTAATACCGCTTTGGCTTTACGCGTTAGCGACTCTGGCTCTCCGGTTTCAGGATCGGTTTCCTGTTGTCCAATGCGTTTGAGGTAACGACCGTATTCCTGCACCAACGTCTGCATCATTTGGTTGTAGTGCTGACTACTTAGCGCGAAATGTTCGATATCAGAAAAGTCACGCGACCAGACGTTATCTACGCTCGCAGCAGAACCGGAGTTAACCGCTTTTGCCAACTGACCAATGCCTGAGCGAGCGTCAAATCGGTAACTCTTTTGCAGCATACATAAACTATCGGCAATGCTAGATGCACTGTTACCCGTATGGGCTAAAGTATCGAAACCCGTCAGTTTTGCAATGGCTGACGCCTGCTCTTTTCCATAACCCAATGCATGGAACGAACAGATATCACCCAACACGGCCCCTGCTTCAACTGAAGCAAGTTGATCTTTATCACCTAGCAAAATCAGCCGCGCATGTTTCGGTAAGGCATCAACCACTTTGTACATCATTGGTAAATCGACCATCGACGCTTCGTCGATAACTAAAATATCCAAATGCAGTGGATTTTGCTTGTTGTGACGAAATTCTGCGCTATTTGGAATCGCGCCCAGTAACCGATGCAAGGTGCTCGATTCAGTCGGAATTTTGGCTTTTAGCTCCGGAGAAACTGGCAGCTCTTGCACCGCTTTACCAATGGACTCGGTTAATCGCGCCGCCGCTTTCCCCGTCGGGGCCACCAGCTTGATGGTTAGGTTTTTCTCGTGCGTCGCCTGTTCAATCAAAGCGGCAAGCAATTTGGTTACTGTCGTCGTTTTACCCGTGCCTGGACCACCAGAAATCACAGCAAATCGACGGGTTAACGCAACTGCCGCCGCGACTTTTTGCCAGTTCACGCAAGCCGAGAGTGGTACGAGTTCATCCAGTATTTGCAAATCTTGAACCTTGCGCGCATTGCTAAGCACGGAATCAATGGCGTGCCAATCCAACGATTCGCTTGCAACTACGTCAAGGTGGTCACACACCAATTGCTGACGCAACACTTGGTTGCTGCTTCCCGCTTCTACTGCTTTGCCTAACGCGTTAAACAGAAAATGGTATTGGCGTGCAAACAGATGGTTGAGCAAGTCCGATAATCGCGCTAACTCTTGCGACTGCAAGTTCACTACAGCGCCCAACTGATTGAGCTTTTCCGCCAGTGTCACTTCATAATGCCAATAGCGGTGCAGATACAGACGCTCACCATCGAACATCAGCGGCAAGGCTTCTCCTTGCGCGCCAACCACGCTGGAATTTTGTAATACTTCAATCCAGTCTATGCCTTGCAACTGTGTGTTGAGCGCCAATGCCGACTCACCAAACAGCCCTAACTTACTGGCTAAATCCGTAGATTGCCCTTGTGCATCGAACAGAGACAGACAGATATGTCCTTTGCCAAGCTCACTACTGACAACACCCGCGATAAACGCCAATGCTTGGTTGTCAGGCTGTTCATCATTAGTTTGAGAATCAATAAAGCAGGCGAATTGGTAGTCGAGCTGACGAAGCGCGCCTTTGTGCGCCAAGCGTTCCAACACTACCAATAGGCTATCTTGGTCAGAATGAAGATTGTGATTTGTCGTCATTAAAGTAGCTCCATCTGCCCGGCTTGAGTTGAGCGCGTTTCAAGTGCTTGACCATCAATCAAACGATCCATCTCTTGTAAGAACTCTAAGGTTGGTTTCGCGGCAAAAATGCCGTGGTCACTCTGCCCATCCATGCCGCGCAAGAACAAGTAATACACGCCACCGAAGTGCTGCTCATATTGATAATTCGCCAATCGGCTGCGTAGGAAACGATGCAGTGCTAACGCATAAATCTGATACTGCAAATCGTAGCGGTGATCCGCCATGGCCGATTTCAGAGCCTCACCATGGTAGCTCGCTACATCGTCGCCAAGATGATTCGATTTCCAGTCAAGCACGTAGTATTTACCTTGATGTTCAAACACCAAGTCGATAAAACCTTTGAGCATGCCTTGCACGGTTTGGAAACCTAAATCCCCCGCTTTCGCCGACAACGGATCGTGACGTTGAATGACTCGGTTTAACGCCGGTGCAGACAACACTTCAATCGGCAACAAAAATTCCATCTCCACCAAACGTTGCGACGGTGCTTTTTGATTCAGCAGCAAAGACTTACCATCCAACGGCGTTGCGAGTACGGTATCAATCAATTGTTGTAAAATGGGCAACCACTCTTCATCGAGCTGTTCGCTTTCCATCAAACCAAGGATGATTTGTGTATTCTCTTCAGTAGTGGCTGGCTGAGTAAATTCAATTTCCTCAAACAAGCTGTGCAGGAACGTACCCGGACGCGCACCGCGAGGGAAGGTAAAAATCGAACGCTCTGGCTCCACCAAATCCGCTTCGTCTTGTTCTTCAGATGAGTCGATATCAAAACCCGTAATCTCAATCGTGGCATCATGCTCGGCGTGATGAGAGCCTTGCTTGACCAAGCCAGAATAACTGGTGATGCGCCAGTTTCTGTCGATAGGGTTTTGCAGCTCTTTCGCGCTAAGATCGTGTATTTCTTCTTGTGGCGCTACGTACTTCTCTTCGAGTTGCGGCGGCGGATCGGCCACAACGACACAATCAAGCTCGTCTTGTTGCTTTGTTAAACCTTGGTGCAAATCGTTAATGCCACCTTCTTGACCATTCTGAATCAAATAGCCAATCGCACTGCGGTGTACGCCAGTTGGCTCTTTGGTCGAACGACCATTGCGCAAAGGCGAGGCTCCAATAAAACACGCATACACAGCACGTGTTAATGCCACGTATATCAAGCGTAAGTCTTCCGCCAAACGCTCTTTATCCGCTTGCTTCATGGACGCGTCGTTGCCAGTGATATCCAGTACCGTGCGGTCATTGGCTGCATCGTAATATTTGGCTTCGCTGGCTTCTCGATAGCTGAACACAAACGGCAGAAATACGAGGTCATACTCCAAGCCTTTTGATTTGTGAATAGTTACGATCTGCACTAAGTTACGTTCCGATTCTAAACGTTGGATTTGGTCATCACTGCCACCCAAACCGTTTTCCGCATCACTGATAGACTGAGCGAGCCAACGCAGCAGACCGTGGTCGCTATCCAGTTCATTACTGGCTTGTTGAAGCAGTTCACCGATGTGCATTAAATCGGTAAGCACTCGCTCACCATTTTCACCCTGTGAACTCGCGCCTTCTTCTAGTAATCGCTCAGCAATATGGCGTTTACTGATCACCGCGCGCAACATCGGCAGCACACCACGTTGAACCCAAAGTTTGCGATATTCTTTGAATTCGTTTACGGCGTTTTCCCACACAATTTCATCGTTATTAAGTGCATCCAAACTTGCTGCGTCGAGGGCAAACAGCTCAGAAGCAAGACTTGCACGCAGCGCACGGTCATTTTCTGGAGTCAGCACCGCTTGCAGCAGACGCTGTAAATCCTGCGCCACTGAACTGGTAAACACACTGTCTCGGTTAGACAGGTACACGCTGGCAATGCCTTGATCAGCCAGCGCTTGTTTGATCATTCGACCTTCGCTACCTGTTCGAACCAACACCGCAATATCGCCCGCTTGAACCGCTTTCTGTTTTTCGCCATTCACCAGAGACGCTTGCCCCTGTAGAGCCTGCGTCAAAATGGTTTGGATTTGGCTTGCGGTCGCCTCCGCCATTCGAGTCAAATACTCGCCTTTGGGTAGCGGTTTATCGTCCGCTTCTTGCAACCAATAAGTCAGCGCGGGTTGCTTTTGGCCACCCATAGTCCAAATGCGTTTTTCGGCATTGGGACTGTACTTTACGGGTAAGAACGGGATGTCCGAGTCATAGATAAATGGACTATCAGGCAAGGCAAACACTTGGTTTACCGCCTGCACCATATCGGCACTAGAACGCCAGTTGGTTCCTAACGTGTAGTGGGCACTTACTTGGTTACGCGCTTTGATGTAAGTGAAAATGTCTGCTCCACGAAAGCCATAAATCGCCTGCTTGGGGTCACCGATCATAAACAAACCACATTCCGGGTTGTTCAGATAAATACGGCTGAAAATACTGTATTGAAGCGGGTCAGTATCTTGGAACTCGTCAATCATTGCGACAGGGTACAAAGTACGAATACGCGCCGCTAAAAGCTCGCTTTCGTCCGTATCGATAGAAGCAGAAAGTTGCGTCAGCAAATCATCGAAAGAGAGCCACTGTTTTTGATTTTTCGCATTGGCCAGCATCACACGACAATGCTCAATCGCATGCGCAAGCAGTGGCGCTTTTAAGCTGATTGGATTGGCAAGAAATGTTTCAATGGCTTCAAATACCGCATGCTGCGGCGCACTGCCTTTCGGTGTTTTTTCCAACAAGACGTTTTGCGCGAATTTCTCCAGCTTGTCTGGATAATCGTAACCTGTGGTTTCCGTTGCCGCCCAAGCATTCACCGCCTCCAACCACGTCGGCAGAGACTTTTTGGTGTAGCTGCGTTTGTTAATATCTGAATCTGAAATCAGCGTGAAGAAGTCATCTTGGCTTTCTCGCCACTGTGCTTTTAATTCATCAATTTTTTTCAGATTTTCAGTATGAAGATCAGCCAAACTGCCTTTCATTGCAGGAACAGAAAGGCTTAACGGCGCACCGGTTAAGTAATTGCTGATGTCAGACAACAACGCAGATGGAGAGCCCCATAGCTGGCGAATTTCTCCAGCCAAGGTAAATGGCAACGGGTAAAAGTTGCGGCGCCAGTAATCGGCTACAACTTGCGCTTTTAGGTGGCTTTCATCGGTCACAAACTCATTATTAAATCGGCTGCCAGATTCAAACGCATTTTGCGTTAGCATACGTTGGCAAAAACCGTGAATGGTGTAGACCGCCGCCTCGTCCATCTGACGCTCTGCCTGCAATAAAATTTCTGCGGCTTGCTTGTGATCGTCAAACTCATTAAGCAAAGGTTGGATCACCGGATCGGAACTCTGTCCACGCGCAAACGCGATTCGCGCATCATGGATTCTTGCCCTGATACGATCGCGTAATTCCGCAGTTGCCGCTTCGGTAAAGGTTACGACCAGAATTTGGTCGACCGTAAGCGGTACGCGATGTCGAGTTTCCGCGCTGCCGTGACCAAGCAAAAGACGCAGATATAAACCTGCAATAGTGAAGGTTTTACCTGTACCTGCTGATGCCTCGATTAACCTCGCACCATGCAGAGGAAACGTCATCGGTTCTAGTGGCGTTGGTTGAGGTTGCTCTGTGCGGTCTAACGTATGTAGAGGACACTCTGCACCTGACATTTGCTCCATAACGCTGAATCTCTCCGGATTATTTACTAGGACGTATCACCTAATAAATGTGATCTATAGTTAAAAATTCTATTAATATGTTTAACAAGTTGGATAATTTAGAGCTTTGTGAGATCTTTCTCACGGTTATCCATAAGACGTACCGTTAGTATGCGCCCCACGAGATAAGCCAAACCTTTTTGGCGGCACAACTCAAATGAATTAAACAAAAGTATCATGGTCCCTCTGACCTTGTGGCCGTACAGCGAACGCCCTACAAAAAATAATGATTTTCTGGCGGCCACCCTACTCTTCCTTCTCTTTATCCAACTGTCTTTATTACGCTTTTACGTCATCAGCGTCTTGAACCGCTAAGCGCGCACCTTGCAAAACTAATGCTGTCAGCAAACGAACTTCTGAGGCCAACTCATCATTCCAAGCAGGCCAAATTCGAGAGATGTACGCATTATTGCCTTCGCCCTGGCTCATGAAGCCATCATTGAATGCGTCAGCCATTTTCTTCAAAGATTTCTCTTCGTCATCGACCCACTGACCGCGGCTAAAGCCTGCTTCAACACAAGCCAACGCCGTTTTCGGGAAATAAGGCAAAGGCTTAGTCATGCCTTCGAAGAATAAGCGAACTAATTCAGTCAGTAGCTGTTTGGCGTACTGCGCATCGGCAATTTCTGGGTAGATCAAATGCAGCGCGCCTTCTTTACGATCGTAGCCAATCAGATGAGTTTTCTTGGCATAACCCGACGCCGACATGGCAAGGTGGTCGATCCACGCAGCAAGGTAATCCTGCGAGCGAATCTTACCGCTTCTATAGCGAATCAAACCGGATTGGTAGCATTGAGTTAGCCAACCTGTTAGGCGAACGTTTTTCTCTTCGCCTTCATTTCGCTCAAACAAGGAATCAAACGTCAGGTCGATTTCCAAATCGTCTTGAGGCGCACCAGATAAAAACGCCAGTTTATCCACCAGCTCTTCCGCCTGAACTCGGTTGGTTTCAAATTCGATATCACCAAACGCTCCCACCGGAAGTTTGCCTTGAGCGCGCTGTTGACTCATAAAGTGTTTAAGCACTTCTGCTTTTTTCTCTGGCTGTATCAATGTCGTTTCAAGCAAGGTTTCTAGCAGCTCATCACGCATTTGATAGCTTTCCAAACCACCTAAAACAAAGGGTTCGTCGTCTTCCATCACCGGCAGTGGCGGTTCAAAGATTACTTTTAAACGACGATTGAAAAAATACTGCACAGGTAAGCGCCAGAAACGTTGCAACTCGACTAAGTCGAGCTCAAGTGGGAACGTCGCTCCTAACAGATAGTTGTCTAATGCCCGATTAAAATCACGACGAACATAGCCTTGCGATTGACTGCTTTGAGTCAATGCCGCTGGAATCCACTCTTTCGCGTAGCTGGCGTGCATGCCTTGGAACGCACTTGGGCTAAACGGCACCATGGCGTGGGTATTCACCAACGCATTTAATAAGTTGTCGCCAGACTCATCAACGGGCAACGCTTCATCACCACTTAAACAATAGTTTTGGTGACAGTATTCCATCAGCTCAGAAACCAGAACCGAAGGCACTCGCTCGGTGTTGTCTTGGATTGAACGGCCAACATAACTGATGTAGAGCGTTTGCTGTGCAGACAACATCGCTTCGAGGAATAGGTAACGGTCATCATCTCGGCGCGAACGGTCGCCCGGTTTGGTTCTTCCCGTCATCAAGTCAAAGCCTTCCGGCGGCATGGAACGCGGGTACACGCCGTCATTCATCCCCAGCAGACAAACGGTTCTAAACGGAATAGAGCGCATCGGCATCAAGGTACAGAAGTTCACTTGACCAGCCAGGAAGCGCTGGCTGACTCGTGTGCCAGATAATTTGTTTTGAAGGTATTGGCTGATGATCGACGGCGATAACGCATCATCAAATGCGGCATCAGCCAATTGCTCTTTGAGTTGGCTGAGCGTATCGCGAATGGATTTGAGCGCCATTTCGCCTTCTAACTCAACTGAGAAGAAGTCATCCAGCAGTGAAACCAAAGTCTCTCGCCAACCATCAATAGTCTGAACATGAGAAAGTTTGCTGCGATAAGTGCTAATTTGTTGGATAAAGTGTGCCAACTTGCCCGCAAGCTCTGCGCCCATGCCTTGCACTTCGTTGTACGGAGATAAACTACCTTGCTCGGTTTCAAATAAACCTGCGGATTCTGGCATCGCGTAGCCAAGCAACATGCGTTGAATACCAAATTGCCATGTGTTTTGACGGGTTTCCGGCAGTTCAAATTCGCGCCCGGTATTGGCATCCAATCCCCAGCGAATCCCCGACTCCTCAACCCATTGTTTGGCTTGTAAGAAATCATCTTCGCTGAGTTCAAAACGCTTTAATATCGATGGCGTTTCCAGAAGCTCGAGTAGTTCTGATGCCAAACAGCGCGTATTGGGTAAGTTCACCAACTGCATAAATGCGGCCAGAATTGGGCTCTCTTGATCGGCGGTTCGGTCAGAAATCGAATATGGAATAAAACGCTCACCCGGAGCGTTACCAAAGACCGCCTGAATCGCAGGGCTGTAAGCGTTGATGTCCGCGACCATCACGATAATATCGCGCGGTTTTAACGTTGGGTCAGCATCGAACATCGCCAATAGTTGATCATGCAGCACTTCCACTTCACGCATCGGGCTGTGACAAGCGTGTAGGCTCAGTGATTTATCACCCAAGCTAACCACTTGTTTGTGATGACTGTTTTCAATCTGTTGGTCATCTTGATGTTCTTCAAGATTGAGAATATCCGCTTGCAATTGATGGAGCAGACTGTCGCGCTCAACATCAACAAACGCCTCAATTTCATGAGATTCCAGTTGAGACAACAGATACATATTGTCACGCCCGAGTTTACCCATGGACGCCAACAGACTGTTTCCAACCACATCGGTGTGCAGCTCATCGATCACATTATCTTCTAGTGATCCTTTCAGTTGCTCAGTTTCACCTTGCACTTCCGAGTGATCGTCCTGCCACACAACGTGCTGACGATGTTTCGCCGCCAAACGAGCCAGATATTTGCGATCTCGAACTTCACCCCAGTAATAACGACACGGGTTGGTGAACATCAGATGCACGTCGATGTGTTCACCAATTGCTTTTAGCGCATCCATATAGCGAGGCGGCAACGAAGAAATACCAAAAACAAACAAACGCTTGGGTAAATGGTCAAAATTGCCGTTAAAACTCGCTAACGTATCGATAAAGTGCTCATAAAGGTTGGCACGGTGATAAGGAGACTGTCCTAATGACACAGTGTGATCGTACAACGCTTGCCACAGGATCGGCTGCCACGGATGCTCATCTTCCAGCTCTGGCACACTCTGCCCAGCTTCCCAACTTGCGATCCATTCCGGACGATACACCAAGTAACCATCGAAAATATCGGCAATTTTCTCAGCCAGCTGATACAGCTTAGAGTGGTCACTGTCATCTTTGAGGTACTGCGCTAACGGCGAAAACACCTCTTGGTTGAGAAGCCCCGGAAGCAGATGCATCAACTTCCACGTCATCGCTTCTTTGTTAAACGCACTGCGTTTTGGCACGTCTGGCAACACCTGCGTAAACATATCCCAAATGAAGGTAGCAGGAAGCGGAAAATCAATGTTCGCGGCAACACCAAACTCTTTGGCCAATTCCATTTTTAGCCACTGGGACATGCCCGGACTTTGAACCAGAATTTGTTCTTTTTCGAACGGGTTTTCCAGCGGACTGATTCGAATCAGTTCGACAAGGAGTGATTTGAGAACGTCAACTTGGTTGGAATGATAAACAGTAAACAAATTGGGAATACCGAGCGCCGATTGAAACTGTTAGCTAGCTTAGCACAGCCCCATTTAAACCCGCAGTGATCTCGCGTTCGGAAAAAACAAAAGGTTATATATCACTCAAATAGAGTATGAATCTTCTTAATTTTCACATGTCAATCAAGTCTGACACTTCCATACAAAATGTGACATTCGTCGCAACTATTCCATAATAAAAAACACTGTTTTATACTCTCTCTACCCATAATTTATAAACAAACAAAAAGTATGTTTCGCAAACTGTCTTCCAACAGCGCTTGGCTGATTGCTTTTTTTGCTTGCTTTGCAGTGTATCTGTCGATCGCTTGTTATCCTTTTGTGTTGTCTAACAATCAGAATGAACCACTAACCTTTTTGCAAGGTTACTATTTGGTTTCGACTCAATATGGCTGGCTGGGCTTGATCGCTCTTCCATTTATGTTGTTGAGTTTATTGCTCTCTTTTCTACCGACTCGAGCATTCAAAGGCATCGTGATCGCTATCGCGATCTGTCTATTGATCATGTTTAAAGTCGATATCCTCGTTTTTCAGCAATACAAACTTCACATCAACGCCCTATTAATTCGTATGTTTTTCGAAGGTGGCGGTGATGTCTTCGATATTTCTTGGATGAGTTGGCTTATCTTCGTCAGTGAAGTTGCCGTTCTGGTGATCGGGCTCGCCTGTACCGTTTGGGTAAGTAATAAACTGGCACAAAGCCGAGCTAAGTTCGTTTTGATCAGCGTCTGGTTTACTGTATTGCTTAGCACGCAGATGATTCATGCGTACAAAAACGCGCTTTACGACGATGAAGTCAGTCAGTTTTCGAATAACTGGCCACTTTACTACCCGCTGACGGCTCGTAAATTTATTTACAAACACGACCTAGTGGATGAGAACATTGCATCGAAGAACCGCGTAGAGTTAACCAACATTGAACGTAGCTCACTCAACTACCCGCTTGCGCCCATTCAAGTGCAAAGCAAAGAGAAACAGCCCAATGTTTTGTTTATCTTGGTTGACGCGTGGCGCTACAGTGATGCGACGCCGGAAATCATGCCAAATGTCAGCAAGTTCGCCGAAAAGACAGTGAATTTCACACAACACATGAGCGGCGGCAACTCAACTCAAGCGGGTATTTTCAGCCTGTTTTACAGCTTGCCCGCAACCTACTGGGAAAGTTTTTACGCAAGCCAACGCTCTCCTGTTTTTATGGATACACTGCAAGCAGAAGGCTACCGCATGGGCATTTTTGGCTCGGCACCGCTCACCAGCCCGCCACTTTCTCGCACGGTATTCAAAAAAGTGTCGGACTTGACCTTGAAACAAACAGGGGAAACAGCAGTCGAGCGCGATCAGCAGATCACAGACAAGTTCATCGAGTTCCAAAAGCAGGACAGCGACAAACCGTACTTTGGTTTTCTGTTCTACGATGCCGCCCACGGTACAGTATTTCCCGAACCTGAATTTGCGAAATTCAAACCATACTGGGAACGCGTTGACCACATTTTGCTCAACAACGATTTTGACGCTTCGCTTTACCACAATCGATACAAGAACTCGTTGTACTACATCGATAGCTTGATTGGTGATGTGCTGAAAAACGTCGACTTAGACAACACCATTGTGGTGATTTCATCTGATCATGGTGAAGAGTTTAATGACCATAAGATGAACTATTGGGGCCACACGGGTAACTACAGTGACGTTCAAGTACATGTTCCTCTTTACGTGTACATGCCAAATCGTCAACCAGAGCAAATTGATTACCGCACGACCCATTTTGACGTCGTGCCAACCATGATGAATACGCTGTTTGACGTTCAAGGCACAACGAGTTCATACAGTGTTGGTCATAACTTGTTTGATAGCTCTGCCCCTCGCGATTGGTATATTGCTGGCAGCTACTACAACTATGCATTGGTCGGCAAAGAATTGATGCTTGTGGTCAATCCTGGCGGGCACTCTCAGCAACTGAATCGCCAGTTAAAAGTCGAGAAAGAACAGAAAGTTCCTGTCGATATCATTCGTCATTCTCTGGATGAGATGTCGCGATTTTACAAAAAAGGCTAGTGTCCAACATCGACGGCGATTGAAATAAAAAAGCCTCTTGGCTGTAAGACCAAGAGGCTTTTTCCTATCTGCTATTTAAGCGTGATGAGCGTGCATCAAGCGTGGCTGAATCAATAAGTTGTTGATGTATTGTAAAGCCACATAAGAGACAACAAATGTTGCCACAATCAACTCAAGACCAGCTAAGCCTCGCACTTGTTGAACATAGTGCGCAGCCAATCCTTGCAACTCCATCCAATTCGCCATTTTAAACAGCGCCGTCGCACCGATCACCATCGGGAAAGTGAACGCCGCATAGCCTGGGCTAAATGGCAGTCTAAGCAATTTAAAGAATGCGAGGTAAATGATGGCTGTCATCAATACCGCGATACCAAATAGCATAGCGATGATCACTGGTGATGGTGTCGCAGTGACCGTTAAGTACCCCGCCAATGATAGACTTGCTGGCGCTGCCATGATTGCCATTGTTGGTTTCGCTGCATCCGGAATTTCATGGGTAAACATGAAACGGTAAATCATCATCGGCAACATGATCGCGTACGCCACCATACCAAACATCAATGCACCTTGTGCCACTGGCGCTAACATCGGGTTGCCAGAGAAAGACACATCCGCAACGATGATACCCACAGGCGGTACAAACCAACTTGGAACCATGTGGTGTAATTCAAAATCTTTGGCGCGATGGTAAACAAAGCTCACCAAGAACACGATGTGCAGAACCACCGCAATCAACCAAAGCACATCACCACCCAATGGGTAAAAATGGCCGAGAGAGTTCGATACCACCATAGTGCCCATCGCAAATGTCGGAACCACGCTGCCCACAACCGGATGAGCAAGATCTTGTCTCAATAGATGATTATGTAGCAAAAACTTGGTTGCCAATATAGCCAATAATACGCTCGCGATACCCGCACTAATCCACTGTCCGTAGCCATGTAATTCGGCGAAGTTCTCCCAACTCCAGCCCAAGCTTGCAATACCAAGAGCCAAACCCGCCATCGGAGTTGGTGCTCCCATTACTTTTGCTTTTGTTCTTTGAATCATGATGACCTCAACCAGACTCACTCTTGATGGAGCGTATAATACGCTTGCACTTCGTTCCGATATATCTAATTATTTAAAACAAACGTTCAAAATTACTTAACGGTGGGGTATGGCAAGTCACATTTCTCTTAAACAACTGAAAGTGTTTACGACGATCACGCAGCACAAAACGCTCACAGCAGCTTCTGATAGTCTCTTTTTATCGAAAGCCGCAGTGAGCATGGCACTCTCAGAATTAGAAAAACAGATCGGCCATCATTTGTTTGATCGTGTTAATAACCGACTAATTTTGAACCAAGAAGGTCAAAAACTGCTGCCACTGGCGGATGAATTACTCAACCGAGCCAAGGACATCGAGAGCATTTTCGATGGTGATCAAGCGCTATCGGGCCAACTTCGCATTGGTGCCAGCGACACCATTGGCAACCAAGTCGCGCCCTATTTGCTTAGCGAATTTCGTCAGCAAACGAACCATCGTTCTCAAAGTCTGTTCATTTCTAACTCCGCACAAATCTGCGACATGCTGACCGATTACGAGTTAGACATAGCCCTCATTGAAGGCAAAACACTTCACCCTGAATTGCAGTCTACCCAGTTTAGCGAAGATGAAATGTGCGTGATTTGCGCGCCCGATTACCCAGCCGCGCACGAAGGGCCAGTAAATTTAACCGAGCTAGAAAACAGCGAATGGATATTGCGAGAGGCGGGGTCTGGTTCACGCGAATTTTTTATGCGCGTTGTCGCGCCGCGCTTGGAACATTGGCATGAAGCTTTTCAGCTCAATACCACCGAAGCATTGATCAACTCAGTATCTGCTGGGCTGGGCTTAGGTTGCTTGTCACGTTTGTCTGCAGAACCTGCTATTCGTGACGGTCGCGTAAAACTGCTCGACATGCCTTTAGATATGAAACGTCGCTTCTGGCTACTGGTTCACAAAGAGAAATACCAAAGCCCACTACTCAGAACGTTTATCGAATTTTGCCAAGACTGGGAACGACCAAATAACCTTTATCTAGAGGATACACCCTCCAAGTGAAACGGAGATAGTTTAAATGCTGGTCAGTTAGTTGTACGTGTCTCTCATTCTTAGGCTTGTCGCTAGACTTAACTGGTCAAAAACTGTATAAAAAGCCAGTATCAATACACCAAGTTAGGGGACCAACCATGGCTGTAATCGTCAAGTACGTGGTAGAACGCAATGGAGAAGAGAAAATGACTTTTACCTCTAAAGCGGAAGCTGACGCATACGATAAAATGCTAGACATGGCAGACGAACTATTCACGCTGCTAGGTAAAAGTGAACTTTTAGAAGACGAAGGTAAGCAAGAAGATCTTGCGATGTACCTCGCTCAAAACAAAGAAGAAGTGCTTTACGCACTGGGTGCAAAACGCAAACCGGCACCAAAGAAAGCAAAAAAGCTTGAATCTGTAGAAGAAGACAAGCAAGAAGACGCTGCATAAGCCTCTCATTTGTTAAAGAAACGCCGCATCATGTGGCGTTTTTTATATCTGAAGGCACACATCATCATGGAAAGATCGCCCTTTCTTTCGAGCACAGATACGACAAATCGCCTTCTTTCATTTCAACAAACACCTGCTAATTGACCACCTCACAACCACATTTCTCATCAGACAGACATATCTCCCAAAAGACAAAAGGTATCCATCTACAGACTTTATCTATTTCCCCTCTTTAAACTCCCTAGCACTCTCATTATGATGGCTGACAACTTAATTATTTCTTGTCAGTGAACAGACGAGACACAAGACTCAACACATGGAGATCAACTATGGCTTTCTTTTCTCTAGCCTTTGGTACAGCGACTAAAAACCGCGATGGCAAAATCATTGAAGCGTTTTTTCCAAACCCAGTTCTTAACCCAAGCGACACACTTGTTAACGCACTAGCAGCAGTAGCAGGTTACGAACAAGGCAACCAAGCTATCGAGATCTCTGCTGCACAAAGCGCAGAACTTGCGGCGGCTTTCGAAGCAAACGGCGATGCAGCAAACGCATCTTTCGCAACCAAAGCAGCAGAATCAGCACAGCCGCTTGTACTGGTTATTCTAGCTACGGATGAACAGCCACAATCTGTTGCTGAAGGCTTCCTAAAACTTCAACTTATCTCTAACCGTCTAGTTAAGCCACACGGCACAGTACTGGATGGCATCTTCGGTCTACTACACAACATCGCATGGACTAACGAAGGCCCAATCGACCTACCTGAGCTGGCTGAGCGTCAAATCGAAGCTCGCCTAGCTGGCCGTACGCTAAACGTAGATTGCGTAGACAAGTTCCCTAAAATGGTGGACTACGTGGTACCAACTGGTGTTCGTATCGCAGACACTTCTCGCGTACGTCTTGGCGCACACGTTGGCGAAGGCACAACTGTTATGCACGAAGGCTTCATCAACTTCAACGCGGGTACTACTGGCGTGAGCATGGTTGAAGGCCGTATCTCTGCGGGTGTGGTTGTTGGTAACGGTTCAGACATCGGTGGCGGTGCATCTATCATGGGTACACTATCTGGCGGCGGTAAAGTGGTGGTTTCCATCGGTGAAAACTCTCTACTAGGCGCAAACGCAGGTCTTGGGTTCCCAATGGGTGACCGTTGTACTATCGAATCAGGTCTGTACGTAACCGCTGGCTCTAAAGTGCGCATGCTAGATTCTGAAGGTCAAGAAGTCGAAGTGGTTAAGGCTCGCGATCTTGCTGGTGTTTCTGACCTACTGTTCCGTCGTAACTCTGTAACAGGTCAAATCGAGTGTCTTGCAAACAAGAGCGCAGTTGAACTGAACAGCGAATTGCATAAAAACAACTAATAAATAGTTAAGAAAAATCCCCCAGCAGGAAACTGTTGGGGGATTTTTTAGCTTACAGCAAAATGCGTGAGTGCTGATTACTGATTTAAAAAGCTGACTGCTTTATCTGGGAAATCAGTAAACAAACCATCCACTTTCACTTGGTTGTAGTACACATCCATCATGCCTTCAAAGCTGTCAGTGTACGCTGGAATGCGTCCTGGATCGGCACGGAACGTGTATGGATGCACTTGCAAGCCAGCGTCCTTTGCAGCCTTCATCAACGGCTTAATGATGATGTTGTCTTTGGTTGACTTATCATCCACCAGCATCGGCTTCCAAGGTCCAATACCTTCGGCGTAGCTCGCCACTTTCTTCATGCCGTCGGCTTCGAACATCCAATCATAGCTGTATGGCGTTGCTGTATCGCCTTTGTACACCATAGTTTCGTTCCAATCGGTGTAAGCCATGAGCTGAACGAGCTTTAAATCCATGTCCATTGCGGGCATCAACTCACTGTTAATGCGTTGCAGTTCGTTCGCATCAAAACACTGCAGGTAAACTTTGTCGTCTTGCGAGTCGTAACCGTACTGCTTCAAGACTTTAAGCACCGCTTTAGAAATGTCCTTACCTTCATGACGATGGAACCAAGGCGCTTTAATTTCTGGGTAAATACCGATGTCGTAACCCAACGTCTTGTTAAGTCCTTGGATCAGCTCAACCTCTTCAGCAAACGTCGGCACGGTAAAATCCGATTTCCACATTGGGAATCGTGTCGGATAACCAGCGACCTTATTACCTTTGTCATCGATATTAAAGCCTTCAGTTACTCGCAGCGATTTGATTTCCGCCAGTGTGAAATCAATCGCGTAGTAGCGACCGTCTTTGCGTGCGCGATCAGGAAAACGCTCCGCAACATCCGTTACACGATCGAGATAATGGTCATGCAACACGACCAACTGGTCGTCTTTCGTCATTACCACATCTTGCTCTATGTAGTCAGGTTTCATTGCGTAAGCAAGCGCTTTGGCTTCTAGCGTGTGCTCAGGCAAGTAACCCGATGCGCCACGGTGTGCAATTACAAGCGGTTTCGCAATCGCACCAGCAGATAGGCTAAGTGCTAAAAAAGTAAGACATACTGACTTTGTTTTCATTGTTATTTCCTTGATAAAGCGAAGAGGCAGTATTCCACTGCCTCTTTAAATAAATATTACGCTAGCGCTTCCTTTTCGCGCTCTTTTTGCTCGTGGTGCGCACGCTCACCTAAGAAGGCGTACATCAAACACACAATAGAAGTAATACAAGAACCAACTAAGATGATAAAGCCACCATCCCAGCCAAAGTGGTCTACCGTGTAACCCAGAATCGCGTTTGCAGCCACCGCACCACCTAAGTATCCAAATAAACCAGTAAGACCAGCAGCAGTACCGGCGGCTTTCTTCGGAGCGAGCTCAAGTGCGTACAAGCCAATCAGCATAACCGGACCATAGATTAGGAAGCCAATTGCAATCAGCGCCATCATGTCCACCATTGGGTTACCAGCAGGGTTAAACCAGTAAACCATCACTGCAACGGTCACTAACACCATAAATAAGATGCCAGCAGGTGCACGACGACCTTTGAACAATTTGTCTGAAATCCAACCACACAATAATGTGCCTGGAATGCCGGCCCATTCGTATAAGAAGTAAGCCCATGACGATTTATCTACCGAGAAATCCTTCGCTTCTTTTAGATAAACAGGTGCCCAGTCCAGTACGCCGTAGCGAATTAGGTAAACAAATGCGTTTGCAATTGCAATCGACCAAAGCAGCTTGTTGTTGAATACATACTTAAAGAAGATTTCCTTGGCTGTCATTTCTTGTTCGTGCGACTTGTCATAGTCATCAGGATAATCGTCTTTATACTCTTCGATCGGTGGCAAACCACAAGATTGAGGCGTATCGCGAACCGTCATCCAAACAAACACAGCAACCAACGTGGCGAAAAATGCAGGAACATAAAATGCAGTGCGCCAATCATCGTTAAATGCCCACAGGCCAAGAATAAATAGTGGACCAATCAAACCGCCACCCACGTTGTGTGCCACGTTCCAAACCGAAACGATCTCACCACGCTCTTTACGTGACCACCAGTGCACCATGGTTCGTCCACATGCGGGCCACCCCATGCCTTGGAACCAACCGTTCAAGAAAAGCAAAATGAACATCGCAGTGACGCTGCCAGTCGCCCATGGCATAAAGCCAAAGCAAAACATCACTAATGCAGACATCAGTAGGCCGCCACTAAGGAAATAGCGAGGGTTGGAACGGTCAGATACGCTGCCCATTAGAAATTTAGAGAGACCATATGCAATGGAAACAGCTGCCAGCGCGACACCTAAGTCACCGCGGCTAAAGCCTTGCTCGATAAGATAAGGCATCGCCAAACTGAAGTTTTTACGAACCAGATAGTAACCGGCGTAGCCAACAAATATACCGATAAAGAGTTGCCAACGGAGGCGAGAGTAGGTGCTATCGATACTGCCTGGGGACAGACGATCAATGTGCGCCTTAGGTTTGAATATTCCAAACATAGGAACCTCATTATTTTGTATGCGATGGTAAAAAACACAAAAGGAGCGAACGAAACAAATAAAATCTTCGTTCGAAAGTTCATGAATTGTATTGAGTTAGGATTTTATTTCTGTGACAAATGTTGCACATGAATTAAATATAAGTAAATACAGTAAATTAGAGCGAATTAATTAGACCATCGTTCAACTTTACTCATAATTAGTTAATATGAAACTGATGTTTCAACCTCTCATTTGAGCATTCCAATTCGAAACCAATGAAACAAAGGCTCGAATAAGAACACAAATTAACCGTAAAAAGGGTGTTTCACATCCATCCTTGTTACGCGAAACCACTAAATAACTAAAAAGATGAAAAATGTTCGCGCTTAGTATCAAACGAAATAACAAAGCTAATGTTATCTGAACTCAAACCTAGACAGTGATTCACGAACACAAGACATAAACCATATTTATTTTCCTCTCCATTTTCATAATTAACACTAATTTGGATAACAAGTTCCTCTCGAGATATAAACATAGCAACGCATTTTCTTATATCACCGCTAGTCCTTGATGTACTTGACCTCGCCTTACCTCTTTAGGGTTAATTACTACGCAAAATCTGAGTAATAAATCCCCAAGCACGTAGCAGCTTCACAAAACTCCTCTTACCAGTTGTGCATTCTTTTTCACATCGGTAATTTGAGCGCTTCCAAAACACACTTCGTAGCAAAGAAGTTCTTTTCGTTGTTTTCTTTTTCGATTAAAAGATGCGCCATTTAACAAAAACGAAGACTTTGATTAACAATTTTATGCTCAAACGCTCATTTTTAACGCGCGTTTGTTTTCGCAAACGTTTATATGTGCACAATAGTATCGTGCTAGACAGGCAAAAATGATCAAAGGACTTTTAACATGACAACGAACAAACACCCCTCTCTGCTCGGAGAATGTTTGGCCGAGTTTATCGGTACAGGACTACTTATCTTCTTCGGCGTAGGCTGTGTCGCAGCCTTAGTTCTAACAGGCGCATCATTTGGACAATGGGAAATCAGTATTGTATGGGGCCTAGGTGTCGCCATCGCTATTTACTGTACTGCCGGCGTTTCAGGCGCGCACATCAACCCAGCGGTAACCATCGCACTCGCTATGTTCCATGGTTTTGATAAGGCGAAAGTGGTGCCATACATCATCGCCCAAATGCTTGGCGCATTCTGCTCTGCTGCGTTGGTTTACAGCTTATACAGCAACCTTTTCACCGACTACGAAATCGCACATAACTTCGTCCGCAGTAGCCAAGATGCACTAGCAACCGCTGGTATCTTCTCAACCTATCCACATGCTTCCCTCTCTTTCTTTGGCGCTTTTGCTGTGGAATTCGTTATCACTGCCGTGCTGATGTTTGCGATTTTGGCTTTGGGCGATGAAAATAACGGCGCTGCACGAGGTGCAATGAACCCGCTGTTAATCGGTATTTTGATTGCTGTGATCGGTGGTTCTCTTGGTCCACTAACTGGCTTCGCGATGAATCCTGCGCGCGACTTTGGACCGAAACTGTTCGCTTACTTCGCAGGCTGGGATTACGCTCTGACAGGTGCTAAAGACATTCCTTACTTTATCGTGCCTTTACTTGCTCCGATTGCAGGTGCGTGTTTTGGTGGTTGGTTGTATCCAAAAGCGATTGCGGCTTACCTTCCACAACAAGGCCACGGCTGTACAATTCCAAACCAATGTGAGACGGAAGAAGAAACAGAAGAAGCTAGAGCTTAAAACTGACGCAACTCGAACATTTACTAAAATATAAATAACGAAACAAAAGGATTCTTACCATGACTGAGCAAAAATACATTGTTGCCCTAGACCAAGGTACGACAAGCTCTCGCGCAGTAATTCTTGATCATGACGCGAACATCGTAAGCGTCGCACAGCGCGAATTTACTCAGATTTATCCAGAGGCAGGTTGGGTAGAACATGACCCAATGGAAATCTGGGCAACACAAAGCTCTACGTTGGTAGAAGCTCTAGCTAAGTCTGGCATCCGTAGCGACCAATTGGCGGCTATCGGTATTACTAACCAGCGTGAAACTACTATCGTCTGGAATAAAGAAACAGGCAAACCCGTTTACAATGCGATCGTATGGCAATGTCGCCGTACTGCTGACATCTGTGAAGATTTAAAAGCGCGTGGTCTAGAGAACTACGTACGTGACAACACAGGTTTGGTGCTTGACCCTTACTTCTCAGGTACCAAAGTGAAATGGATTCTGGACAACGTTGAAGGCGCGCGCGAAGACGCAGAAGCAGGCAAGCTGTTGTTCGGTACCGTCGATACTTGGTTAGTTTGGAAGATGACTCAAGGCCGCGTTCACGTGACCGACTACACTAACGCATCGCGTACAATGCTATTTAACATCAACGATCTATGTTGGGATCAGAAAATGTTAGATGAGCTTGGTATCCCAGCATCTATGATGCCAGAAGTAAAACGTTCATCGGAAGTTTACGGTAAGACCAACATTGGTGGTAAAGGCGGTACTCGTATTCCTATTTCTGGTATTGCTGGTGACCAACAAGCTGCGCTTTACGGCCAAATGTGTGTTGAAGCGGGTCAGGCGAAAAACACTTACGGCACGGGTTGTTTCTTGCTAATGAATACGGGCCAAGAAAAAGTCACTTCGACGCACGGCCTACTGACAACTTTGGCTTGTGGTCCTAAAGGCGAGCCTGCTTATGCACTTGAAGGTGCCGTATTCATGGGTGGTGCTTCTATCCAATGGCTACGCGATGAATTAAAAATCCTAAACGGTGCAGAAGACTCTGAATACTTCGCAACCAAAGTGGATACCTCAAACGGCGTTTATGTCGTGCCTGCCTTTACTGGTTTAGGCGCACCATACTGGGATGCCTACGCACGTGGCACGATTGTCGGCCTTACTCGCGGCGTGAACTCAAACCACATTATCCGTGCGACTTTGGAAGGCATCGCTTACCAAACTCGTGACGTACTGGATGCGATGCAAGCCGACTCAGGTATTAAACTTGCGAATCTTCGCGTCGATGGCGGTGCGGTAGCGAACAACTTCCTAATGCAGTTCCAATCCGATGTATTGAATACAGAAGTACACCGCCCTCAAGTAACAGAGGTTACCGCTCTTGGTGCAGCCTACCTTGCAGGTCTTGCCGTGGGTTACTGGGACAGCATTGACGAGTTGCAGAATAAAGCGGTGCTTGATCGCACGTTTGAGCCGCACGATGATGAAGAAAAGCGCAATCGTCGTTACAAGGGTTGGAAACGCGCAGTGAAATGTGCGCAAACCTGGTCTGAGCTTCACGACGAAGAAGATTAATCTCACCTCCATACGAAAAAAGAGCGCCATTTGTGCGCTCTTTTTTGCGCTTTGCCCCTGATTCCTGAACTCGCTTACTTCTCACAACGCGCAAATTCGAGCACAATAGAGCTTCGAATTTGAAGCATTGGCCGTTACCAATGCACAAGGGAGTGGTAAGTGAAGCAAATACCTCGACACCAACAGATTGTTGAGTTGGTGAAAAAACAAGGCTATGTCAGCACGGATGAGTTGGTAGAAAGATTCAATGTCAGCCCACAAACCATCCGACGCGATCTCAATGAACTCGCCGACGACAACAAAATTCGTCGTTATCACGGTGGTGCAACCATCCCTCTCAGTTCTGAAAACACATCTTACAACACGCGTAAAGCGCTCAACTTCAATGAAAAAGATGTCATTGCAGACGAGGTGGTCAAGCACATTCCTGATGGCGCGACTCTATTTATTGATATCGGCACCACACCAGAAGCGGTTGCGCGAGCGCTCAATAAAAACCATAAACAGCTACGCGTGGTTACCAACAATATCAACGTGGCAACCATTCTCTTCCCCAACCCAGAGATCAAAGTCATCTTAGCTGGCGGTGAAGTTCGAAGTCGCGATGGCGGCATTGTTGGAGAAGCCACTCTCGACTTCGTTAAACAGTTCCGTCTCGACTTTGGCATTCTTGGCATCAGTGGTATCGACTTTGATGGCTCGCTATTAGACTTTGATTACCACGAAGTAAGAGTCAAACAAGCGATCATCGACAACAGCCGCAGTGTATTTCTTGCCGTCGACCACACCAAGTTCGGGCGCAATGCCATGGTGAAGCTAGGCAATATCGCTCAGCTCAATATGATCTTTACCAACAAGCAGCCACCAGAAGAAATCCTGTCGATTTTAAAAGAAGCTTCAATTCCACTTGAAGTCGTTGAAGCGAACGAGACAAACTTCGAAAACGAGTAGTTCCAGTCATTAATTTGCCTCTCAAATGACCTCTGTCTTAATTAGGCAGAGGTTTTTTTGTGCCTAAATCACACAAAACGCTCACAAACGAAAATAATAGATGATCACAAACGAAACCTAAGCTAGGATTAGATCATGTTCTAAAATGCTCGTTCGCTCACCAAGAGGTCAAATTTATGAGTATACAAAAAAATGCTTCCACTACTAGCTCATCCACTACCTTAGACTTGATCGTAATTGGTGGCGGCATTAACGGGGCTGGTATTGCGGCAGACGCAGCTGGCCGCGGTTTGAGTGTTGGCTTATACGAAGCAAGTGACTTCGCGTCCGCTACTTCTTCGGCAAGTTCTAAACTGATCCACGGCGGTTTACGCTACCTTGAACACTACGAGTTTCGTTTGGTTTCGGAAGCGCTCGCAGAACGTGAAGTTATTCTTCGCAAAGCGCCTCACGTTGCCCTACCAATGCGTTTCCGTTTGCCTCATCGCCCATTCCTACGCCCAGCTTGGATGATTCGCTGTGGTCTGTTCCTTTACGATAACTTGGGTAAACGTACGACTCTGCCAGGCAGCAAAACCGTCAACTTAGCGAAATCGGGCTTGCTAAAACCAGAAATGAAAACCGGTTTCGAATACTCTGACTGTTGGGTTGATGACGCGCGTTTAGTATTACTTAACGTTCTGGCTGCTCGTGAAAACCATGCAGAAGTACGTAACTACTGCCGCGTAGAAAAAGCACACCGTGAAGGTGGTATCTGGCATGTCACAATTCATGACGTGATGACAGACCAACGTTTCGAACGCAAAGCAAAAGCACTAGTAAACGCAGCTGGCCCTTGGGTAAAACAGTTCTTTGATGATGGATTAGAGCAAGCCTCTCCTCGTAACATTCGCTTAATCAAAGGCTCGCACATCGTTGTTCCTCGTATCCACAACGAACCGCAAGCCTACATTCTTCAAAACAAAGACAACCGCATCGTATTTATGATTCCTTACTTAGATAAGTTCTCAATCATTGGTACAACAGATGTGGAATACAAAGGTGACCCACGCGAAGTGGCGATCTCAGATGACGAAGTCGATTACCTCATCGACATCGTAAACCAACACTTTGTCCACCAGCTGACTCGCGAAGATGTGGTTTGGACATACAGCGGTGTTCGTCCTTTATGTGACGATGAATCTGACTCTCCGCAAGCGATCACACGAGACTACACGCTAGAACTCGATGCGGAATACGACCATGCACCTCTGCTTTCTGTCTTTGGTGGTAAGCTGACGACCTACCGTAAGCTGGGTGAAGCGGCAATGAAAAAGCTGGCTCCTTTCCTACCAGAGATGGGAAGCGACTGGACGGCAAATCAAACCCTACCTGGTGGTAACTTCAGCTGTAGTCGTGAACAATTAGCTAAACAAATTCATGCTAAATACGCTTGGGCGCCAGAAGCATTGATTCTTCGTTACGTAACACAATTTGGTACCCAAACGTGGAACTTAATGGAAGGCACAGCAAGCGAAGCTGACCTTGGACACGCGTTCTCATCGCAAGCCGGCGGTGTTTACCAACGTGAGATCGACTACTTAATGAACCATGAAATGGCAATGACCGATGAAGACATTTTGTGGCGTCGTACCAAACTTGGTCTGTACATGAACGATGAAGAAAAGCAGGCTTTATCGGACTATTTAAAAGAAAAGCTACAACAGAAAGTGGTTAATCTTTCTCAAGTTGGCTAACTGCTCCTCTCCACCCCACTAGAAAGCCTGCCTCGCTGCAGGCTTTTTTATTTTGCTGTTTTTACACCACACTTTGGCTTGCTTCACTTGATTACAAATAAGAGCAACTATTCATAGACATTTAGCGTTAAATGCAATCATACTCATTTGAATAATTATCCCTGAATAACTTCATGGCGCTGGGTTCAGAACGTTATCACTGATGCACTTCCCGGAAAAAATGCAGTGGAAGAACAGGCTCTTTCCGAGTTATTTGGGGAAAGGCTCAGACAAGGAAAAGAAAATGGGTTTTATGATTGAACATTGGGATTTTTCAACCCCAGAAGCAACTCAGCAATCCACAACGGCGGAGCAGATTCAAGCCAAACATTGGTACCATTGTGAACGGCTGCATCCCGATATTCGTGGCTGGCTAGAGCAAAACCAAGTACCACGTGCCACTGTTGATCACCTGTTAGCCGACGAAAGCCGACCGTCTTTCCACCCTTTGGATGACGAGAACTTCATGTTGATTTTACGAGGCGTCAATATGAATGGCGATGCTTCACCAGAAGACATGCTCAGTATTCGAATTCTCTATTTTCAAGGGGCACTGATTTCAACACGTAAGATCCCATCGCGTGCCATCATGGAAATTCGTCAAGCCTTGGCGGAACACAAAGGTCCGAAAAGCCTTGCTGGTTTACTTCATCAGATTATTGAAGGATTAAATAGCAAAATAGACGTTTACCTCGATACGATTGAAGAGACGTTAAACCAGTTTGATGTGAATGATGAATCGACGTACAAGCATATGGCGACTCAAAAAGCGCTTATCTCCATCAAACGTTTTATTCGCCCTCAGCAATATGCTATTCGAGATCTCGTTGAATCAGAGTCCGAGTTGGTGGCTTTAAGGCCCCATCAATATCGCTTCGCCCACAATAATATTACGCGCATAAATGAAACACTTGAGTTTTATCTTGGAGAAGTCGCTCTCTTTCAAGAAGAAATCAAACATCATCGTGACGAGAAAACTAATAAAAACAGTTATCTATTCACCCTAGTGGCGACTATTTTCTTGCCAACCAGCTTCCTAACAGGTTTGCTTGGCATCAACATTGGCGGTATGCCAGGCGTGGAATCCGCCATGGCGTTCACCTGGTTCTGTATCGCTTTAATTGTCATCTTTGCTCTAGAGTGGTGGCTATTCAAACGCTTGGGGTTCACGAATAAAACAGACGACGAAGACGAATAAGCGCTAATCCTATAAAGAACAAAAATCAAAAGAGGAGCGCGCGGTTCCTCTTTCTCTACTCACATTAGAGCCCTATCCAGGATGACCATCAACGCGAGGGGTAATAAGCATCACGCCAAAGCGCCAAACAAACAGGCCAAATGCGACAATCCACAATCCGCCACTGATATTAATCCACAGCATCATATTGGCAGGATCAAATATCACGGCAAAACTGCGAACCAAAGCTGCCGCGGTAATCGCCGCAAACGCAAGGCTCATGTTCGGACCTTTGTAGATCATGCGACCAGTATGTCCCATCGTCACGCGTGCGATCATCGCTAAAATCAAGCCGCCTAATGCACCTACCGCAAACAGGTGAATCAGGTTATGGCTGGCAAATGCATCTCCCCAAGTGCCTCGCAAAATTAAGCTTAGTGGCAAACACAAATACGCAGCATGCAGCGACCACACTAAAGGCTCGCTCAGGGTTAACCAAGGTTTCCAGCGAACAAAACGCACCAACTGAGCAACTCCTGCAAACAGCATCAACGGATTGCCTAATTCTGCAAACGTCACAGGGAAAAAGCTCAGCACAAATAGCATTACCAACGGCAAGTTCGCGAACCATTCTAACCAAGCCAGTGGTTGCGCTTTTTCGAAATTAAATCGACGCGCAGTAAAGAATGGAATCACACGTCCGCCCATGACCGACAATAACAGCGTAAACCACCACAACATCGCCTGCCATACAGCAGAAGAGCTAAACGGCGGCATGCCTTTTATTGTTGCGTAGCTTGCAAAGTTCGCAAAAATGGCCAAAAGAAACAGCGGCACAAAAAACAGATTACGCCAACCTTTGGCTCGATAAACACGAATGCCTACCTCATAGGCAACAAACAACAAAAATACCGCTTCAATGCTGCTGGTTAACCATAACGGCGCTGACGTCCAAAGCAATATTCGGGGCGCGAGCCATAAGCCAAATAAGACCAAAAGCGTGTAATGCTTGGTGCCATTAATGCCAGTCCAGTTTTGTACCGCGGTCAGTACAAAACCAACCACAATCGCCATCGAAAAGCCGAACAACATTTCATGAACGTGCCACCATAATGCCGGTACAGTTAATGCGTTTGGCTGTCCGCTCTGGAACATCCACACCCACAACGCGATCGCAACAATGGCGTAAATCGACCCAAACAGAAAAAACGGCCGAAAGCCTAATCGCAGCCATGCGGGGATTTTTTCTTCCACTTTTTTATCGGTGATATTCAGCATTATCTTGCCCTCAAGCGTCTCTCGATGCTGGTTAACTCAACTACAATATTGATGCTACCATAAACATGCATAAAAAATACATGTTAATAGTTAAGATTATACTTAAGAGGTAAAGTTGTGCTTCAGAGGCGGGTTAGGTATAAACGGTGAGAGACACAACCATCAGTTAAGGGATGCAACGAAGATGTACATATTTGGCTATGGCAGTTTGATTAATTCTGCGTCACGTAAGTTAACCGGACAAACGGGAGAAGCCATTCCCGTCATTGCTCATGGACTGGTGCGCTACTGGGGAAAAATTGATGACAGCTACACTCTGTCTCCTCTGGTTGTAAACCAAGGCGATGGGCAGGTCAACGGCGTTTTACTCGAAGTGAATGAAGAGGCTCTCGCAGAATTCGATCGCCGTGAGCGTGGTTATCATCGTATTCAAATTCAGCCAGATCAAATAGAAACGGACGCGAACTTTAACCAAGAACATAGCATCTGGGTTTACGTAAAAGACGAGCCATTACCACCGTGCGTAAAAAGCCCAATCATGCAAAGCTATGTCGATACCGTGCTAGCAGGTTGCTTAGAAGTATCTCATGCGTTTGCAGAGCATTTTGTGCGTCACACCATTGGCTGGCAACACGCAAAAGAAAATGACCGCCACCAACCTAAATATGGCAACCTTGCAGGCGTGCAAAAGCATCATTACGAGTTGATTGATAATCTGATTGCCCAAAATTCGTAGCTCAATCCCATCTGTAAAAACAGCTCTAAACTAAGAGCTGTTTTTACAATAGAGCGACCAGTGAACTGATTAAACAATTCTCACCCCGGTCGGCATCGCTCTTTCTGGCGTTAGTAACACACTTTCGGATTCATCATCCGTTTCTGCGCATAACAACATACATTCAGAGGTTTCACCGCGCATTTTGGCTTTGGCAAGATTACACAACACGACCACTTGTTTTCCCATCAACTCTTCCTCGGTGTAATAAGGCACTAAACTGGTTACGGTTTGCAGTGTTTTTTCACCAATATCAATCTGCACAATATACAGCTTGTCTGCATTTTGATGACGAGCTACTTCAATGATTTTTCCGGTACGAATTTCCAGTTTGGCAAAATCAGAGTAAGCGATAGTTTCCATAATTAAAACCTCAGTAAAGTTTTACTAAAAAGATAACGTTTACACTATCAGTAAGCTTAATAAATACAAGTGGTAAAGATCTCATTTCCGAAAGCAAATCCTCTATCAAATTGCACTTATTACACAATGGGTGTTTAATACTTTCAGTCAAAATTTTTTAGCCACTAAAGGTTCTATATGGCAACGATCAAGGATGTCGCGAAAGAAGCCGGTGTTTCGGTCGCAACGGTTTCTCGCGTGATCAACAAGTCCCCAAAAGCCAGTCAATCATCGGTAGAGTCGGTCACCAAAGCAATGAGCAAATTGGGTTACAGACCCAATGCCGCAGCTCGCGCACTGGTGAGTCAAAGCACAAATACCATGGGTGTGTTGGTGAGTGATGTGTCCGATCCTTTCTTCGGCACGCTGGTCAAATCCGTCGATAATGTCGCGCGCGAAAATGGCAAACATATCTTGATTGGCAACGGTTATCATAATCCAGAAGATGAGCGTCAAGCCCTAGAATTGCTGATCAACAGCCGTTGCGATGCAATAGTCATCCACTCGAAAGGCTTATCTGATGAGGAGCTAATTGGCTATGCCCAAGAAGTGAAAGGTATGGTGCTTATCAATCGTCATATCCCAGAGCTTGCTGAGCGCTGTATTTCCCTTGATAACCGCAAAGGAGCATTCCTCGCGACAGAATATTTAATTCGTCATGGGCATCGCAAAATCGCTTGTATTGCCTCATCCCACGATATCGAAGATACCGATGAGCGATTGCAAGGTTACCAAGCAGCATTGAAAGAACATGGTATTGAACTCTCCAAAAGCTACATCGAATACGGTGAACCCAACAGTGATGGTGGCGAAGTTGCGATGACCAACCTGTTAACCAAATCTTTGGAGATTACTGGAGTGGTGGCCTACAACGACTACATGGCCGCTGGCGCACTGGAAGCGTTAGATCAAAATGGCATTGACGTACCAAGTAAGGTTTCTATGGTCGGGTTCGATGATGGCTTAATCGCCCGCTTTGTTCACCCTAGCTTGACTACTATTCGCTACCCAATCGAGATGATGGCAGAACGCGCCGCCCGTTTGGCTTTGGCGCTATCTCGTGACGAAAAAGTTGAAGATGAAACCATTATTTTTAGCCCAACGTTAGTACGAAGAAATTCTGTTGAGCGTTGTTGATGGTGGATAATCTGTAATTTGAAAACGAAAAGCCCGCTCAGGTTATTGAGTGGGCTTTTCTTTGAGCACTTGTCGAGACGATATGGATTCTAGCTCAAGGCTTCGTGCGGTTTTACAGACTTAACGTCAACGCCTTCCGCAAACTCACCCCGCTGTAATTTTTCTCGTAAAATCGCATGTTGGTCTTCGGTAAATGTGTAGCGAGACATAATGAAGATGCGCACTAGAGCTCCCAATGCGGGTAGCAACGCAATACAGAAGAACATGCCATTGAGCGCGGTTTCCGTTTGCGCCGCATTTGGTACATAGCCAATCATCGTCAAGATTAACCCCGTTAAGCCGCCCGCTACCGCAACAGAAAGTTTGCCTGTAAAGGTTTGTCCCGAGAACGTGATCGCCGCGGTACGTTTGCCACTGTGGTAGTACGAATACTCTACTGTGTCTGCAATCATGGCCGAGATAAGAGGGTTGGTCATCATAAAGATGCCAGTAATCACCGCTAACCACGCCATCACGACCGTTGGATTATCATAGCCAGTAAAATAGAACCCAATGCGAGCGATGATCTCTAAAACACACAGCGCAATAAAGATGTCACGTTTTTTGAAACGCTTTGTCAGCACAGGCGTAGCCAAACACGCAATCGCACTTACCAAAGTGATGGTACCAATCAGAGAAACTAACCCTGCGTCTCCCATGTTGTATGTGAAGAAGAAAATGTACAGGCCATTCACTAGATTGAAAAACACATTCATGAAAAACGCTGCCAGAATAAAAAACAACGGCTTGTTTTTACGAACAGCTTGAAAGGTTTGTTTTAGCGTGACTTTTTCGCAGCTCTTCGTCGAGATGCGTTCTTTGGTGTTGTAAAAACCGTTCAGCATGAAGAACAAACCCGCAATCATCAACACAATCACAGCTGGTAAGTAACCCTGATCTGCGCGGCCATCAGCGAAGTAAGCGCTCAGTTTCGGGAACACAACCAAAGTCGCACCAATACCCGCATTCACCCCTAACATGGCACAAGTTGCCGCTTTTGCTCGCTCTTGTGGTTCATCCGTCATAACAGAAGACATAGACCAAAACGGCACGTCAGAAATAGTGTAAAGCGTACCCCAAAGAATGTAAGTGATACCGGCATACATCACTTTTGTCGATGTATCAGCATCGATGTTATAGAAAGCGGCCACCGTGACCAGAACAATCAGAACCGGCGTAAACAGCATGTAAGGGCGGAATTTACCAAAGCGAGAGTCCAACGTGTCCATGTATCCGGCAATGAGCGGATCGTTCACCGCATCCCACACACGAGCAATCAAAAAAATCGTACTCGCCGCAATTGGAGAAATGCCCAAAATATCGGTATAGAAATAAAGAATAAAAGAGCCGACTAGACCAAAGCTAAAGCACTGGCCTACCCCATAGCCGAAGTAAGACATCAGCTCCTTATTAGTGAGTTTGTTTTGTAGAGTAGTCATTGTTCACGTCTCAATTGATTTTATTGTAAATAAGAAACCGACCCATTTCTCAGAGTCGGCTCACAGGCAATTAATCCACTTCTGCGAGTGTTTTGATCAATTGCACTTCGCTTGCGTCATACGGCTGTCCTTGCTCATCAAGCAGATCGTGGAACCATTGACTCGCATAGTTTGCATCGCTACGTTTTATCTCTGGCCAAGGCAGATGCGTTTGTGTTTTTCCTTTCACTAATCCCCACTGGTAGCAGCCAATGTTTTTCTGTTTAAAGACCGGAAGCTGTTCGTGCATGTACGATTGCGCATGACGAGCAAGCCACTCAGTACACATCATTGGTCGGTTGTAGCTTTCTACAATTTCAACGGCTTTATGGAACAGATCGAGTGGTAAGTAAGCGTGGAAAGTAATGATGTCCGATAGCTCCATCGCTTTGCGATCGGTTGGGTGTTCATAAATCGGCAGGCTTCGGTCAAGAATGCTTGGCGCATGCCAAGCGCCAACGGTGAGAGGCTGAGTTGGGTTTTCTTCACGTGCCCACTCAAACGCTTGTTCCATCAGCTCATGACTAAAGATTTCCATTTCTTCGTCGTAAGCGATCTCACCCGTGATGGTGAAAATCATGCGGTTGGTTGGCTCGTTATAGAGATCCCAAATAACGATTCGAGGGTCATTTTTGTAGGTAGAGATGATGTCGCGAATATACGCTTCGACCTCACCCCACATAGATTTGTCCATCACCACATTGCGACCAGGACTTGCTGCTGCTTGGCTGTTGTGCAAATCCGGTACTGGCGCTTTTTGTTCACCAAGATAAGGATGGTCGCCCGAAAAACCGCAGTCATCCATCGGCGTGAGCATCACTTTGATTTGATTGCGTTCGCAAATATCCAGAAAGCGCTCAATTCGCGCATGTAAACCATCGCGATCCGCTTGCCAAACTATAAATGGTAAGTTGGTACGTAAAGTGTTGTAACCCACATCATGCGCCCAAGCTAACTCTTGTTCCATCACCTCAGGAGCAAAAGATTCCGCTTGCCACATCTCATTCCAGTTAACCGCTGTGCGCGGTAAATAGTTAAAGCCACGTAGCCAGCCATGCTCTTTTTGCCATTGCCACGCTTTCTCTTCCGACCATCTTTTCATCTTACTCACCTTAAAACTAAATTATTAACTAATAATATTAGCTAATATATTAATTAATAATTTAATGACTAGGTGCTCAAAGAATAAACGTGGTGAAAATCACAGCTTTTAAGTTGCTCTGACTTACTTTTGTGATCTTCACCTTTAAAGGATGATCCGAACTTAATCTTTAGCTAATATCTTTAGCTAACGAAATTAAGTAAAAGAGCAGAATGGCTAAAAAAATCACCATGAGTGACATTGCGGCGGCGGCTGGCGTCTCTCAGTCGACCGTATCGCTGGTATTGAATGGCTCAACTTCCGTAAAAATCGCGGAAGCGACCAAACGTAAAGTGCTCGAAACCGCAGAATCACTTGGCTACAAAAACAAAAAGGTTGCCCATGCTTTGGGACGCCCTAAAAAGATCGCATTGGTGATCAACGGCTTAACCAGTTATGACCCATTTATCGATGCCATCAATGCAGCGAGAGAAGAAGCGTGGTCGAACGACTACATATTGGTGACCTTCAATTACAGCCATGATGAAGTGTTGGCAAGCAAGATTGAGTCGGAGATAAACGGCGGTGATTACGCAGGTTTGGTTTACGCATCCAGTATGACGCGAGAGTTGGAGCAGCAACGCGTCACAACTTCCTTACCGACTGTGCTGCTGAACTGCACCAACGAAGAACACACCGAAACGCCAAGTATTTTGCCGGCCGATATGATTGGAGCTTACAAAGCAGTTTCCCACCTCACAGCGCAAGGTTATCGTCGCATTGCCATGCTGTCTGGTGAAAGTTGGATGCTAGCCAGTAAGCAACGTGCCGATGGTTATCGTCAGGCTCTCATTAATGCAGACATCATTCCTAACTCAGAGTATTTAGTCGATGCAAACTGGTCGCTAAAAGAAGCGCACCAGCAAACACTGGCACTACTGAATATGGAGCAGCCGCCAGAAGCGATTTTCTGTGGCAGCGACTATATGGCAATGGGGTGCTACCAAGCGATAGCGGAGTTGGGGTTGAAGATTCCTCAGGATGTTGCCGTTGTCGGTTACGATAATCAGCAAATCGCCTCTGAAAGCTTCCCAGCATTAACGTCGGTTGAACTGCCCTACTCAGACATGGGTAAACTCGCAATCGAATCGTTGATGGCACTGATTGAAGGGCAACCGTTGCTTTCTAACAAACGCAAAGTAGAGGGTGAGCTCATCGTTCGAACCTCTTCGACAAAAACAAAAAAGGTGGGCATATAGCCCACCATAACACCCAAAGTCGTTGGAGTTGCATCGCTGCCGCTGCAAGTTCAAAGGGTAGAAGTGCTATCTAAATCTAAAATTCAAACTGATAAGTAGTTTGATGCTGATAGCAATCCCCAGAGCTCAACACCCCATTGTTGAGTCCCCATTCTGGTTTGTTTGGCCCGTCTGGAAAGTACTGCGTTTCCAATGCTAGGCCGTCATAGCGTTCGTAAGTTTTACTTGCACCTGGCGTACCGGCTAAGAAATTACCTGAATAAAACTGGATGGCAGGCTTGGTGGTTTTCACCTTCATCACCACATCTTCTTTTGGTGCAATTAAAACCGCAGCGACAGACACGCCATCGGTCACTTCAGGCATGAAGACAAAGGCGTGATCGTAGCCACCAGCAGTTTTCTGATCTTGCTCGGCAAGAAATTCTTGGCCAATCGATTTTGGCTCGGTAAAGTCGAAACTGGTACCCGAAACTGGCTTTTGTTCACCGGTAGGAATTAACTCCGCATCTGTTGGCAAGTAATACCCAGCGTTAAGCTGTAAAGTATGATCTAAACTTTTTGCGCGGCTCGCCTCACCAGCCAAGTTAAAGTAGGCGTGATTGGTTAAATTCACTGGAGATGTTTTGTCGGTCTTAGCATCATAGGCGATAGCTAATTCATTCTCGTCAGTGAGCGTGTACGTCACCTTCACATCGAGATTTCCCGGATAGCCTTGGTCACCGTCCGGGGAGCGAAGTGAAAAAGTGACCTGTTGATCATTTTGCTCTTCAACCTTCCAGCGGCGTTTATCAAACCCTTCTAGGCCACCGTGCAGTGAGTTTTCACCGTTATTGATACCAAGTTGATACTTCTCTCCGTCTATCTCAAACTGCCCCTTCGCAATTCGGTTAGCAAAGCGGCCAACAATGGAACCGAAGTAAGCGTCTTGCTTCATGTGTTCAGCCATATTTGGTGAGCGCAACAACACTTCACGGTTTTCACCATTTACCGGTAATGTGCAACTCAACCATGTCGCACCGATATCCATAAACGACGCCGTCATACCATTCGCGTTGGTCAAATGAATCAGATTCGCAGTTTGGTCATCAAACGACGGCGTTTGCGCCATCGCTTGTTCTAGTTGTTGAAAATAGGCTTTCATCATCATTCCTTACAGCACTTCAACCAAACCCGCACCATTTTTGGCTTGGCAAACATAAATCGACTCTTTTAAGCCCGTAGCTGCTTGGTACTTCACTTCAACTGCCGCTTTCACGTCATCAACCAGTGCTGGCGGTACAAGTGCCACGATGCAACCACCAAAGCCACCGCCAGTCATGCGCACGCCGCCTTGATCGCCGATCACCTCTTTGACTATCTCCACCAGCGTATCGATTTCTTTTACCGTGATTTCGAAATCATCGCGCATCGAGGCATGAGACTCGGCCATCAGCTCACCCATGCGCTTCATGTCGTGTGCTCGTAGCGCTTGTGCCGCTTCCACCGTACGATCGTTTTCTGTGATGACGTGACGGGCACGCTTGGCCACCATTTCATCCAGCTCAGCAACTTTCTCGTTGAACTGCTCAATTGTCACATCACGCAAAGCTTTCACACCGAAAATGCGCGCCGCTTCTTCACATTGCTGACGACGAGTGTTGTATTCACTGTCGACCAAACCACGTTTTTTATTCGAGTTGATGATCACGACTGCCATCTCTTCTGGCATGGAAACCGATTCCGTTTCTAGGCTACGGCAGTCCAATAGCATCGCGTGATTTTCACGCCCTTCCGCTGAAATCATTTGGTCCATGATGCCGCAGTTACAACCGACGAATTCGTTCTCGGCTTGCTGACCGTTTAACGCGATTTCGGCTTGGCTGATCTCAAGATTGAACAGCACTTTAAAAGTTTGACCGATCACCACTTCCAATGCCGCCGATGAGCTCAAACCCGCGCCTTGAGGCACGTTGCCGCTGACTGAAATATCCGCCCCAGTAAACTGGTAGCCACGCGCCAGAAGACACTTCACCACGCCGCGAATGTAGTTCGCCCACATTTTGTCTTGCTGGAAGGTAATGGCTTGCGTGATATCGAATTCGTCAACTGCGTTGCCATAATCGACCGAAACCACACGCACGATATTGTCTTCACGCTTTGCCGCGGCCACGACCGTTTGGTAGTTAATGGCACACGGTAGGACAAAACCATCGTTGTAATCGGTGTGCTCACCAATCAAGTTCACACGACCAGGCGCTTGGATAATATGGCTAGGTGCGTAGCCCAACACTTGCTCAAATGACGCTTTCACATTTTGGATAAGTTCAGACATAGGGACGTTCTCTTAAAATAGTAATTTGTGTGGGATAGCGCGTTGAGCCTAACTTTCTATCTGTAAAGTCGCGCTATCCCGTTATTCGTAATCAGTCCAATTTAAAGACTTAGCATTCTTTGTAATGGACATCACTCACATCACGCAGACGCTGCGCCGCTTGCTCTGCGGTAAGGTCACGTTGGCTTTCTGCCAGCATTTCGTAGCCCACCATGAACTTACGAACCGTGGCACTGCGCAGTAGTGGCGGATAGAAAAGTGCATGAAGCTGCCAATGGTCGATGTCTGTGCCTTGGTCAAAAAACGGTGCGTAGTGCCAGCCCATTGAGTAAGGGAAAGAGCATTGGAATAAATTGTCGTAACGGCTGGTCAGCTTCTTAATCGCTCGCGCTAAATCGTCTCGTTGCTCATCGCTGAGTTCGCTCATGCGACGAATGTGCGTTTTCGGCAACAACATGGTTTCGAACGGCCAAGCAGCCCAGTAAGGCACCACCGCCAGCCAGTGTTCGGTTTCCACCACAATACGTGAACCGTCTTTGAGTTCCGCTTGTACGTAATCCACCAGCAAGTTGCTGCCGTGTTCTTGGTAGTAGGCTTTTAGGTTGTGCTCTTTACGCTCGATTTCATTTGGTAAGAAGCTGTTCGCCCAGATTTGACCGTGCGGATGAGGCTGAGAACAGCCCATGGTTTCGCCTTTGTTTTCGAACGCCTGAACCCAAACGTATTCCTTGCCGAGCTCTTCAATTTGTTCGTTCCATGTATCTATCACGCCACGAATTTTATCCACTGGCAGCTCCGGTAAGGTTTTACTGTGATCTGGCGAGAAGCAAATCACTCGGCTCAAACCACGCACGCCTTGCGTTTTGAATAGCGGGTTGTTTGACTCTGGTGCATCTGGTGAATCCACCATCAGCGCAGCAAAATCGTTATTGAACACATAGGTGCCTTGGTAGTCTGGATTGACATCGCCAGAGATACGTTCGTTGGTTGGACAAAGGAAACATTTACCGTCATAGCTTGGTAGCTCATCCAATGTGGGCTTTTCATCTGCGCCGCTCCAAGGGCGTTTTGCACGGTGAGGTGAAACCAAAATCCATTGCCCAGTCAGAGGGTTGTAACGGCGGTGTGGATGATCCACTGGGTTAAATTCGACATTCGACATGTTACTTACTCAACTCTTTAAAATTCTTCAAACTCAGCTTCCCAAAATCGTGAGAAGCGCAGATGGCAACGCGGCGACTACAATTACTCTGGGGAATAGCCATTGGGATTTTTTGACTGCCAGTTCCACGTATCGGCGGTCATTTCAGCCACCGTGCGTGTTGCTTTCCAGCCTAGTTCACGCTCAGCTTTTTTCGTGCTTGCCCAACATTCAGCAATATCCCCAGGACGACGCGGGCATAACTCGTAAGGCACAGGTTTACCGCAAGCGGTCGCGAACGCATCCACCATCTCAAGTACGCTCGAGCCTTTACCTGTACCTAAGTTGTAAATGTGCAAACCCGATTTCTCACCCACCGATTTCAAAGCCGCAATATGGCCGTCGGCCAGATCCATCACATGGATGTAATCACGTACGCCAGTGCCGTCAGGGGTTGGATAGTCGTTACCGAATACCGCGAGTTTTTCTCGGCGACCAACAGCGACTTGGGCGATAAATGGCATCAGGTTATTGGGAATGCCTTGTGGGTCTTCTCCCATGCAGCCCGATGGGTGCGCGCCAACTGGGTTGAAGTAACGCAGTAAGGTGATGCTCCAATCGTTTTCAGCATGGAACAGATCGCTTAAGCACTGCTCCACCATATATTTGCTGCGTCCGTATGGGTTGGTCGTCGCGCCTGTTGGTGAATCTTCCGTAATCGGCACTATTTCAGGATCACCGTAAACCGTTGCCGATGAACTGAATACGATGCTTTTCACGCCCACTTTACGCATGCTGCGCGCCAACACCAATGAGCCATTGACGTTGTTGTCGTAGTACTCAAGTGGTTTTGCCACCGATTCGCCAACCGCTTTGAGGCCAGCAAAGTGGATCACGGCTTGGATGTCGTGCTGCGCGAATACCGTATCCAAAAAGGCTTCGTCACGGATGTCACCTTGGTGGAACGCAGGCTGTTTGCCAGTCAGCGCTTCAATACGGTTTAACACTTCCAGTTTGGCGTTACACAAGTTATCAACGATGATAGGTTCCATTCCCGCTTCAATCATCTGAACGCAAGTGTGACTACCGATGTATCCCATACCGCCTGTGACAAGAACTTTCACTTTTTGCTTCTCCACGTTTGCTGCTTTCTGTTCACACCTCACTCTGATGCACTAAAAGCCAATCGCCATTGCATCGAATCGGTACGCCCATTTCTTAACTGGCTAAAAGTCTAGCAACCAATCTCGATCCAGATCCGTGATCGAATTCAAATTGTGTAAACGCTTCCACAGGATTACAAAAAAGCCTTATTTTAGATGCTGACTTTAGTTAAATTAAACCAAGAAGATGATGAGCAGTGAAGATGAGTCGAGCAGATACCGCTCTCTTTCGTGGATCGCACAATTTTACTAAAAGTTTGTGCATCCCTAAGTAGCTGTTTACAATAGCCAGATTATTGAGTTCTCACTTGGACTGTGAGCAATGCCAACGGGAAATGTACATGGCAACACTAAAAGATATCGCCACTGAAGCGGGCGTCTCACTTGCAACCGTATCGCGAGTTTTGAATGACGATCCGACGTTGAGTGTTAAAGAAGAAACCAAACGCCGCATTTTAGAAATCGCAGAAAAGCTGGAGTACCGCACCAGCAGTTCGAAGAAAGCCACCAAAGAAGCCAAGCAAAAACATCACTTTTTGGCCTTGTACAATTACAAACAAGAAGCAGAAGTGAATGACCCGTACTACTTGTCGATTCGTCATGGGATTGAAACTCAGTGCGATAAACTCGGCATTACGCTAACCAATTGCTACAACAGCGAAATTGATGTTGAAACGCAAAAGATCACGGGTGTCCTTTTAGTCGGGAAAGTCGACCAAAAGGTGGTCAATAAGTTACCTAAACGCTTAGCCGATAGCATCTGTTACATCGACTTTTCAGATCCAACTAGCCCTTACGATTGCGTTGATATCGACCTTGTAAGAATCAGCAAGCAAGTGGTTGATTTCTTTGTACAACAAGGCTACGAGCGCATCGGATTTATTGGTGGACAAGACGAGCCCAACACCGCAGACATTCGTGAAAATGCGTTTGTGGACTACGGCAGTCTAAAAGGTGTAGTTTCTGAAGACGACATTTATCGTGGCGATTTCTCTAGCTTGTCCGGTTATGACTTAGCGAAAGAGATGCTGGCCAAAGGCAATTTCCCAAAAGCGATGTTCATTGCTTCGGACTCCATTGCGATTGGTGTGTTACGAGCAGTGCATGAGTTTGGTTTAAACATTCCTGATGATATTGCGCTGATCAGCGTGAACGACATTCCTACCGCGCGTTTTACCTTCCCTCCTCTATCTACCGTTCGTATTCATTCTGAAATGATGGGGATTCAAGGCGTAAACTTGTTAGTAGAAAAATACCGTGACGGACGCGCACTGCCCCTTCAAGTATACGTTCCAAGCAAGCTCAAGCTACGCGGCACAACTCGATAAAAACACCCTCAAAACTGTTCAAATAAAGCACTGAATTTTCAGTGCTTTTTTATTTCTTCTTTTATTTTCTACCGAATTTTTACTGTTTTTACTTTCCAAAACAATCTAGAACGCATTCCTTTACGCTGATCACATCTTGCTCAACATTGGTCATTTAAAACGTGACTAAGTTAAAGTAAAACGTTTTCACTAATTTATTTTAGTAAAACTTTTACTAATATCTTTCTCAGATTATTCATAAGCATTTTTCACAATACATCGGCCGTTGTTTTTGCACTGATGTTGAGCCGCGATGAAACCAATCCGCACTCCAACATAAGCGCACCAAGCCGAGGGGAGATCAAAACGTGAACAATTGGGAAAACTTCCAACACTTACACGAGAATCGTATGGCACCGCGTGCGTACTTTTTCTCCTACGACTCTGTTCAGAGCGCACAAACCTTTCAACGTGAACTGAGTCGCCGCTTTATGTTGCTCAGCGGCCAATGGACATTCCGTTATTTCGCCAACCCAATGTGGGTACCTGATGAGTTTTACTCACAAACAATGAACGACTGGGGACACATTACCGTCCCAAACATGTGGCAAATGGAAGGCCACGGCGATCTGCAATACACCGATGAGGGCTTCCCATTCCCGATCGACGTCCCGTTTGTACCAACCGACAACCCAACGGGCGCTTATCAACGCACATTTACACTTGGTCCACAGTGGGGTAACCAACAAACCATCATCAAGTTCGACGGCGTGGAAACCTACTTTGAAGTGTACATAAACGGCGAGTACGTCGGCTTTAGTAAAGGCAGCCGACTCACAGCGGAATTCGACATTTCCAAGTTCGTCCAACAAGGCGAAAACTTACTCTCTGTACGCGTGATGCAGTGGGCCGATTCCACTTACATTGAAGACCAAGACATGTGGTGGACGGCGGGGATATTCCGTGATGTTTACCTAATCGGAAAAGAGAACATTCACGTCCAAGACCTAACAATTCGCACCGATTTCGCCGACGATTACCAAAGTGCGACGCTCAGTGCTCAAATCGAATTGGAAAACCTTTCCACCACTATCGCGTCTGGCTATACGCTGGAATACGCGCTGCATGACAAAGGCACTGTCGTAGCCAGTGGTCAATGCGATTCACTGACTATCCAAAACCACCACTCAACAAGCTTTGCGATTGATATGGTGAGCCCAACGCATTGGACGGCTGAAAATCCTTACCTTTACCACTTGTTCATTACCTTAAAAGATCACCAAGGCAACGTAGTGGAAGTGATCCCACAACGCGTGGGTTTCCGTGACATCAAAGTGCGTGATGGCCTGTTCTACATCAACAATCAATACGTGATGCTGCATGGTGTAAACCGTCATGACAACGACCACCTAAAAGGTCGCGCAGTGGGCATGGACCGCGTGGAAAAAGATCTGATTTTGATGAAGCAACACAACATCAACTCGGTTCGCACCGCACACTACCCGAACGACCCACGCTTCTACGAGTTATGTGATATTTACGGCCTGTTTGTGATGGCAGAAACCGATGTGGAAACCCACGGCTTTGCCAACGTTGGCGACCTGAGCCGTATCACCAATGATCCAGCATGGGAAGCGGTGTTTGTTGATCGCGCAGTGCGTCATGTTCATGCGCAAAAGAACCACCCTTCTATCATAATGTGGTCACTCGGTAACGAATCGGGTTATGGCTGCAACATCCGTGCGATGTATACCGCGACCAAAGCAATTGATGACACCCGTTTGGTTCACTACGAAGAAGACCGCGATGCTGAAGTCGTCGATGTGATTTCGACGATGTACTCACGCGCTCAACTGATGAATTACTTTGGCGAACACCCACACGAGAAGCCACGCATTATCTGCGAATACGCACACGCGATGGGCAATGGACCAGGTGGTTTAACCGAATATCAAAATGTGTTCTATGCGCACGACCACATTCAAGGTCATTACGTTTGGGAATGGTGTGATCACGGCATTCTAGCGCGTGATGAACACGGCCAAGAGTTCTACAAATACGGCGGCGATTACGGCGACTACCCAAACAACTACAACTTCTGCATGGATGGTCTGATTTACCCAGATCAAACCCCGGGCCCAGGTCTCAAAGAGTACAAACAAGTCATTGCACCGGTGAAAATCCGCGCCGTCGAAGGTTGCCATGACCGCTTCATCGTTGAGAACAAATTGTGGTTCTCCAACCTCGATGATTACACCATTACTGCCGACGTACGTGCCGAAGGTGAAACCCTGCGTAGCGTGCAATTCAAAGTCGAAGCTTTGGTCGCCAACAGCGAACGTGAAGTGACCATCGACTTGCCAGAATTGGATGAGCGCGAAGCCTTCATCAACTTCACCGTACGCAAAGACAGTCGCACGCTTTACAGCGAAGCCAACCATGAAATTGCGGTGTATCAGTTCCAACTGAAAGAAAACACCGCGACGTTGCCTGCGCTGGTCAACCACAATATTCAACCCTTGGTGCTTGAAGAAAGCCGCCTAGAGCACGTGATCACAGGTCATAACTTCGCGCTTACCTTCTCCAAAGTAAACGGCAAGCTGACTTCTTGGCGCGTAAATGGCGAAGAGATCATTCAATCAGAGCCGAGACTGAACTTCTTCAAACCGATGATTGATAACCACAAACAAGAGTATGAAGGTTTGTGGCACCCAGCGCATCTGCAAATCATGCAGGAGCACTTCCGCACACTTGCTGTGGAGGCAACCGATGATTCCGTCTTGATTACGACCACCAGCATCATTGCGCCGCCGGTCTTTGATTTTGGCATGCGTTGTACCTATCGCTATCAAATCAATGCTCAAGGCCATTTGAACGTGGAACTGAGTGGCGAACGATACGGCGACTACCCTCACGTGATTCCGGTCATCGGCTTGGATTTGGGCATCAACGGCAGCTTTGATCAAGTGAGTTACTACGGCCGTGGCCCAGAAGAAAACTACCAAGACAGTTGCCAAGCCAACCTCATTGATGTTTACCACAGCACCGTAAAAGACATGTTCGAGAACTACCCGTTCCCGCAAAACAACGGCAACCGCCAACACGTGCGCTGGGCCTCACTCACCAACCGTCATGGCACAGGGTTATTGGTGAAACCTCAGCAAGAAATCAACTTCAGCGCGTGGTTCTACACCAACCAAAATCTGCATGAAGCACAACATACGATCGAGCTAGAAAAGAGTGGCTACATCACCCTTAACCTTGACCATCAAGTGATGGGGTTAGGCTCGAATTCATGGGGCAGCGAAGTGCTCGACTCTTACCGCGTGTACATGGACGAGTTCCGTTACGGTTTGACGCTGATGCCACTGCAAGCAGGCGATTGCAACGCACACGTGATGGCAAACCATGATTTCGACAACGCGTTTTTCACTCAAACCAATACTCAATCAGTCAACGAGGCGTAACCCATGATCGTGTTAGACAGCTTAGAGCAATTCAAACAGGTATATCGCAACGGTCGTAAATGGAACCGTTGTGTGGAAGCCATTGGCAACATCGGCAACATCAAAGATGGCGTGATGCACTCGATTGGCGATTCACTGGTTTACATGGTTGAAGATGGCATCGCGAAACAAACCGAAATGTTCATCGGTAACCGTCGTTACTTCGATGTGCATTACTACCTCGAAGGCCGAGAAACCGTTGAGTTCGCGGATAAAACCGCGTTAACCCTAGAACAAGCTTATCGTGATGAAACCGACCGCGAATTTTTTTCTGGTCAGGGTGAAACACGTGAGCTTTGCGAAGGCCAAGTGGCGATTTTTGAAAACAGTGAAGCGTACCGCTTCCACGGAGACAACCGCGTAAGAAAAGTGGTGCTCAAAGTGACCATCGAAGATGGCTACTTCCTAAATAAATAAAACAAGAGAAGGGCTGTGGTCACAGCATTACAAGCCCTTCCTCCCTACAATTCCAACGTGATTCACCGGAGATAGAACATGTCTGAATCCAAACGTAATACGATAGGCAAATTCGGGTTGTTGTCCCTCACCTTTGCCGCAGTATTTAGCTTTAATAACGTAATCAATAACAACATCGAGATCGGTCTAGCGTCTGCGCCAATGTTCTTTCTGGCGACCATTTTTTATTTCATCCCTTTCTGTTTGATCATCGCAGAATTCGTATCTCTGAATAAAGATTCCGAAGCGGGTGTCTACGCATGGGTAAAAAGCTCACTCGGCGGTCGCTGGGCGTTTATCTCTGCCTACACTTACTGGTTCGTTAACCTATTCTTCTTCACGTCCTTGCTGCCGCGTGTTATCGCTTATGCGTCTTACGCGTTCTTGGGCTATGAATACATTCTGACGCCATTCACCACTACCGTGCTCAGTATGATTTTGTTTGCGTTTGCAACCTACGTATCGACAAACGGCGCGAAAATGTTGGGGCCAATTACGTCGGTGACCTCCTCCCTCATGCTGCTACTGACAATGTCGTACATTTTACTGGCTGGCGCAGCGTTGATCGGCGGCGTAGAACCAGCTGACCCAATTACTGTAGAAGCGATGATCCCTGATTTCAGCTGGGCATTTTTAGGCATTACTACATGGATCTTTATGGCGGCAGGCGGTGCGGAATCGGTCGCGGTTTACGTAAACGATGTGAAAGGCGGCTCGAAATCGTTCGTTAAAGTCATCATCATCGCAGGTATCTTTATCGGCGTGCTTTACTCAGTTGCGTCTGTTTTGATTAACGTATTTGTTCCTAGCGAAACCCTAAAATACACGGGTGGCTCGGTTCAAGTATTTGAAGGTTTGGCTGTGTACTTTGGTTTGCCAGAAGTATTGATGAACCGCTTCGTAGGCTTGGTATCCTTTACCGCTATGTTTGGCTCTCTACTGATGTGGACAGCAACGCCAGTGAAAATCTTCTTCTCTGAGATTCCAGAAGGCATTTTTGGTAAGAAAACCGTAGAGCTGAACGAAAACGGCGTACCAGCTCGCGCAGCTTGGTATCAGTTCCTTATCGTCATTCCATTGATGATCATCCCAACATTAGGTTCTAACACCGCTCAAGATTTGATGAATACCGTGATCAACATGACCGCTGCCGCCTCGATGCTGCCCCCACTGTTCATCATGCTGGCGTACCTGAATCTGCGCTTGAAACTGGATCACGTCGAGCGTGATTTCAAAATGGGCTCACGCAAAATGGGCATCGCTACCGTATCGGTACTGATCGCTATCTTTACGGTTGGTTTCTTAGCATCGACCTTCCCTACTGGGGCCGACATCATGACCATCATTTTCTACAACGTTGGCGGTATCGTGATTTTCCTTGGCTTTGCTTGGTGGAAGTACAGCCAATACGAAAAATCATTGAATCAAGAAGAGCGTATAAAAGAAGCCGCGCCAGCTTCGCAAGCGGTATAACACAGACTCTCAATGACAAACATTCTGGGCACCCTTTGGTGCCCTTTGTTATATGTGAGAGGTGATGGTCGAAGAAACCAACTCGCGTAGCCAAATGCCTTTGTCTTCATTGTTTCGGCTGGAATGCCACAGCATGGCAATATCAAAATCCGCAACGGCGATCGGCGGCTTAACAGTAATGAGATCGTCTGAAAAGCCCTCCGCCAACGCCATTTTTTCTGGCACGATGGCAATGAGATCGCGCTTTTTCAATAAATGCCGAATGGTGAGAAAGTTGCGCGACGCCACGGTGACTTTACGGCTCAAGCCATGTTCTGCGAGCTTTTGGTCTACTTGTGTCTTTAAGCTCCCATCGGGACTTACCAGAGCTTGCTCTATGTTCGCGAACGCTTCCAGAGACAGCTGTATTTCCCCTTTCAATACCTGTTTATCACACATACACACGTGTTTTTCCGTGTACAAGTACAAGCTCTCAAAGTTGTCATCCAACACCGGCATGCTGCCAATAATGACATCGAGCTTTTCGTGCTCAGTTAATGCCACGTAGTTGCTACGATTGACGTTAATAAAACTGATCTGCGCCTCTGGTGCGCGCTGGCGTATTTCGTCATAAAGCCGAGGAGCAAAAATAAACTCGGCATAATCCGTTAACCCAATGCGACATACACCCGCGTAATTTTCAGGTTGAAAGGCAGACTTAGTGAGCAAGTCTTTGGCGATAGAGTCCAACAAGTGATGCACAGTTGGCGCGATGTGGTGAGCGTGCTCAGTGGGCTCCATCTTGTGTCCTTTTCGCTCAAAAAGCGGGTCGTCAAACAACAACCTTAAACGAGACAAACTATGACTCATCGCCGACTGGCTAACGTAACTTTTCTCTGCCGCGACGCTAACGCTTCGATAGCGATACAAGTAGGAAAACGTCACCAATAAGTTCAAGTCAATGTTGCGCCACTGAATGTCCTCTTTCACCTCAACACCTTCATCCCATTTCATTCATAAATGAAATTAAATCTATCAATTTGAGTCATTTTAGAGCATCCGATAAATTAGCAACAATGCTTTTTAGATAAACAGGCTCAACATGTTCACCATCTTCAAAACTTTTTTCTGGCTGGGTTGGTTCAGCTTCGGCGGCCCTGCGGCTCATATTGGTTATTTTCGCCAAACCTTTGTTGAGAAACTGAAATGGCTTGATGACAGCGAGTACGCACAAATCGTCGCGCTCAGTCAGTTTTTGCCGGGACCGGGATCAAGCCAAGTCGGCTTTGCATTGGGTTATAAGCGCGGTGGTTTAAGTGGCGCATGCGCAGCATTTGTCGGATTCACGCTTCCTTCGGTGATCATCATGTTGGCACTGGCGATGGTGAGCAGCCAAATCACCGACACCGCTGTGTTTCAAAACATAGTCCACGGCCTAAAACTGCTCGCAGTCGTGGTCGTGGTGGATGCGACTTGGGGCATGTACAAAAACTTCTGCCAAAGCAAACTGACCGCGGGTTTGTGCGTCGCGACTGCGATTGCGTTGCTGGTGGCACCAAGCATCATGACGCAAATGTTCGTGTTGCTCGCAGCAGGCTTTGTCGGCATGCGATATCTGAAGAAAGACTCCGCGCCATCAACCGAGCCGTTTAAACCGTCTATCGCGCCATTGGCTCTATTTGCGGTGCTTTTACTCGGCTTACCGTTAGTGGCTCATACGTTGCCTATGCTTGGGCTGTTTAGTGATTTTTTCCAAGCTGGTAGCTTAGTGTTTGGTGGCGGCCATGTGGTGCTGCCGCTTCTGCAAAACATTATTGGTGACCAGCTCAGCCAAGATGCATTTTTAACAGGCTACGCCGCTGCACAAGCTGTACCGGGGCCAATGTTCACCTTTGCGACTTTTATCGGTTATGAGCTTTCGGATACGCCAATTTTAGGCGCGCTGATCGCAACGCTTGGCGTATTCCTCCCAGGGTTTCTTTTACTGCTTGGCGTTCTTAAAAACTGGCAAGCACTGGCAGGCAAACCGCTGGTCTCCGGTGTCATCAACGGTGTCAATGCCTCGGTAGTAGGATTGTTACTCGCGGCACTTTACCAGCCAGTATTTAGCAGCGCAGTTGTTGCTCCCATCGACATGGCGTTAGTGATTGCAGGTTTCTATCTACACAAAAAGCTCAACCTTTCGGTGCTGTGGATGATCGTGTTTTTTGTGGCGGCAGGCCTTGTCACGGGCATGATGTAAAAATCTTAAACGACAAACTCTTAGCGGGCACTTAAAGACAAGTGCCCGTTTTCTCAACTAAGCTTAATGACATTGGAAGGATAGAGATGACGGATCGTCGATGGAACAAGACAACAATTACCAGATCAACGTAAGTTGGCAGCAAAAAGCAGCGACTTGGCTCCAGTCTATGAAGAACGAGTTATTGATCGATAAGATTTTCTACACCTATTGCTTTATCTCGACTGCTGTCATTTATCTTTGTTCTTTATATCTCGATTTCCCTATTGATTACTCTTTTACCACTTACCTTGAAACGCTCATGCAAGCTTTGTATGTCACAGGTTTAAGCTGGTGTATCTATTATTATTTCTATCTCATACTGCGCAAAGAAAAACAGCCAGCAAAGCGCTTCATACAAAAACTGAAGCATCTTATTTTTCCACTGCACCGCCCTGTATCAGTGTTTGTTTCGATGATGGCACTTAACCTGATTTTCTCTAACCACACGTTTTTGAAATCGCTTATTCCAATCATCAATCCTTTTAAATGGGATCTAACCTTTGCGAATATTGATACGCTATTGCACTTCGGTGTTGCACCTTGGGAATTGACCCATGCATTATTCTCCAATGCTTGGGCCTCACTGGCGCTAAACGTTGCCTACAATGCATGGTTTTTTTGTATGTGGGGTATACTCATCTTTTTCCTTATCTACAAAAAATACCCGTTGGTAAGGCAACAATTTTTACTCACGTTCGCATTGTCTTGGATGATTCTTGGTGTCTTCTTCGCCACGTTACTCTCTTCAGCAGGTCCTTGCTACGTGGAGCTTATCACTGGAGATGAACAGTTTGTTCCTCTGATGAAAACGCTCGAAGCCCAAAGCCACTATCTTACCAATGTGGACGCTGGGCAATTGTGGGCATTGCCTACACAGCAATATCTTTGGGATGAGTACATCGCCAATGCCAATGGTATTGGTTCTGGTATTTCGGCAATGCCGAGTTTGCACGTCTCCATTGCTGTTTTGATGGCGCTATCAATTTATAGACTCAACAAAACCATCGGCTACTTTGCTTACGCTTTCGTCGTCATCATTCAAATCGGTTCGGTACATTTAGCCTGGCATTATGCGATTGATGGCTACCTCGCAACACTCTTGACGGTGATGTTATGGAAGATAGTTGGTTGGGCTTTGCGGCGCTATGCTTCTTACCCTGAAAGAAGCGAATGAACGGCTAATTGAACAAACAATTTTACAACGGACTACTCTCCATAAATGAAAAAGTCCCCAAAAATGAAAAGCCACTCCCTAATGGAGTATACAGTAAAAACTATGTTTATTTGCGCGTGAGTGAGTGACAGCCCTTTACTGACAATGCTTC
>NZ_JBSUGE010000015.1:0-181743 GCF_054064075.1 Vibrio sp. JZG10
GAAGTGAAACGAAATAGCGCCGATGGTAGTGTGGGGCTTCCCCATGTGAGAGTAGGACATCGCCAGGCTTTAAATTTTGGACACTTGCTGATTACAAGCGAGTGATACCACTGCGGAGTGGTAGTTCAGTTGGTTAGAATACCGGCCTGTCACGCCGGGGGTCGCGGGTTCGAGTCCCGTCCACTCCGCCACTTATTTGAGAGTCGTCTCATTAAACACGAACTGCAGGGGTGTAGCTCCAATTGGCAGAGCAGCGGATTCCAAATCCGCGTGTTGGGAGTTCGAATCTCTCCACCCCTGCCATATATCAAGGCTCTGACTTAGGTCAGAGCCTTTTTCGTTTCTAGCGAATAGTTGTCGACATCTGATGCACATTGATCTTAAGAACATATTACATCGGTGACTTAAGCCATTCTATTTCCCTTGCAATAGATTGCGTCACTAAGCTTCGGTGTATCGTTTTCCCCCTTCTTACCTCTGTTCATACTCCCATTATTCTTCGTTAGTGAGCTAGTTGATTTACTACTTGATCTATATGACGTGAATAGAAAAGGTTAGTGGTTACATTGGCTTGGATGATTACTGACTTGGTTCCTGTTATTATCATGAGTTAATGCTAATAATTAGGAAGTAAGTTTATGCCACATTTTCGATTCCGTGCTGTAGAGCCGCAAGCTGTTCAGGCACTATCAAAGCCTCTGACGGATGAACTTCAGCCTCTGATGGACTGTCCGCGTGAGGATTTTACTTTTGAGTATATCTACACTACGTTTTTCAATGAGGGCGAGGTGAGTGCTGCATATCCTTTTGTCGAAGTGCTTTGGTTTGATCGTGGTCAGGAAGTACAAGATAAAGTTGCTAAGCTTATTACACAGCAAGTTCGTGGTATTGCTGGTGCGGATATTGATGTTGCAGTTATCTTTTCAGCTTTATCCCCTAAAGCTTATTACGATAATGGCGAACACTACTAAAGGCTAAAATCTATGAAGCTGAGTTTCATTGTATCTTTGGGTTTATGTTTCTCAGCTTCAGTATACTCTACTCCTTGGGAGTCTGTTGCTAACCCTACCCAAAACTCTTCTTCCTCTATTGGTAGCTATGCTAACGGTTGTTTGGATGGTGCATTACCTTTGCCTCTTGATGGCGTTGGTTATCAAGTTTTACGCAGTAAAACGAAACGCTACTATGGGCACCCTAAAACGATAGAGTTTATTGAAAACCTAGCGCTTAAAGCTCATCAAAATCTCGACACAACGCTGCTTATAGGTGACCTGTCTTTACCACGAGGAGGAAGGTTTTCTTCTGGCCATTCTAGTCACCAAACTGGGTTAGATATTGATATCTGGTTAAGACTCGCTGACCAACCGCTTTCTTATAACGAATTACAACTCCCTAAGCCAATGAGTGTGGTGGACTTAAAAGGGTATTCCATACTTAACCATCGCTGGGAAGATAGGCACTTTAGGCTGATTCGATATGCTGCACAGAGTGAGGATGTTGCACGAATTTTTGTACATCCTGTTATTAAGGAGCAGCTTTGCTCGCAAGAAGAAGGCAAAGAACGTTCTTGGTTACGTAAAGTTCGCCCTTGGTGGGGGCATCATTACCACTTCCACGTCAGGTTATCTTGTCCTGAGTCGAGTGGCTATTGTGTTGAACAAGCTCTGCCTCCCGCTGGTGATGGTTGCGGGGTAGAGCTTGCTAGTTGGGGACCGAAAGTTAAGCCTATCGATAAGCCTCCGTCTGCGAAAGTTATTACTAAGCCCAAGCAAAAAAAAGCGATTCCACCGCAATGCCAATCACTTATCTCTACTAACTAGAGTGACTCTATAGGTTTATATTCCCTTACGTATCTCTTTTATGAAACTGGAGAAACATCATACTTTTGTCTACAGTGAATAATACCAATACAAAAACTAACCTAATTAGTTTTGGTGACATAATATAGAAATCTAAATTAAACAAAGAGTTGTAGTATAGATAAGTCGTAACTTCTCTGTTTAGAAAGATCTTTCGTCACGATACTTTGGTTTCTTAGCAATATGTCTGTCAGTTGGCTAGCGAAGCAATAACAAGGCAGACAAGTGTGTGAGGTGGGAATGGATACTTCTCCTACTAGAAGAGTAAATCAAGGATAAAACCATGACTATGATTTGTGCAAAAGAATTTGCAGAGTGGTTAAGACACAGATTTAGCAGTGAAACGAAAGGGGTCTTATTGACTCGGGTTGATGTAAACCACCTGACAGGACGTCAGCGTCTTGATCCCGGATTTGTTAATGATGTGCATTACGAGCTGATGCAATATGGAATGGCTTTTGTTACGGACACGAGCCGAGAAAACTTTTATCTTGTGCCGGTTTCCCAAGCTGAAAATTGGCGAGATCGGTTAGAGTCTCATTTTGAAAAAGAGTTGTTTTGTAATATCTATCCTATTGAAAAGTCGGGTTAAAAAAAGGTTCAACTTTGTCTCCAAAGTTGAACCTACTTGTTCTTATGCTAACCCTTGAATAATCACGAACTTCTCCAGTAACTGCTCTTCTGTTTCTACATGATCCGGGTCTGTGATAATGCATTTTGTAATCGGGCACACTGACTGACAGGTCGGCTTTTCGTAATGTCCCTTACACTCTGTACATAGAGCTGGGTCAATCTCGAAAATGCTTTCTCCCATGCTGATTGCCCCATTGGGGCATTCGGGATCACACATGTCGCAGTTAATGCATTTGTCAGTAATGAGCAAAGCCATGATTACTTACCAGTCGGGTTACGGGTGTCCTGCCCTGAGTTTAAGTTACGCATCAATAGACCGTATTCTAAATCTAGATCTGCTGGTACTGGAATGAAGACGAAGTGACCATTCCCTTTGGCATCCTCAATCGACTCTGACTTACGGTTTTCCATCGCTTCTAGCGTGAAAACAACATTACCTTTTGGCGTCATTAGCTCAAGGCTATCACCGACAAGGAATTTATTTTTCACTTCTACTTCAGCCATATCGCCACGACGTTTACCTGTGAACTCACCGACAAACTGTTGAGCATCAGAGACGGAGTAGCCGTAATCGTAATTCTGGTAGGTGTCGTGAGTATGACGACGTAGGAAGCCTTCGGTATAGCCACGGTGAGCTAGGCTCTCTAGTGTGCCCATTAGGCTTTCATCAAATGGTCGGCCTGCTACAGCGTCATCAATTGCTTTGCGGTAAACCTGTGCAGTACGAGCACAGTAATAGAATGATTTAGTACGACCTTCGATTTTCAGCGAGTGCACACCCATCTTGGTTAGGCGCTCAACATGCTGCACTGCTCGCAGGTCTTTAGAGTTCATGATGTAAGTACCATGTTCATCTTCGTACGCTGCCATTTTTTCTTCTGGACGGTGCGCTTCAGAAAGTAGAACGACTTCATCCGTTGGTTTACCACGGCCAATTGTGGTTTCAGGGCGTTCGTCTTGTATTTCGACAGGCTGCGCTTCAGACGGATCAAATTTCTCTACGATATCACCAGCGTCGTTTTCTTTGCCTTCTTCCACTTTGTATTCCCAACGGCACGCGTTAGTGCAAGTGCCTTGGTTAGGATCACGTTTGTTGATGTAACCAGAAAGTAGGCAACGACCAGAATAAGCCATGCATAATGCACCGTGAACGAATACTTCAAGTTCAGTTTCAGGACAATGCTCACGAATTTCTTCGATTTCTTCTAAAGATAGTTCGCGAGAAACGATCACTCGTTCCACGCCATTCGCTGCCCAGAACTTAACAGTCGCCCAGTTTACAGCGTTTGCTTGTACAGAAAGGTGAATTGGCATTTCTGGGAAAGCTTCACGAACCATCATGATTAGACCTGGATCTGACATGATCAATGCGTCAGGACCCATTTCTACGATTGGTTTAAGATCACGGATGAAGGTTTTTAGCTTCGAGTTGTGTGGTTGAATGTTACATACCACATAAAGCTTTTTGCCTAGAGCATGCGCTTCATCGATACCGATTTTTAGGTTTTCGTGGTTAAACTCATTGTTACGTACGCGAAGGCTGTAGCGAGGTTGGCCAGCGTAAACTGCATCTGCGCCGTAGGCGAATGCGTAACGCATGTTTTTCAGGCTTCCCGCAGGAGACAGTAGCTCAGGTACGAATGCTTTCTCAGTTGTCATTGCTCAATTCTCTTTTATCTGATCACAAGTCAGGCCAATTCCACCTAATGGAAATGGGGCGCAAATTTTACGTCAAAATGTGAACTGTGACTAGGGTAATTGTGCTTCAGATAGAAAAACACCCTCAAAAAAAGTGAGGGCGTTATGGTTAACCTTTATACAATATTAAGCGTTGGGATTTGGTAAGCCGCCTAGCGCATCGTATAGGTTGGGTAGGAAAGCACTGAACTCCCCACACATCAGAGAGAAGTCTGCATCAAATCGAGCTGCTTGATCTTCACGTGGAATATCGTCATTTTGATCTTTCAATTCATCAGAGAATTTTAGACGCTTAATACCCGCATCTTCTGTCATGATGAATTCAATACGATCTTGCCAATTAAGTGCAAGCTTCGTTACGACTTTATCTGCTGCGATGTGGTTGCGGATTTCATCTGTGGTCAACTCTTGCTTCTTACAACGAATCACGCCACCTTCTTCAAGCACGGATTTTAGCTCAGCTTCGTCCATCATGGTGATACCTTGAGGTGTGTCGCCCGTTTTCACCCACTCGGTTAGCGTTGTTTCAATCGCTACTTCTGGAATGGCAGGAACAACAGGTAAACTACCCATGGTTTTACGAAGTAGTGCTAATACGTCTTCCGCTTTTTTGTAGCTGCTTGCGTCAACAAGGATGAACCCTTCTTTTGGCATGATGAGCACGTGAGTGTGGCTGCTGCGGCTAAATGCGCGAGGCAGTAAATCCATTACGATGTCATCTTTCAGGTTGTCTTTCTCTTTCTTCTTCAGAGGACGACCTTCTTGCGCTTCCATTGCTTCTACTTTTGCATTCAATGACTCTTTGATCACTGAGGCAGGTAGCATTTTCTCTTCTTTCTTGGCGCAAATCAGAATGCGGTTTTCTGACACGTGAGTCATCATGTCGCCATGTCTACCCATTGCACTGACCCAGCCAAATTTCTGTTTATCTTGACTGCCACATGGGGTGAATCGGAATTCAGACAGTTGAGTTTCTAGTTGTTCGGCGTTGAAAGTAACCTCGCGGTTAACGCGGTATACCAGACAGTTTTTAAACCACATAAATCTTCTCTAGGCTTGATGACAAGGGACTAATCATAGGGAATTTTTGTGCTGATGTCTTAATAGAAATGAAAAATATCCGAATGAACCTCAAAAGAAAGTTATATGAAAATTTGTTTTCAAAGGTCACAAAAGTGTCATAATTGGTAGTGATAATGCTTATGCATAGAGGGGCGCTTTGTCTCTTAAATTCATTAGCTCAACGAACATAAGGTTACTCAATTATGTCTAGAAGGATTCTGGTTGTTGAAGACGAAGCTCCTATTCGCGAAATGCTGTGCTTCGTACTTGAGCAGAAAGGTTACCAAGCGGTGGAAGCGGAAGATTACGATACTGCAGTAACCAAACTGGCTGAACCCTTCCCTGATTTAGTTTTACTGGATTGGATGTTACCAGGCGGCAGCGGCATTAACTTCATCAAACACATGAAGCGAGAGGAATTAACGCGCAACATTCCAGTTGTGATGCTTACCGCTCGTGGTGAAGAAGAAGATAAAGTGCGCGGTTTAGAAGTCGGTGCGGATGACTACATTACTAAGCCATTCTCTCCTAAAGAGTTGGTTGCCCGCTTAAAAGCGGTGATTCGTCGCGTAACCCCGACCGCACTGGAAGACGTAATTGATGTGCAGGGATTGAAGCTTGATCCTGTATCACACCGTGTCACGGCTAATGATGCACCATTAGATATGGGCCCAACAGAGTTTAAAATGCTGCATTTTTTCATGACGCATCAAGAGCGTGTGTACAGCCGTGAGCAGCTATTAAACAATGTTTGGGGTACTAACGTGTATGTTGAAGATCGTACGGTCGATGTTCATATTCGCCGCCTGCGTAAAGCATTGGAAGCCGCAGGTCATGATAAGCTGATCCAAACTGTTCGTGGTGCTGGATACCGCTTCTCGACAAAGGCATAAATTAACACGCAGCTTATCGGTACCATTTCTGGAGTTATGAGTGGTTGAAAGATTAACGTGGAAAAAGCTGGCCTGGGAGCTGGCTTTTTTTTACACCCCATGGGTGATAGTAGGTTGGATATTCGGTTATATGCCGTGGTTGCTTTTGGCAGCTACGGCATTGCAGCTTGTGTGGCATTTGCATAACCAAGTACGTTTATCTTCTTGGTTATGGGATGAAAAGCGCCTTACACCACCGTCTGGTAGCGGTAACTGGGAATCTTTGTTCAATGGCTTGTATCGCTTACAGCAGCGTCAACGCCGTAAACGCAAAGAGCTTACTAATCTCATTCGCCGATTCAGAAATGGTGCGGAATCGTTACCCGATGCCGTCGTGGTGTTCCGTGCTGAAGGCAATATCGTTTGGTGTAACAAACTGGCTCAACACTTATTGGGTTTCCATTGGCCGGAAGACTCTGGTCAACCTATCTCCAACCTCATTCGTACGCCTGATTTTATCAAGTACCTCAACAAGAAAGACTTCTCTGAGCCATTGGAAATGCGTTCACCACTCAATGTCGAACGCATGCTAGAACTACGTATCGTACCGTATACCGAAGGTGAACATTTGATGGTGGTGCGTGATGTTAGCCAGTTAAAACAACTTGAGGGAATGCGCCGTAATTTCTTTGCTAACGTTTCTCATGAACTGCGTACACCAATGACGGTGCTACAAGGTTATTTGGAGATGACAGAAGACCCTGACATGGTTGTGGGCCCAATGTGGAGCAAAGCGCATGGTGTTATGACGGAGCAGCTCAACCGCATGAACAGTTTGGTGAACCAACTACTGACGCTATCTAAAATTGAAGCGGCACCTATGCATGAGCTTGAAGAAGTCGTGAATGTACCTGCGATGCTAGAAGTACTAGAAAAAGAGGCGGTCAGCCTTAGTGGGGACAACCAACATAAATTGAAATTTGATGTTGATGCTAGCCTACGTGTACTGGGCGATGATGACCAGTTACGTAGTGCTATCTCTAACCTCGTTTATAATGCTGTCAAATACACACCGCCTGGCGCGAACATTAATGTTCGTTGGTTCCAGACATCTCAAGGCGCATGCTTAGAGGTGGAGGATAGTGGTGATGGTATAGAGCCTCAGCACCTCCATCGGCTTACTGAGCGTTTTTATCGCGTCGATAAAGCAAGATCACGCGATACCGGAGGGAGTGGGTTAGGGTTGGCTATTGTGAAACATGCGCTGAGCCACCATGATTCTCATTTGGAAATTCACAGTGAAGTGGGCGTGGGCAGTAAGTTTTCTTTTGTATTGCCTGAACGTTTGGTGGTGAAATAATGGCGTTACGATTGGCAAAAACATTCAGTTTATTCGCGCTTGTTTGTTCCTGTATGGCTGTCGCTCAAGATAAGCCATTGCCGAATTATCATAAAACGACTGGGATTGTCGGGAATTTGCTCTCTGTCGGCTCCGATACACTTGCGGGCATGACAACACTTTGGGTTGAAGAGTTTAAATCCATTTACCCGAATATTAATGCGCAAGTCCAAGCGTCTGGATCTTCTACGGCCCCCCCAGCATTGACCGAACAAACAGCTCAGTTTGGTCCCATGAGCCGCCCTATGCGTTTAAGAGAGGTTGAAGCGTTTGAACGTGAACATGGCTACAAGCCAACGGCGCTCAGGGTGGCCATCGATGCAATCGGTATTTTTGTTCATCAAGACAATCCAATTCAAGGACTTAACTTTAGTCAATTAGATGCTTTGTTTTCTGCCACGCTACGCTGTGGTGAAAGTCAATTTATCACGAACTGGCAGCAACTCGGTCTTGAATCACAGTGGGCAAAGCGCAACGTACAGTTGTTTGGTCGTAACTCCGTTTCTGGAACTTATGGTTACTTCAAAAGCAATGCCTTATGTGGTGGCGATTTTAAAACACGAGTTAACGAGCAGCCAGGCTCAGCGTCAGTTGTGCAAGCTGTTGCCTCTACTATCAGTGGAGTTGGCTATTCTGGTGTTGGTTATCGAGTGGCAGGCGTGCGCTTAGTTCCTGTGGCAAAAATAGGAAATGACTACGTGACTCCAACGCGAGAACATATTGTTAGTGGTAAGTACCCACTATCACGTTACTTGTATGTATATGTGAATAAGCACCCGGATTACCCATTAACACCAATAGAAGCCGAGTTTATTCGCTTTATTTTCTCCGCTCAGGGGCAAGCGTTGGTTGAGAAAGATGGTTATGTGCCCATTACGGCAGACTTTGCAGAAGAAGAGTTAAAAAAAGTCGGCCTGTAAGCCGACTTTTTATTTAGGTATGAACAGTACGAAATCAGAAAGTGAGTGTCCACTTCGCGTTGTCCCAACGTTCTTGTTCTTCCTGCAAATCAGCATGAAGCAATTTGTTGTTTTCTAGCCATGCTTCATCTGTGCATGTGAGAATCCATTCGTCATTTTTGATGGATAAGGTGATATCAGGCAATGGATCTTCGTTACGCTGCCCATTTAATACGATAGAAAGTCGTAATATTTTGATGAGGCTTATCACGTCACTTTGTTTGTAGAGGTTGAAAACTGGCAGTTCTTGCAGTTTAAGTGCTTTGCGTTGGAAGCGGGCTAATGTTGCGAGCACTAATTGCTGTTCACGGTTGAAGCCTTGTAGAGTGGAATGCAACAGAATATAGAAAGAGTGGCGATGGAAGCTACGTAAATTGATACTTAATCCGACTTCATGAAGCAATGCTGCCCATTCTAGTAAGTCAAATAACTCACTCTTTTTCTTAATGCCTAGTTCAGAGCGCACCTGACATAACATCTCACGTGCATGGCCTTTAACACGAGCAGCATGCTCTAAGTCAACCCGGTGTTTGTTGGCTAAATTTTCAGTTGTGCGCATACGTATATCGGAGCGCGCAAAACGCTCTTCCATTTCGTACAACAGACCTTCGCGCAGAGCACCATCGGAGAAAAACATCTGCTCAATGCGAAGTGCTTTGAAAATTGCGGACAAAATCGCCACGCCTGCCGCGAATACGGGCTTACGTTCTTCTGTTAAACCTGTCAGTTCAATCTCTTCAATTGAATCAAAATTACACAGAGTTTCAATAAGCGTGTCCAGTCTCTTCGCGGTGATCAGGCCATCTTCAAAACCTAATCCTACTAGCACTTCTTGAATCGCTTTGATGGTTCCTGATGAGCCGAGAGCGATATCCCAGCCTTTTTTACGGTATGCTGAAGCGATGGACTCGAGTTTTTGCTCGGCGGCTAACATCGCTTTATTAAAGTTTTTCCCAGACAGTTTGCCGTTTTTAAAATATTGCTCTGTAAAGCTGACGCATCCCATCTGTTTACTGTTGAGAAGCTCAGGTTCAAACTCTTGTCCAATGATCATTTCGGTACTGCCGCCACCAATATCAACGACCAACTTGGAGTTTGACTCTACTTGAGTGTGAGCGACACCTAAGTATATCAGGCGGGCTTCTTCTTCCCCTGGGATGATTTCTATTGGGAAGGGCATCACTTCTTTCGCACGCTCAATGAATAGATGAGCATTTTTAGCGCGTCTTAGTGTGTGTGTCGCGGCGATACGCACATTCGACTCATCAAGCCCTTGCAGCCTCTCAGCGAACATGGCTAAGCACTCTAACGCACGTTCCATCGCGGAATGACTTAAGTTCAATTCACTGTCGAGTCCTGATGCTAAGCGAACACGCTGTTTATGACGGCTAACCAGTTGTAAGTCACTGCCTACAACCTTGGCCACCACCATGTGGAAACTGTTTGAGCCGAGGTCTATCGCGGCAATGTAGCGAGTATCTTGTTCAAGTATTTGAGGCATCTGAATTTTGTTTTCTAGTTTGCTTTTCTATATTTTTAAGATAGTCATAGATAGCGATTTGAGAACGAACTTTTTTGCGATTACCTCGTGGTACGTAAGCGTTGCTCATTTCCTTATCTATAAAACGAGCCTTTACTGTATCGGTAAAATGGATATTCGTTATATCAATAATTCTCTGTTTCAAACGTGGATCACGGACTGGCGCCGCCACCTCAATGCGGTGATCGATATTTCTTGTCATCCAGTCAGCGGAAGAGATATAGACTTGCGGATCGCCATCGTTATGGGTAATCACCACGCGTGGGTGTTCCAAAAAGCGGTCAACAATACTGATGATGCGAATATTGTCGCTGATCCCCTCAATGCCCGGTACTAAGGAGCACATGCCGCGAATGATCATATTTATTTTCACTCCCGCCGTACTTGCTCCATATAGCTTATTGATGATGCCCTTATCGACTAGGTTATTGACCTTGATCGTAAGAGCGGCTTTCTTTCCTAGCTTGGCATTCGCAATTTCATTATCAATTAAGCGGTAGATTTGGGTACGAGAATTACGTGGAGATACCATGAGGTGGTTGAACTTCACTGGGCGGTATGGATTCTCAATATAACCGAAGACATTACGAACTTCGTTAGTGATTTCTTGATCTGCGGTAAGGAGAGAGAAGTCGGTATAAATTCGTGCCGTCTTCTCATGGAAGTTGCCTGTGCCGATGTGCGCGTAGCGAATAATTTCTTCACCTTCACGGCGACTGATCATCAGTAGCTTTGAGTGAATCTTAAGGCCAGGCGCTCCGAAGATGACGTGCACACCAGCTTCGGTCAACACTTTTGACCATTCGATATTGGCTTCTTCATCAAAGCGAGCCTGCAGCTCCACGACCACGGTGACGTTTTTGCCGTTGTGCACGGCATCAATTAACGAGTTCATCAAGCGAGAATCTTTCGCGACACGGTAAATGTTAATCTTGATACTAAGCACTTTCGGATCGAAGGAGGCTTGGCGTACCAACTCACTAATGTGGTCAAAAGTGTGGTAGGGGTAATAGAGTAGAATATCTTTCGCTTTAATCGCATCAAAGCTGTTAGCGTAACCTTCGAAATCGGCGCATTTCATTGGCGGAAGTGGTTTATTTTCAAGGTACTCTCGCCCAACATTTGGAAACGCAATGAAGTCTTTAAAATTGTGATAGCGGCCGCCGGGAATAAGGTTATCGTAATTAGAGATATTGAGCTTGTTACAAAGAAACTCTAGCATTTGGGGCGGCATATCACGTTCGTAGACGAAGCGAACGGGCTTTGCTGTCAGTCGCTGATTGACACCTTCAGACATTTGTTCGAGCAAGCTGTATTCGATTTCGTTGCGTAAATCGTATTCGGCGTCACGCGTCATTTTCATCGCATAGCCGCTAAGCTCATCATAATCAAAAAAGCCTTTGAACAGCTCATCCAAACAGTGGCGGATAATATTATCAAGTAAGATGATGGTTTTTCGACGCTTTCCTTTCTGTTCTGGTACCATCACAAAGCGGGGAAGGTGATCGGTCGGAATTTCGATCAAAGCGTATTGGTAATGTTCTTCTTTACGTAGCTCTACGGCGATGTAAGCGTACTCGTCTTTGAGAAATTGCAGAACATCGATCTCATCTTTCATTAGCAGAGGGGTGATATGCGGCATGACCTCTCTACGGAAGTATTTCGCGATCCACTTTTGCTGCGATTCATCCAGTTGTTGCTCGTTGACCAAGAAAATGCGACGTCGCGCCATTTCTCGAATCAATTCGCTGTAAAGCTCATCAAATTGTTCGTTAAGCTTGAGTGCTTTCGACTGCATTTTGGTTAACAGTCGTTTAGGGCTATCGCTGCCACCGCGCTCTTGGCTGATTAGGATTCTGCGCTTCACGTCCGCAAAGCGTACTTTGTAAAATTCATCTAAATTGTTGGAAAAAATCCCAAGAAAGCGAATACGTTCGATCAAAGGGACGGTTTTATCGGCAGCTTCTTGTAATACTCGTTCGTTGAAAGACAACCAACTAAGTTCTTTTTCTATATATAGTTTTTCTGCGCTCATAACCTTACCTAGCCAAAAGTGAAGTAATACGTACTCATCTTGGAAAAATGGATGAGTGAGAACATTATGAGATTTTCATTACAGATTTATTTCATACCACGCATTGCATAAGAGTTGTATTCTTTTCAGGTGTTTAATGTGATCTGTAATATAATTGTCATCTTAACGACATATTCTAGTACTAAGTCAAAAAAGGTAGAGATTTAAATGGCACAAGCCGAGTTTTCATTGCAGGAAAAAGATAAGAAACGACTGATAAAAGATCGTTTAGTTCGACTTGCAGTGACATCCGGGGGTGTCGGCGTACTCGCGGCGCTTATTTTGATCTTTGTCTACCTCGCCATGGTGATCATTCCGCTTTTTTCTGATGCGGAGATCAAAACCAACCAAGCCATTCGAGCCACTCATATTGAAACACCACTTGCGATTTCAGTGGATGATTACGCTCAGCTCGCGTTCGTTCTAACCCAAAGTGGTGAGATTCAATATTTGTCGATGGACGATCCTACGAAACCTGCGGTGTATACACAGCAAGTCGTCCAGAAACCCGTCGCTTTCTCTCAATCTACTCCTGGGCTAGGTTGGTATGGATTTGTTGATGGGCAGGGTAAAGCGAACCTTTTCAAGCCAGAATTTAATGCCACATTGAGAGAAAATACACGTCCTCCGGAAGTGATTGAGCTAGACACCAGCATGGATCTGACACTAAGTACGCCTCAAGATCCTGTGACTCAGTTTGTATTTGCAGCTTCGACGCCCTTACCAACGGTTGTTTGGCAGACGCAAAGCGGTGAAGTGAAAGCACGCTGGCAAGTGGCTTCGTCTTTGGGGACGCCTCCTACAACGATCGATTTTACGTTCTCTTCAGGCTTTGATGCCCCTCAGCAAATGTTATTGACACCTGATGGTGAAACGCTTTATTTGCGCGATGGCTCTGAGTTGATCGTGTTAAAGAAAACCGCACGTAAATTTGCTGTGCGAGAGGTGGTCGACCTCACTCAAGGTGATAAGGAGCACTCCGTTCGTACAATGGACCTACTGGCTGGTGCTTACTCGCTTTTGGTGACACACAACGATGGTCGGGTGTCGCAATGGTTTGACACGCTGCAAGAAGAGAGACGCACGTTAACGCATATTCGTGATTTTAAATTGGCATCAGAGCTTAAGTATTTGTTGCCGGATTCTCATCGCAAAGGATTTTATAGCTTTTACACCAACGGCACGTTGCAAAGCCATTATACAACCAGTGAAAAACTGGTGTTGTTTAAGCGTGCGTACAATCAAGCGCCCGCAATCGCAGCAATGTCTAACAATGAACACTACTTAATCACTTGGCAAAATAATGCGTTAAATGTTGCGGAAGTGGACAATGCCTATCCGGAAATTTCATTGTCCTCATTATGGCAAGAAGTGTGGTACGAAGGGTATCCTGAGCCTGAATATGTGTGGCAATCGACTTCGGCGAGCGATAACTTTGAGGCTAAGTTCAGCCTAGTACCTATTGCGTTTGGGACGATAAAAGCGGCGATGTTTGCGATGCTGTTTTCAGTACCGCTCGCAGTGCTAGGTGCTATTTATACGGCGTACTTTATGTCGCCACGCATGCGTCGTGTCGTAAAACCGTCGATTGAGCTAATGGAAGCACTGCCGACGGTGATCATTGGTTTCCTAGCGGGGCTGTGGTTCGCGCCTATCGTCGAAGATCACCTGATTACGATCGTCGTCATGCTGTTTGTTTTGCCCTTGAGCACCATGATTATGGGCGGGTTATGGGCGTTAATACCGCAACCTTTGCGGAATCGTCTGCCTAATGGTTGGCATGCTTTAGTGCTCATGCCTGTCATATTGGTACTGATTGGGCTTGGAGTGTGGATTTCGCCTACGATTGAGCAGACGTTCTTTGGTGGCGATATGCGCTTGTTCTTAACCGAGCATGGCATTGGTTACGATCAACGTAATGCATTGGTGGTGGGGTTAGCGATGGGGTTTGCTGTTATCCCGACGATTTTTACCATCGCCGAAGATGCCATTTTCTCTGTGCCGAAGCATTTATCGGATGGCTCTTTGGCATTAGGGGCCACGCCTTGGCAAACTTTAATCTATGTTGTCTTGCTTACCGCAAGCCCGGGTATTTTTTCTGCCATTATGATGGGCCTGGGACGCGCTGTTGGTGAAACCATGATTGTGTTAATGGCAACGGGCAATACGCCATTAATGGATTGGAATATTTTGGAAGGATTGCGCAGCCTGTCGGCGACCATCGCCGTTGAGTTGCCAGAGTCGGAAGTTGGAAGTTCGCATTATCGTCTATTGTTCCTAGCTGCATTGATTTTGTTTGTATTTACGTTTGCAGTAAACGCGCTTGCGGAATGGGTTCGTCAAAGACTGAGAGATAAGTACCGTGCGTTGTAATAATGGTTTGAATAAAGAGCGAGTAATGACGTGTTAAATTGGATTCGTTCTGGCGCACCGTGGATATGGCTAACAGGCGGTGCAGTCAGCATCAGTTTGTTGTCGGTATTAGGGTTGTTACTCCTTATCGGCTGGAAAGGCCTGACTTACTTTTGGCCAGCACCCTTGTATCAGTGGAATGTTGCAGCGCTGACCCCTGTGCAAGGCGAAGTGCTACATGAAAATACTATTCTGATTGGTCAAGTGTATGAACGCAGCTTTGTACCGAAGAGTTATCTGCCTGAAAGCGCGGCGCAGAAATTAGAAGACGATGAAGACTTTGCTACGCGACTCAGTATCAAAATCGCCAACCGAGAGTTGTATCCCGCCGATTTTATCTCCGTATTGCAAATGCAGTTGGATGAGCCCACGACGCCAAAAGAGTGGGCTGTGATCGAGCGCAGCAGCGGCGGTTACTTTTTTGGTAAGCTGGTGGCGTTTCAGGATGGGGATAACTTATACACCAACGATATTCAATCAGTCTTGAACAAAAAACTGGATGATGCAGAAACTCTGCGCCATGAGATTGACTCTTTGGTTGTCGATCAGCTTAAAGAGCTTGGTTGGAAGCTAGAGCAGTTGCGATTAGAAAAGCGCAAGCATGAGTTGAATGACACGCTGACAGAAAGCTTCTTAAAGGAAAACCAGACGAAAAAAGAGCGGATAGAGAAAGCTCTGGCGACGTTAGATTTACAGCTTGATGGCTTACGATTACAGCTTTCTGGCTATGCCCTGATTGTCGAGGATATGACGGGCTCACAAGTATCGATTCCGCTCGAAGACATTTTGGACTACTGGTACCCAAACCAAATGTCACTGCCTGATAAAGTCATGCACTGGGGGAAGCAGGTTTGGAAGTTTTTATCTGAAGATCCAAGAGAGTCTAACTCCGAGGGAGGCGTGTTCCCTGCGATATTTGGTACGGTTTTCTTAGTAATTATCATGTCGATCATTGTGATGCCACTTGGGGTGATCGCCGCTATCTATCTGCATGAATACGCTAAGAATAACGCTCTAACCAGGGTTATTCGTATTGCGGTTATAAACCTAGCGGGTGTTCCATCGATTGTTTATGGCGTATTTGGTTTAGGCTTCTTTGTTTATACGATTGGTGCCTCTATCGACAACATATTCTATGCGGAGAAGCTACCGGCACCAACCTTTGGTACGCCGGGTTTGTTGTGGTCTGCACTAACTCTTGCCGTGCTGACGCTTCCGGTTGTGATTGTGACGACAGAAGAAGGTTTAACTCGTATTCCGAGTTCAGTACGACATGGTTCTCTGGCGCTTGGTGCAACTCAGTTTGAAACACTATGGCGTGTGGTTTTGCCTATGGCGACGCCAGCTATTATCACAGGGTTGATCCTTGCGATTGCGCGTGCAGCTGGCGAAGTAGCGCCACTGATGCTGGTGGGGGTCGTGAAATTGGCTTCCAGTTTACCGGTTGACGGGCAATTCCCTTATGTGCATTTGGATAGAAAGTTCATGCATTTAGGTTTTCACATTTACGATGTTGGCTTTCAAACCTCCAACATCGAAGCTGCGCGACCATTAGTTTATGCTACCTCTTTCTTACTCGTGACAGTGATTGTCGGGCTAAACTTAACAGCAATCAGTATTCGCAATAATTTACGAGAAAAATACAGAACGTTAGGACAAGATTAAGTATGTTTAATTTTGATAGTACATTAGGTTATGAGCCACCATTGGACGTTCATAATTTAACGGATGAACAAACAGCAATCTCAATCGAGAACCTTAATCTGTTCTATGGTCAAACTCAGGCGCTGCATGATATTTCGATGCGAATTCCCAAAGGGCGAGTCACCGCTTTTATCGGTCCTTCAGGGTGTGGAAAGTCGACGTTATTACGTTGCATCAATCGCATGAACGACTTAGTAGAAGGGTGTCGAGTCACAGGTAAAGTCCGTCTACATGGCAAAAATGTTTATCATCCTAATGTCGATGTTGCGACACTTCGACGCCGAGTGGGGATGGTGTTTCAAAGACCCAATCCATTTCCTAAGTCTATTTATGAAAATGTAGTTTATGGCTTACGCTTACAAGGTGTAAAAAACAGCCGTAGTTTAGATGACGCAGTGGAGCGATCCTTGCGCTCGGCGGCGTTGTGGGATGAGGTAAAAGACCGCTTGCATGAGAACGCATTTGGTTTATCTGGTGGTCAGCAACAGCGCTTGGTCATTGCGCGCGCGGTGGCGATTGAGCCGGAAGTCCTGTTATTGGACGAGCCAACATCAGCGTTGGATCCAATCTCAACTTTAACTATTGAAGAGCTTATCAATGAGCTTAAGACTCAATATACTGTCGTTATCGTTACCCATAACATGCAGCAAGCGGCGCGAGTGAGTGATCACACCGCATTCATTCATATGGGTAAGTTAATTGAATACTCTGACGCGGACTCGATCTTCACTTCGCCAATGAAGAAACAGACCGAAGATTACATTACGGGTCGATACGGTTAAGTCGCGACTCTATACGGAATAAGGAACATCATGCACTTTGGACGTCATATTTCAGGACAATTTAACGTAGAGCTAGAATCGATTCGTACTCATGTATTAACCATGGGTGGCTTGGTAGAACAGCAGCTTTCGTATGCTATTCAAGCCTTGCATAAAGAAGATATCGAACTGGCGCGTAAGGTTGTGCGTGACGATCATAAAGTGAATGCGATGGAAGTCTCGATCGATGACGCCTGCACACGCATTATTGCTAAGCGTCAGCCAACGGCAAAAGACTTGCGCTTAATCATGGCTATCATCAAAACGATCACTGATTTAGAACGTATCGGTGACGTGGCGACACGCATTGCTTACGTTGCCATTGAAAGCCCATCATCAAAAGAACGACAGTTCCAAGTGTCGTTAGAGCCTCTCTGCCGTCAGGCAATTAATATGCTGCATCAGGTTTTGGATGCGTTTGCCCGCATGGATGTAGAAGCGGCAGCAGAGGTGCACAAACAAGATGACAAGCTAGACGCCGAATATGAAGCGGTAATTCGTCAGTTGATGACCTACATGATGGAAGATCCAAAAAATATCCCCAATATTCTGCAAGTGATGTGGTCTGCACGCGCGATTGAACGCGTGGGGGACCGTTGCCAGAACATCTGTGAATACATTATTTACTTCGTGAAAGGGAAAGATGTACGCCATCTAGGTGATCAAAGCATTGATGACGTACTGAAGTAACTGATTTCAATAAATAGACCAGCTTTTAGTCTGGTCTATTTATTAGGGAGAGGGAAAGCACGTCAATATTTATCGGGCACGAAGGTCTGATCATCAATGGGCGCTCTGACATAACCTTCTTTATTGAGTTCAGGTAATTCGATGGGTGAGTACTCAAGTGCTTTGTAATCAATCTGGCTTAGTAAATGACTGATACAGTTCAAGCGCGCTTTCTTTTTGTCATCAGAAGGGACGACCCACCAAGGGCAGTTTTTCGTGTCTGTATAGGCAAACATCTTATCTTTTGCTTCCGAATACTCCGCCCAGCGATGACGTGACTCTAAATCCATTGGGCTGAATTTCCAACGTTTGATCGGCGTATTAATTCGACCTAGAAAACGTTTTTCCTGCTCTTCGTCTGAAACCGAAAACCAATACTTAATCAGAATAATCCCAGAGCGTTGCAACATTCTCTCGAATTCAGGGCAAGAGCGTAAAAACTCCTCGTATTCGTCTGGAGTACAGAACCCCATGACTTTTTCGACACCCGCTCGGTTATACCAACTTCGGTCAAATAAAACGACTTCACCAGCAGATGGCAAATGAGCGACGTAACGTTGGAAGTACCATTGCGTTTTTTCTTTTTCTGTCGGTGCAGGCAGAGCCACTACGCGACAAACACGCGGGTTTAGCTTTTCTGTAATTCGCTTTATCACCCCGCCTTTGCCCGCAGCATCACGGCCTTCAAACAGAACCACCACTTTTAACCCTTTGTGTTTGACCCACTCTTGAAGTTTTACGAGCTCAACTTGAAGGTTTTTGAGCTCCTTTTCGTATTCCTTTTTCTTCAATTTAGACATACATCTTTCCTCACTCCTTGATAAACAATATGTTAGCACTCAAAAGCTATGCGTGTGAGGTTGCGGTGGTCTATTTGAGAGTTGCTACGACATCGGTAATGGCTTGTGTACTTGTGATGGGGATTAAGAAATCATCGACATCAGTTGCGCCCATTTTGCTTTGTTCAGCAATAAAGGTCATTTTACTCGGTCGAGTCGTTTTCCCTGACAAATGGATTTCAGGAACCTGAGTGTCTTCTACTAATGCACGTACGTTACTCGCATTAACGCCAGCACCCGCCATGATTGCAATGCGTCCTTGGGCTTGTTCAACAAGAGATTTAAGTACTTTCTGGCCTGCTGGCGCAGAAGGTGCGAGCCCTGAAGTGAGAATGCGTTCGCAGCCCAAACTGATGACCTCTTCCAATGCTGATTGAGCGTTTCTACATTGATCAAAAGCACGATGGAACGTTATGCCCAGCCCTAATTCCTGTGCGAATTCGCACAGTGCTGTTGCAAAGGGCATGTGAATATCCCCCTCTTGAGTGAGTACACCTAAAACCACACCATCCAAGCCCGATTGGTGAGCAGCTTCAATATCCCACCGCATCATTTCGATCTCTTCTTCATTGTAGAAGAAGTCACCTTGGCGTGGGCGGATCATGGCATAAACCGGAATAGTCGAAAGCTTAGCGGCTTGCTGCATAAAGCCATAGCTGGGTGTTAGCCCGCCTAAAGCCAAAGAGGAGCAAAGCTCAATCCGAGTGGCGCCGCCAGCAATGGCGTAGTGCAGAGATTCAATATTATCGATACAGACTTCTAGGTGAGTAACCACGTTCATTTATCCTGCTAACGTTACAAATAAGTGTTGTGGCTAAGATATTAACAGGGCCAGTAAGCAGAATCTGTATGGAGGGCATGAGAAATAGAGGTAAAGTTTACGCTGCAGCGTTACCTCATTTTGGCGGTTTATCTGAAGGTAAAAGAAAGCCCAGAGCATTTGCTCTGGGCTTTGATAGGACTTTACTTAGACTGATTGGCGTTTGCGGTTTTCCGCATTAGCTTTTTGCTTTATATACATCCAACCATCACACCCGTTGAGCTAGGGTGAAGGTCTATTATTTTTTGCCTAGGTCAGCTGCGTGCTCAGATAGGAACGCTGCAACACCTTTTGGAGATGCGTCCATACCTGCTTTACCTTCTTCCCATTGTGCAGGACATACTTCGCCGTGCTTCTGGTGGAAGTTAAGAGCGTCAACCATGCGTAGCATTTCGTCGATGTTACGGCCTAGAGGTAGGTCGTTAACTACTTGGTGACGTACAACGCCTTCTTCGTCGATTAGGAAAGAACCACGGAAAGCAACGCCTGCTTCTGGGTGCTCAACGTCGTAAGCTTTACAGATTTCGTGCTTAACGTCAGCAACTAGTGGGTACTTAACTTGACCGATACCGCCATCTTCGATAGCAGTGTTACGCCATGCGTTGTGAGAGAACTGAGAATCGATAGAAACACCGATTACTTCAACACCTTTAGCTTGGAAATCAGCTAGACGGTTGTCGAATGCGATTAGCTCAGATGGGCAAACGAAAGTGAAATCTAGTGGGTAGAAGAATACTACTGCTTTCTTACCTTTAGTGAACTCTGCAAAGTTGAAGTTTTCAACGATTTCACCGTTACCTAGAACAGCTGCTGCAGTAAAATCAGGGGCTTGACGACCTACTAGTACCATTTTTTTTGCTCCTAAAAAGTATGGTTAGTTCCAAACCGAATTCAGTTGTGTCGGTTTGGTCCGTGTTTGTACGAGACAAACTATAGTACAGATTGTAGTATTGAAAAAAGCGAAATAAATAGATTGAGTTAATCGAAAAAAACGATAATAGCAAAACTCTTAACTCGATCACTGGAACGGCGGTAGATACAAATACAATTATGAATAAATGGCCCAGTTTGAAGCAGTTGCACTACTTAGTCACGCTGCATGAAACAAGACATTTTAGTGACGCTGCAGAGCGTTGTTTTGTCAGTCAGTCGACTTTAAGTAAAGGTATTCAAAACTTAGAGGAATTGATTGGTTGTCCATTATATGAAAAGAAAGACAAGAAAAGTCCACTGGTTTTTACCCAAACGGGAGAAATGGTAGTAAAGCAGGGGCGAGAGCTGTTAGCAAAAGGGCAAGATTTGGTCGAGCTTGGACGTATGTGCCAAGGCGACGATATGCAAGGCCAGCTAAAAGTGGGATGCATACCAACAATTGCTCCGTTTTTACTGTGTGATTTGGTGCAAGAGGTTAACTACCGTTTCCCACAACTGAATCTTTTATTAAGAGAAGACACGACAACAAACTTACTTCAAGCGCTTAGACACGGTGAGTTGGATGTGCTCATTTTAGCGTTGCCAGTGGAAATTGACGGTATGGAAAGTCGAGTGGTGGGTAAGGATCCGTTTCGAATGGTTATTAGTGCGAATCAAGCCCAATCGGTGCCTGTGCCGATTCGTTACGCAGATTTACCTGACGAATCCGTCTTTTTATTAGAGAAAGAGCATTGCTTAACGGAACACGCGGTATCTGCGTGTAAATTAACAGATAAAGAAAAAATTAATCCGTTTACAGCAACCAGCCTTCATACTTTGGTGCAAATGGTTGCGAATGGTTTGGGAACGACGTTCATTCCTCAAATGGCTATCGACCACGGCCTGCTGCATAACCAGAATTTAGTCGTGATCGATCCCCCAGGAAAGCAAGCCTATCGCGAAATTGGCTTAGTTTGGCGTCCGAGTTCATCAAGAACGAAAACATTTAATCAGCTTGCAGAAGTCGTTTCCGAACTGCTTTAGCTATTAGTATTAGCCTCTACATCTCCATTATTTATCTAAAAGCGCACTGAAAACAGTGCGCTTTCTAGTATTTTATTCTGTTGGTGAACTTTGACTTGTAAAATTTTACAGCTCTTCTTTGATGAAGCTTTCATAAAATAGTGAAATTTCACAATGTTAATTTTACACAAAACCTTGTATGTCTTGTTTGACCCTTGTTTGAATCCACCTTGCCAGCCCTTGTGAATACAAGGCGTTTGTTTGCCAGTCTATATTCATACACTCGTTTGAAATGATAAATCGGCCTTAAAATTAATGTAATTTAATTACGTAATAACTTACAAAAATAGGTGTTCGATAGGCGGTTTTTACCCTGCCGAATAAAACTTCGAATTTTCTGTTTTGTTTATCTTGGGGGTTTCGTTAAACCCTTTGTTGAGATAGCTTATTTAAAGGCCGATAAGACTTATGTCTAGATTGAAAATACACATAACATTACGCAATCTATCGACATGGCTAGACGAGTTGAACACAAAGTTAAAGGATGTAATTTGTTGTTCATAACTTACAAATGTAGCTTTACGCTGACTGCCCAAGATGGATAAAGCACGTTAAGGATGAATGATTATGCTTGCTCAGACAGAACAAAAAACACAACAACTAAAGCAAACCCAAGGCATGCTTGAGGTGAATGGAGTCGTTGCTCCAGAACATCAAGCAATTTTCCCTGTTGAAGCCCAAACCTTTTTATCTCTGCTGTGTGAAAAATTTGCCGGACGTGTTGAGCAGTTGATGGAAGCACGAGAAGAGAAGCAAGCGCGTATTGATGCAGGTGAGCTGCCAGACTTTTTACCAGAGACACAAGACATCCGTGAAGGAAGCTGGAAGATCTTAGGAATCCCACAAGATCTGCAAGATCGCCGTGTGGAGATTACCGGACCAACTGATCGCAAGATGGTGATTAACGCACTGAATGCGAATGTAAAAGTGTTCATGGCAGACTTCGAAGATTCAATGTCTCCAGCATGGAGTAAAGTGCTGGATGGGCAAGTGAATTTACGCGATGCCGTGAATGGCACCATCAGTTACACCAACCCTGGCAATGGCAAGCATTATCAGCTGGAAGATGACCCAGCGGTGTTGATCTGCCGTGTTCGCGGCCTTCATTTAAAAGAAAAACACGTTACGTGGCACGGTCAGATCATTCCAGGTGCGCTATTCGATTTCGCTCTGTACTTCTATAACAACTACAAAGCGTTACTTCAAAAAGGCAGCGGCCCTTATTTCTACATTCCGAAACTACAATCGCATCACGAAGCGAAGTGGTGGAGCGAAGTGTTCCATTTCACGGAAGACTATTTCGGTCTTGATACAGGCACCATCAAAGCGACTGTGCTGATTGAAACTTTACCAGCCGTATTCGAAATGGATGAGATTCTGTTCTCACTTAAAGAACACATCGTTGGTTTGAACTGTGGTCGCTGGGATTACATCTTTAGCTACATCAAAACCTTGAAGAAGCACCCTGAACGCGTACTGCCAGATCGCCAAGTGGTCACTATGGACAAGCCATTCTTGAACGCTTACTCGCGATTATTGGTGCGTACTTGTCATAAACGAGGTGCTTTCGCGATGGGAGGAATGGCCGCCTTTATCCCAGCGAAAGACCCGCAAGAGAATCAAAAAGTATTAGACAAGATCCAGACTGACAAATCGCTAGAAGCAAACAACGGTCACGACGGTACTTGGGTAGCTCATCCAGGTTTGGCTGACACCGCGATGGAAGTTTTTAGTGCTGTACTGGGCGAGCGCACCAATCAATTGGATGTGAGTCGTTCAGAGGATGCACCTATTACAGCGGCTGAACTACTCGAGCCTTGTGAAGGCGAGCGTACAGAAGCCGGAATGCGCCACAATATTCGTGTTGCGCTGCAATACATCGAAGCTTGGATTTCTGGTAATGGTTGTGTACCGATTTATGGCTTGATGGAAGATGCGGCGACAGCTGAAATATCTCGCGCTTCTATCTGGCAATGGATTCAACACGGCAAGTCGCTAGATAACGGATTGAAGGTCACTAAGGATCTGTTCGAGCTCTATCTAAAAGAAGAGATTGAAGTAGTGAAACAAGAAATTGGCGAGCAGCGCTACCAAGCGGGTCGATTTGAAGAAGCGGCAGACTTGATGGCAAGGCTCACTACGAGCGATGAGCTGACCAACTTTTTAACAATTCCTGGTTATGACTACCTGGATTAATAAAGAATAACTGTAACACCAATAACGTGAAGGATTTTCAGGGCAGATAGGGAAGTACTGCCTGAGAACGGAAACTCAACGCACACGCATAAAGTGCAAATTATAAAGAGGGATAGACCAATGACTAACTTAACTCGCCGCCAACAAATTGAAGCTCTGGAAAAAGACTGGGCAACTAACCCGCGCTGGAAAAATGTAAAGCGTACATACACTGCTGAGGAAGTGGTGGAACTGCGTGGTTCTATGGTACCTGCCAACACAATTGCACAACGTGGTGCAGACAAACTTTGGTCACTGGTCAACGGTAGCGCGAAAAAAGGTTACGTAAACTGTCTTGGTGCGTTAACTGGCGGCCAAGCTGTTCAACAAGCTAAGGCTGGTATTGAAGCGATTTACCTATCTGGTTGGCAGGTAGCGGCGGACAACAACACCGCTTCAACGATGTACCCTGACCAGTCTCTATATCCAGTCGATTCTGTACCGTCAGTAGTAAAACGCATCAATAACTCGTTCCGTCGTGCAGACCAAATCCAATGGTCTGCAGGTAAATCGCCTGAAGATGAAGGTGGTATTGATTACTTCCTACCAATCGTAGCGGATGCTGAAGCGGGCTTTGGTGGTGTGCTTAACGCTTACGAGCTCATGAAATCGATGATCGAGGCAGGCGCAGCGGGCGTTCACTTTGAAGACCAGCTAGCATCGGTGAAAAAGTGTGGCCACATGGGTGGCAAGGTATTAGTCCCAACGCAAGAAGCGGTGCAAAAACTGGTTGCTGCTCGTTTGGCTGCTGATGTGGCGGGCACAACAACCTTGGTTATTGCTCGTACTGATGCGAATGCGGCAGATCTCATTACTTCAGATTGCGACCCATACGATAAAGACTTTATTGAAGGTGAGCGCACTCAAGAAGGTTTCTACCGCGTTCGCGCTGGTATCGACCAAGCGATTTCTCGTGGCCTGGCTTACGCACCATATGCAGATTTGATTTGGTGTGAAACAGCGACGCCATGTTTGGAAGAAGCACGTAAGTTTGCAGAAGCGATTCACGCTGAATACCCAGATCAACTGTTGGCGTACAACTGTTCGCCGTCCTTCAACTGGGAGAAGAACCTAGATGCAGAAACCATTGCTAAGTTCCAACAAGAGTTGGCAGACATGGGCTACAAGTACCAATTCATCACGCTAGCAGGTATCCATAACATGTGGTTCAACATGTTCGAACTGGCGCACGCTTACGCTCAAGGTGAAGGTATGCGTCATTATGTTGAGAAAGTTCAGCGTCCTGAATTCCAAGCGGCTGAAAAAGGCTATACGTTTGTTGCGCACCAACAAGAAGTAGGTACAGGTTACTTCGATAGAATGACCAATACCATCCAAGGTGGTAACTCTTCAGTGACCGCATTAACCGGTTCGACCGAAGAAGACCAATTCTAATTGGCAGAGAAACACTTCCTTAATCAGCGTCAGTAATGGCATTTTGAGCGGCAACCCTGCCGCTCTTTTTTCGTTTAAAACGTTTAAGAAACGAAATTTACACCCAAGATAACGCGTTTGCGTATTATTCTTCTGGCTCGATTTCTTCGGGTTCCACTTCTTCTTGCAGTTCCAATAAGTTAATCGCAATGGTCACAAAGTCACTGTCAGTAATGATGCCTACCAATCGACCCTTGGTGACAACAGGTAAGCAGCCAACTTTGTGCTTTTGCATGTAGATAGCGCTCTCTTTAAGCCCCGCGATGGGTTCGGCCGTCATGATGTTAGTGTGCATCATTTCGTAGAGCGGTGTATCTAGAGTAAAAGATTGTTCAGCCTCATCTGGGTGCAAGCTCGATTCTTGAGCAGCAAGAATGTCGCGTTGAGTCACCAAGCCTTGTAAGTGGTTATTGGCATCAACAACCGGAATATGTCGAATATCAAGCGCATCCATCATGCTTTTTGCATCACGCAAGGTGTGCGTGCGCAGTAAGGTATGAGGATTACGAGTCATCATGTCTTCAACCTTGATCATAGAGACCTCCAGCGGCATTGTCCTTCTCTTAAATATAGAGAATATTTTTCTGTATATCTGGGAGCTAACTCGTTTTTCATCAATTAAATAGCACAATACACTTGCGCTTCTTTTTGTCTGCGTAATCTGTGTCTTATCGACGTTTTTATTAATTTGAATAAGTCGATTTTCGTGCGAGTCAGTTGGCATTTTTGATTGATATTGAATGTGTACCCAAGGTAATCCAATGAATTGAATCGCACATTTTTATTCGTTGGATTTTCCAAGATTCGTCACTCGAAGAAGATACGTTCAGGCTTACCAAATTGAAGACAGCAACCTAAATGAAAAGAACAACGTGTAACAAACTCATTGCGCTCGCAGTGGCGGCATTCAGTGTGCAATCTGCACAGGCGATTGTGTTAGGAGATGAACTAACCGACTCTGTTGATCGTGTTACTTTACGAGCAAGTAATATGGCAGAGTTCCCACTGTGTGGCGGCACCATGCTGACGGAGCAGTGGGTGTTGACTGCGGCACACTGCGTGGTAATGGGGCAGGGAACGAATGAAGCCAGCTACTATGTGACCCCGCCGGGCGAGTTGTCGGTGAATGCGAATGTGCATGAACTTAATTCAGCAGGGCTTGATAACTTCTATCCGGTGTCTCACGTTGTGGTTCACCCTGATTACACGCGGATTTCAAAAGCTGAGACCGACAGCAATGGTAACGTGAAACCTATACAAACCGGTTTAGACTCAGACATCGCGTTGCTGTATCTCACGCGCCCAGTGGCAAACGCGAGCTTTGCTGATTTAGCAAACAAAGCCGACATGGAGAGTATCGAAGCGCGGTTGGCAGCGGATTGGAACGATAATTACCTGACCAATCAACGTGTCGAAAATGTGCAAGTGTTTGGGTGGGGGACCACTCAGCCGGATGCTTCTGAACCTTCCAATACGCTCAAAACCACCATTAGTACATTTTTACCCATCGACAAATGTTATGAGCGTTTAGAAATTGGCAGCAGTTTTCCGGGGATCATCGACTCAACAGAAAACCAAACCAAAATTTGTACACTACCAACGAAAAACCGAGTATTAGAGCCGGATAGCCACACCCAATATGGTAACTCTGCATGTAAAGGTGACAGTGGGGGTCCGCTGGTCGATGTGGCGACGGGAAAACAGATTGGTATAGTTAGCGGTGGACCTCTCATTCTTCCGACATGTGGCTCTTTGACGATTCCAAGCTTCTACACCAAGGTGAGCCAATATTACGACTGGGTACAGTCTTACATTACTGCCGATGCGCCACCAAGTAGCTACATCATTGCACCGAACTTTATTAAAGAGGCTAATAACGAAGTCGGCGGAGATAAAGAGTGTCACGATGGTATCGCAACCAATAACTGTGATTTCAAAGGGTCAGATGATGATGGTGGCAGTCTGGGTCTGTGGCTATTGGGTCTATTCGTACCCTTGGCGTGGTGGCGAAGGCGTGAGGTTTGATAGGGCGATTTGAATACCAAACGAGTAAGCAGCGTTATGCGCTGCTTTGCTTTTTAATGTTCCATTTCTTTCGACTTAAACTGAAAAATAATGCCAAGTGATCGCGGTTTTTCACGTTTTATTACACTCTTCATCATGGCTTTTACAGTGATATTCTGGGGATTTGCTTGCTATTGCAGCATGTAAACATATACTAGTCTGCTGCGAAAAACTCGTCGCAATTTTATCGTCGTCCTAGACGTGATTTGACCAATATATAAGACAAGTAACATGCAAGTATCAGATTTCCATTTCGACCTTCCAGATGAACTTATCGCTCGTTACCCTCAGCCAGAGCGTACCGCTAGCCGACTATTACAAATGGACGGCAATACCGGAGAGCTAATTGATGGCACATTTACTGATGTATTGGGCCAAGTTCAACCCGGTGATCTCGTGGTGTTTAATAATACTCGTGTTATACCTGCTCGTCTTTTTGGTCGTAAAGAGTCGGGTGGTAAGCTAGAGGTGCTGGTGGAGCGCATGCTTGACGAGAAAAGCATCCTCGCGCACGTTCGCTGCTCTAAATCTCCAAAACCAGGTACAACCATCATTGTTGGCGAGAATGATGAATACTCAGCAGAAATGGTGGCGCGTCATGACGCTCTATTTGAACTGAAATTTAACGCTGATAAGACGGTATTAGAAATTTTGGAAGAAATCGGCCACATGCCGCTTCCTCCTTACATTGACCGCCCAGATGAAGATGCAGATAAAGAGCGTTACCAAACCGTATATAACCAGAAGCCAGGCGCAGTAGCGGCGCCGACAGCGGGTCTTCATTTTGATGATGTTCTACTAGAGAAAATCAAAGCGAAAGGCGCAGAGTTTGCTTACGTCACTTTGCACGTTGGGGCAGGTACATTCCAGCCAGTAAAAGTAGAAAACATCAACGATCACCATATGCACGCTGAGTACGTAGAAGTACCGCAAGAAGTCGTCGAAGCAATTAAAGCGACGAAAGCGCGAGGTGGACGAATTATTGCTGTTGGTACTACATCGGTACGCTCACTTGAAAGCGCAGCGCAAGACGCATTGAAAAAAGGGACTGAGTTGGTCCCATTCTTTGGTGATACAGAAATCTTTATTTTCCCTGGCTACGAATATCAGCTTGTGGATTGCTTGATTACCAATTTCCACCTGCCAGAATCCACACTGATCATGTTGGTGAGTGCATTTGCAGGTTATGAGAACACCATGAATGCTTACAAGCATGCGGTAGAAAACAAATATCGCTTTTTCTCATATGGTGATTCAATGTTCATCAAGAAGAAAACGATTTAGTAAAAAATAAGATTTACGAGTGCTAGCAGTAAGCTAGGAAATAGAGCAGAACCTCTGCTTTATCTCTCGCAAGGAAAAGCGACCGCTCCTTAAAGTAGGGTAGAGCCCTAAACACTCAGTCAGACTGTTTCTCTGACACCCGGAGGCATCGTGAAATTAAAATTCGATCTTAAGAAGAAAAACGGCAATGCGCGTCGTGGTCAACTGACTTTCGAACGTGGCACTGTTCAAACCCCAGCGTTTATGCCAGTTGGTACTTACGGTACGGTTAAAGGCATGACGCCAGAAGAAGTGAAAGGTACGGGCGCAGAAATCCTACTAGGTAACACGTTCCACCTTTGGCTGCGTCCAGGTCAAGAAGTCATGAAAATGCACGGCGACTTGCATGATTTTATGAACTGGCACGGTCCTATTCTTACTGATTCAGGCGGTTTCCAAGTATTCAGCCTTGGCAAGATGCGTACTATTACCGAAGAGGGTGTGCACTTCCGTAACCCAGTTAATGGTGACAAGATTTTCATGGACGCAGAAAAGTCGATGGAAATTCAAAAAGACCTAGGTTCTGACATCGTAATGATTTTTGACGAGTGTACGCCATACCCAGCGACACACGATGAAGCGAAGAAATCGATGGAAATGTCACTACGTTGGGCACAGCGCTCACGTGATCACTTCGAGAAGCTAGAAAACCCGAACAACCTGTTTGGTATTGTTCAAGGTGGTGTTTACGAAGATCTACGTGATGTGTCGGTAAAAGGTCTAACGGAAATCGGTTTTGACGGTTACGCGGTTGGTGGCTTGGCAGTAGGCGAGCCTAAAGAAGACATGCACCGTATTCTTGAGCACACTTGTCCGCAGCTTCCAGAAGACAAACCTCGCTACCTAATGGGCGTGGGTAAACCAGAAGACTTGGTTGAAGGTGTTCGCCGCGGTATCGACATGTTTGACTGTGTAATGCCAACGCGTAACGCGCGTAATGGTCACCTGTTTGTGACTGGTGGTGTGATCAAGATCCGTAATGCGAAACATAAAACGGATACAACCCCGCTGGATCCGCACTGTGACTGTTACACTTGTCAAAACTACAGTAAATCGTACCTTCATCACTTAGAGCGTTGTAATGAAATTCTGGGTGCTCGTCTGAATACGATCCACAACCTACGTTACTACCAGCGTCTGATGGAAAGTATTCGTAAAGCGATTGATGAAGATCGTTTTGATGAGTTTGTTACTGAGTTCTATGAGCGTCGTGGCCGTGAAGTGCCACCACTAGCAAAAGAACAGTCATTGACGGACTAAAAAGAATTAAAGCCTTTGGCATGTCGCCAGAGGCTTTTGCTAATAAAGTAGGCTAACGCACGTTATTTTTGAGAGAGTGATCGCTATTAGTTACTCTCAGACTTGAATCTAAAATGCGAAAGCCCAACTTGTTGGATTATCAATAAAATATAATGAGGATGTTTTAATGTTTATTTCTCAGGCTCACGCAGCAGCAGAAGGCGCGCCAGCAGGCGGTGGTTTTGAAATGCTAATCATGCTTGGCATGTTCGCAGTGATCTTTTACTTCATGATTTACCGCCCACAAGCGAAACGTGTAAAAGAGCACAAGAACCTAATGGCTTCTATGGGCAAAGGCGACGAAGTTCTAACTAGCGGTGGCCTAGTGGGTAAAATCACTAAGATTGCTGAAGACAATGACTACATTTCAATCGAGCTTAACGCGAACAATGAAGTGGTAATCAAGAAAGACTTCATCACTGCAGTGCTGCCAAAAGGTACGCTTAAGTCTCTATAAAACAGCTAAAGGATCCTCGCTGTGCTAAACCGTTATCCATTATGGAAGTACTTGATGGTATTTTTTGCCATCATCACCGCTGCGTTATACGCACTTCCAAATATCTACGGTGAAGATCCGGCTATTCAAGTTACAGGGGCGCGTGGCGCCTCTGTAGATATGTCAACGCTGGATGCTGTCACTACTGCTCTTGATAAAGAGCAACTCTCTCATAAATCCATTGCTCTCGAGAATGGATCAATTCTTGTTCGTTTTAACGACACTGACACGCAAATCAGTGCTCGTGATGTCATCAGCGAAGCGCTTGGCAAAGACACAATTGTTGCACTTAACCTTGCTCCTTCTACACCCGATTGGCTAGAAGCGATTGGCGCGTCACCATTAAAGCTGGGTCTTGACCTTCGTGGTGGTGTCCACTTCTTAATGGAAGTAGACATGGACGCTGCGATGGAAAAGCTCGTTGGTCAGCAAGAAGAAGCTTTCCGTAGCGAACTTCGTGAGGCAAAAATTCGTTATCGTGCTATCCGCCCTTCTGGCAAAGAAGCGGTAGAGGTTCTGCTACGTAACGAAGAGCAATTAGCAGAAGCGAAAGCAATGCTAGAAAAGAATCACCCGGACATGCTCTTTGTCGAATCTGATTCAAATGGCCGTTACGCTCTTACTGCGACCTTTACCGAGCAACGTTTACAAGAGATCCGTAACTACGCTGTTGAGCAAAACATTACGATTTTACGTAACCGTGTAAACGAGCTAGGTGTTGCAGAGCCTCTCGTTCAACGTCAAGGTGCAAGTCGAATTGTTGTTGAGCTTCCTGGTGTTCAAGATACTGCTCGTGCAAAAGAGATTCTAGGTGCGACTGCAACGCTAGAATTCCGTGAAGTTGACGATAAAGCTGACCTATCAGCGGCGGCAAATGGTCGTGCGCCAGCAGGCAGTGAAATCAAAATGGACCGAGACGGTCGTCCGGTTGTGCTTAAGAAGCGTGTTATTCTTGGTGGTCAAAGCATTACGGATGCAAGCTCAAGTGTCGATGAATACGGTCGTCCACAAGTTAACATCTCGCTAGACAGCGAAGGTGGTAACAAGATGTCAGCGTTCTCTAAGAAGAACATCGGTAAGCTAATGGCTACCGTGTTTGCTGAGTACAAAGACAGTGGTCGTCGTACGCCAGAAGGCAAAGTCATCCTAGATAAGCATGAAGAAGTCATCAACCAAGCGACGATTCAATCGGCTCTTGGACGTAACTTCCGTATCACGGGTATAGACTCCGCAGCTGAAGCGCACAACCTTGCACTTCTATTACGTGCTGGTGCACTGATCGCACCTATCTCTATCGTTGAAGAGCGTACTATTGGTCCATCAATGGGCCAGCAAAACATCGATATGGGTATCCAAGCGTGTATCTGGGGTATGGTTGCCGTAATGCTGTTTACGCTGCTTTACTACCGTGGCTTTGGCTTGATTGCCAACATCGCTCTAATGGCTAACTTAGTGTTGATCATTGGTGTTATGTCGATGATTCCAGGCGCTACCATGACGCTTCCGGGGATTGCCGGTATCGTGTTAACGGTCGGTATGGCGGTTGATGCGAACGTACTGATCTTCGAGCGTATCCGTGAAGAGCTTCGTGATGGGCGTAGTCCACAACAAGCTATTCACCAAGGTTACGCGAATGCATTCAGTACGATTGCCGATGCGAACATCACGACACTGATTACTGCAATTATCCTATTTGCAGTCGGTACTGGTGCAGTGAAAGGTTTCGCGGTTACTCTATCTATCGGTATCTTAACTTCAATGTTCACCGCCATTATTGGTACACGTTGTATCGTGAACCTTATTTACGGTGGCAAACGCGTTGATAAATTGTCGATCTAAGGCTGGGAATTAATATGTTTCAAATTCTAAAAGCAGAGAAGACGATCGGCTTTATGCGTTGGTCGAAAGTAGCATTCGTTTTTTCAATCTTTATGATTGCTGCTTCTATCTTCACTTTGTCAACTAAGTGGCTAAATTGGGGCCTAGACTTCACTGGCGGTACGCTAATTGAAGTTGGCTTTGAAAAACCTGCGAACCTTGAAAAAATCCGAACCGCTTTAGATGCGAAAGGTTTTGGTGATGCGACAGTACAAAACTTCGGTAGTGCTCGTGAAGTAATGGTTCGTCTTCGTCCACGTGACGACGTTTCTGGTGAAACGCTGGGCAACCAAATCATTGGTGCTATCAAAGATGGTACTGGCGAAAGCGTAGAAATGCGTCGTATTGAATTCGTAGGTCCTAACGTTGGTGATGAGCTAACAGAAGCTGGCGGTCTAGCGATCCTCGTGTCGCTGATCTGTATCCTGCTTTATGTCTCGATGCGATTTGAATGGCGTCTAGCAGCTGGTGCGGTTATGGCATTGGCTCACGATATCATTATCACGTTAGGTGTTTTCTCATTCCTACAAATAGAAGTTGACCTAACCATCGTCGCGGCACTATTAACGGTAGTCGGTTACTCGCTCAACGATACCATCGTTGTGTTTGACCGTATCCGTGAAAACTTCCGCAAGATGCGTAAAGGTGAGCCAGCCGATATCATGGACGCTTCAATCACCCAAACGTTGAGCCGTACGTTGATTACCTCGGGTACAACCTTGTTCGTAGTTATTGCACTGTTCATGCAGGGGGGGGCGATGATTCACGGCTTCGCAACCGCACTTCTACTTGGTATCACTGTAGGTACTTACTCTTCTATCTACGTAGCATCAGCACTAGCGCTAAAACTGGGCATCCAGAAAGAGCACTTGATGCCACCTCAAGTAGAAAAAGAAGGCGCAGAGTTCGACGAAATGCCATAAGGCAGGTTGAGAATCGAAAACAAAAACCGCTGAGCAATCAGCGGTTTTTTTGTATCTGAATCGAGCCGTATGCTTGCAAAACCTCACTGTATGGAGAGCTTTACATTGCCGCTAAGTAGATACGCTTCAGTAGATACAAAAAAGCCCCGCTCATTGAGCGGGGCTTTCTAAAGTCATCAGCGTGACGGGCTAAATATGACTTTCAAATCTTACTTAAGGATCGCGCTGTTACCATTTTCGCGGATGTGCTTAAGGATTGATTTTACGCCACGAGCGCTTGAAGCAACAATGTTACCAGACTTCATGTACTCAGTGCCGCCAGCAAAGTCAGTTAGGATAGCGCCAGCTTCACGAGCAATAAGCTCACCTGCTGCCATATCCCAAGGTTTTAGACCTAGCTCGAAGTAACCATCAACACGGCCAGCAGCCACGTAACATAGGTCAAGAGCAGCAGAGCCGCTACGACGGAAATCAGCACATTCAGTGAATAGCGCACCAACGATCTTGATGTAAGACTCAGCGTGTTGTTTCTGTTTGAATGGGAAACCAGTAGCTAGAACAGTACCTTGAAGGTCTTTTAGTTGAGCAACACGGATACGCGCACTGTTTAGTTGAGCGCCTGCACCACGTTGTGCAGTGAATAGCTCGTTTTGCATTGGATCGTAAACACAAGCAACTTCAGTTTTGCCTTTGATACGAACTGCGATAGAAACCGCGAAAGTTGGGTAACCTTTTACAAAGTTAGTGGTGCCATCCAGTGGGTCGATGATCCATTGTACGTCTTTATCTTTACCTTCGATAAGACCTTGTTCTTCAGCAACGATACAGTGCTCAGGGTAAGACTGCTTGATAGTATCGATGATGATGTATTCTGCTTCTTTATCTACATTAGTGACAAAGTCATTAGTGCCTTTAAGAGTAGATTCTACTTTATCAGTGTTTTCTAATGATTTAGCAATATGATTGCCTGCCTTTCGCGCAGCGCGAATAGCAATGTTTAGCATTGGATGCATACGAATTTCCCAACGGATGTTAAAGAACAAATGAAAGCGGCGGCGAGTATACCAGAGATCAGTAAAAAGGGAAGTGGTTATTTTTTGTTCTAAAGTCAGTGGTTTTATTGTATTTAGCTTGAGGCGAACGAGAACAATGACCAAGAATGAGAAGAGAGGCCTGCTTCGCCCTAGGGTGTGTTAAAAAACTATGGTAACATTCTGCGGTTTTAATTTAGGTAGCAAACACAGATGTTGGATCAAGTAAAAATTGTACTCGTAGGTACCTCTCATTCAGGCAATATTGGCTCAGCAGCTCGAGCTATGAAAGTGATGGGTTTAAGCCAACTAGTATTAGTCGATCCACAATGTGAAGTGGATGAACAAACTCTTGCTTTGGCTGCGGGGGCTGGTGATATTGCTCAAAATGCAAAGATTGTCGGCACATTAGAGGAAGCGGTTGAAGATTGCAGCCTCGTGGTGGGCTCCAGTGCTCGCTCTCGTACATTAGAATGGCCAATGCTTGAGCCACGTGAATGTGGTGAGACATTTGCGGTTGAGGGTAGAAAACATCCTGTCGCGCTCGTGTTTGGTCGTGAAAGAACTGGTCTAACAAACGAAGAGCTGCAAAGGTGTCACTACCATGTTTGCATTCCTGCTAACCCTGAATATAGCTCGCTTAACCTAGCGATGGCCGTACAAACACTGAGTTACGAAGTACGAGTTGCGCATTTGAACTTAGAGCAAAGCCAGTTTGCCCCAAATGATCCGGAAGAGTACCCACGTCATAGAGAGCTCGAAATGTTCTTCGAGCATCTTGAAAAGGTGATGGTTGAGACCCAGTTTATCAATAAAGAGCAACCAGGGCAGGTGATGAATAAATTGCGTCGCTTGTTCTCTCGTGCTCGGCCAGAAACCCAGGAGCTCAATATTCTACGCGGCATTTTGACCTCGATAGAAAAGAAGTTCTGAATAAAGAATAACCACTTCAGGTGTAAGGATGAATACCTGAGTAAAATGGTCAAATAAATACTTGACCAAATTACTCAGGTATGGAAAAATCTTAACCATTACAAACCATGTGGATACGGTGTGGTATGAAACTTACATCTAAAGGAAGATATGCGGTGACAGCCATGCTGGATGTGGCACTGCATTCGCAACAAAACCCTGTACCTCTTGCTGACATCTCAGAGCGTCAGGGGATCTCGCTCTCTTACTTAGAGCAGCTATTTTCAAAATTGCGTAAAGCAGGTCTCGTTGCCAGCGTTCGTGGTCCTGGTGGTGGTTACCGACTTGGTGCCGACGCACACAGTATCGCTATTGGTACCGTGATTGCAGCCGTTGATGAGTCAGTCGATGCAACCAAATGCCAGGGCAAAGGAGATTGCCAAGGTGGAACACGTTGCCTTACTCACACGCTATGGCGCGACTTAAGCTCTCGCATTAGTGACTTCTTGAATAACATCACTCTTGGTGAGTTGATGACAGACAATAAAGTCCTCGAAATTTCTGATCGTCAGGACATTGATCTGGCGGTAACCCATGGGCTATCAAACAAAAATACAACCGCCGCGCCCATCGGTGTAAACGTCCGCTCTTAGCGGTCAGCTTTTTACATTGGAGTAGAGAATGAAACTGCCGATTTATCTTGATTATTCCGCTACATGTCCAGTTGATCCACGTGTTGCTGAAAAAATGGTTCAGTACATGACAATGGATGGCACATTTGGCAACCCAGCGTCACGTTCGCACCGTTACGGCTGGCAGGCAGAAGAAGCGGTCGATACTGCTCGTGAGCAAATTGCTGACCTTCTAAATGCAGATCCTCGCGAAATCGTATTTACATCTGGTGCGACAGAATCAGACAACCTTGCGATTAAAGGTGCAGCGCACTTTTACTCGAAGAAAGGTAAGCACGTAATCACTTGTAAAACAGAGCACAAAGCCGTTCTTGACCCATGTCGTCAACTTGAGCGTGAAGGCTTTGAAGTGACTTACCTTGAGCCAGAATCAAATGGCTTGATCGATCTAGAGAAGCTTAAAGCGGCAATGCGTGATGACACAGTGCTTGTGTCTATTATGCACGTAAACAACGAGATTGGTGTGGTTCAAGACATTACTGCGATCGGCGAATTGTGTCGTGAGCGTAAAATTGTTTTCCACGTGGATGCAGCGCAATCTGCAGGTAAATTACCAATCGACGTTCAAGAGATGAAAGTTGACCTAATTTCGCTTTCTGCTCACAAAGTTTATGGCCCTAAAGGCATCGGTGCACTTTACGTTCGTCGTAAGCCTCGTATTCGTCTTGAAGCGCAAATGCACGGTGGCGGCCATGAGCGTGGTTTCCGCTCTGGTACACTTCCTACTCACCAAATCGTTGGTATGGGTGAAGCATTCCGCATTGCAAAAGAAGACATGCAAAAAGATTACGATCACGCTTTAGCGCTTCGTAACCGTCTTTTTGATGGCGTGAAAGACTTAGAAGCAGTGACGGTAAACGGTGACCTTGAGCAACGTGTACCACACAACCTAAACATCAGCTTCGCATTCGTAGAAGGTGAGTCACTACTAATGTCGCTTAAAGATCTAGCGGTATCTTCTGGTAGTGCTTGTACGTCTGCAAGCCTTGAGCCTTCTTACGTTCTTCGTGCCCTAGGCATGGATGATGAATTGGCTCACAGCTCGGTTCGTTTCTCGTTTGGTCGTTTCACGACTGAAGAAGAAATTGATTACGCAATTGAACAAATCCGCGTTGCAGTGACTAAGCTACGCGACATGTCTCCTCTATGGGATATGTACAAAGAAGGGATTGATTTGAGCACTGTTGAATGGGCTCACCATTAATCTCAGGGATTGAAATAGAGGATTCGAGGTAATTTATCATGGCATACAGCGAAAAAGTAATTGATCACTACGAGAACCCACGTAACGTTGGTTCATTCGATAAAGAAGACCCATCAGTAGGTAGCGGCATGGTTGGCGCTCCAGCTTGTGGTGACGTAATGAAGCTTCAAATCAAAGTGACACCGGAAGGTATCATCGAAGATGCGAAGTTCAAAACATACGGTTGTGGTAGTGCAATCGCATCAAGCTCACTAGTAACTGAGTGGGTAAAAGGCAAGTCAGTTGATGAAGCAGCAGCAATTAAAAACTCTGAAATTGCTGAAGAGCTAGAGCTTCCACCAGTGAAAGTTCACTGTTCAATTCTTGCTGAAGATGCAATCAAAGCAGCGGTTGCAGACTACAAGAAAAAACACCAAGAATAATTATTCCGTAATATAATGGGAGCTTTGACGCTCCCATTCCAATCGAAATTTAGACAGACTAAGGTGCAGTATGGCCATCACAATGACAGAATCAGCGGCAAGTCGCGTAAGAGCATTCCTAGATAACCGAGGCAAAGGTATCGGTTTACGTCTTGGAGTGAAGACGACTGGTTGTTCAGGCATGGCATATGTACTTGAGTTTGTTGATGAGCTTAACGAAGAAGATGAAGTTTTTGAACTCTCTGGAGTGAAAATCATTATCGACAAAAAAAGCTTAGTGTACCTAGATGGTACCGAGTTGGATTACGTGAAAGAAGGGTTGAATGAAGGTTTTGAATTCAACAACCCTAACGCGAAAAGTGAATGTGGTTGTGGTGAAAGCTTCAACGTCTAATTGATTGTCCTTCTGGGCAAGCGAGTCCGGAAGGCTTTACTAGGACCCGAACTTAATGAATCACTTTGAATTATTTGGGCTACCAAGTCAGTTTAAGCTGGATGGTAGCCTTCTTTCTTCTCAGTTCCGAGAACTACAAAAACGCTTCCACCCGGATAACTTTGCAACGGGATCTGAACGTGACCGTTTGATGGCGGTGCAAAAGGCAGCGCAAATCAACGATGCCTATCAAGTTCTGAAAAATCCTATCTCCCGTGCCGAGTACATCCTCGCAGAGCAGGGAGTTGAGATCCGAGGTGAACAGCAGACAATGCAAGATCCAATGTTCTTAATGGAGCAAATGGAGCTGCGCGAAGAACTGGAAGAAATTGCTGACAGCACCGATCCTGAATCGGCGCTTTTTGACTTCGATTCTAAGGTCAGCAAAATGTACAAACAGCATCTGGCAAGCGTCGAGCAAGAGCTTGATGATGGTCTTTGGGCTGAAGCCGCAGACCGAGTTCGTAAGCTAAAATTCATTGCCAAACTAAAGAACGAAATTGAACTAGTCGAAGACAAACTCCTCGGCTAGTTAGCGTGACAAGGACCTATCATGGCACTACTTCAAATCGCAGAACCGGGCCAAAGCTCGGCACCTCATGAGCATAAGTTAGCAGCGGGTATCGACTTAGGTACTACCAACTCTTTGGTTGCTTCTGTACGTAGCGGCGATGCAACTCCACTTGCGGACGAGCAGGGCCGTACTATTTTACCTTCAGTCGTTAATTACACAGAGGAAACGTTAACGGTTGGCCACGAAGCCAAAGCCAAAGCAGAGCTTGAACCAGAGAACACTATTATCTCTGTAAAACGTTTGATCGGTCGTTCATTAAAGGACATTCAGTCCCGTTACTCTTCACTTCCTTATCGTTTTAGAGAGAGTGAAAATGGTCTTCCGATCCTGCAAACGCCTCAAGGTGACAAAAACCCGATTGAAGTATCTGCGGACATTCTAAAAGCGCTAGGTAAGCGAGCAGAAGAAACGTTAGGTGGTGAGTTAGCGGGTGTTGTGATCACTGTTCCTGCTTACTTTGATGATGCTCAGCGTGCAGGTACGAAAGATGCCGCGAAATTAGCTGGCCTTCATGTGCTCCGTCTTCTGAACGAACCAACTGCCGCGGCAATTGCTTATGGTCTAGACTCAGGCCAAGAAGGGGTGATTGCGGTTTATGACCTAGGTGGCGGTACATTTGATATCTCTATCCTACGTTTGTCGAAAGGCGTATTTGAAGTATTAGCAACAGGTGGTGACTCTGCGTTAGGCGGTGATGACTTTGACCATCTGTTAGCGGATTACCTAATGGAGCAAGCGGGTCTCGAAGCCCCACTTTCTGCTGAAAAAAACCGTACGCTACTGAACATTGCTACTGCGACTAAGATTGCTTTCTCTGAGCAAGACAGCGTTGATGTTGACGTGTTTGGCTGGAAGGGCACCGTTACTCGTGAGCAGTTCGAAGATCTGATTCGCCCATTAGTGAAGAAAACACTAATGTCTTGTCGTCGTGCATTAAAAGATGCTGATGTTAATGCAGACGAAGTACTCGAAGTTGTCATGGTTGGTGGTTCAACACGCACATTGCTGGTTCGTGAAATGGTAGGCGAGTTTTTTGGCCGCACACCGCTAACAAGCATTAATCCTGATGAAGTTGTCGCAATCGGCGCGGGTATCCAAGCCGACATTCTAGCGGGTAACAAGCCTGATTCAGAAATGTTACTTCTTGACGTGATCCCACTGTCGCTTGGTATTGAAACCATGGGTGGTTTGGTTGAGAAGATCATCCCTCGCAATACCACGATTCCTGTTGCGCGTGCGCAAGAATTTACCACATTCAAAGATGGCCAAACGGCCATGAGTGTTCATGTGGTACAAGGTGAGCGTGAAATGGTTGATGATTGTCGTTCACTGGCTCGTTTCTCATTGAAAGGCATTCCACCGATGGCGGCGGGTGCGGCACATATTCGTGTGACTTACCAAGTAGACGCTGACGGTCTTCTTTCTGTTACGGCAATGGAAAAGAGCACCGGTGTTCAGTCAGAGATTCAAGTAAAACCTTCTTACGGGTTAAGCGATAATGAAGTGGCGGATATGCTGCGTGATTCAATGACGCACGCTAAAGAAGACATGCAAGCTCGTGCGCTAGCTGAGCAGCGTGTTGAGGCCGACCGTGTGATAGAAGGCTTGATTGCAGCCATGCAAGCTGATGGTGACGAACTACTATCAGAACAAGAGAAACAAGACCTGATAAAAGCCATCGAAGCCTTGATTGAGCTGCGTAATGGTGATGATGCCGATGCGATTGAGCAAGGCATTAAAGATACCGATAAAGCGAGCCAAGATTTCGCATCGCGCCGTATGGATAAATCGATTCGAGCTGCGCTGTCAGGTCAATCAGTAGACGATATATAAGAGATAAGTAGTTATGCCTAAGATTATTGTATTACCACACGACGATTTGTGCCCAGAAGGCGCAGTGTTGGAAGCAAACACTGGTGAAACCGTTCTGGACGTAGCGCTAAAAAATGGTATCGGTATTGAACATGCGTGTGAAAAATCATGTGCTTGTACCACCTGCCACGTGATCATCCGTGAAGGTTTTGATTCGCTAGAAGAAAGTGAAGAGCTGGAAGACGACATGCTGGATAAAGCGTGGGGTCTAGAGCCTGAATCACGTCTAGGGTGTCAGGCGAAAATTGCTGATGAAGACTTAGTGGTAGAAATTCCTAAGTACACGCTAAACCACGCTTCAGAAGATCACTAAAACTATCTTCCCAATATAGGGAAGAAGCAAAAGGAAGATGAGCAATGAAATGGACAGATTCTCGCGATATCGCGATTGAACTTTGTGACAAGTTTCCAGATGTTGATCCGCAAACGGTGCGTTTTACCGATCTTCATCAATGGATCATGGAGTTAGATGAGTTTGAAGATGACCCAAACCATTGTAACGAAAAGATTCTGGAAGCCGTTATCATGTGCTGGATGGATGAAGCAGACTAAGTCTGTAAAACACAGCCTAGTTAACAATTCTTACTAAAAAAAGCGGACCTTTAGGTCCGTTTTTTTATCCAATTGACATTTTTGCCCTACATAATGCTAACATCCGTGAGTTATTAAAAAGAAGCAGCGTAGGCAACGCTGCTATAAGACAAGGAGAAACCATGTCTACACAGATGTCTGTATTTTTAAGTCAAGAGTCGGCAGCACCACATTGGGGTGAAAAAGCACTGCTTTCATTCGCTGAAAACGGCGCAACCATTCATTTAGGTGAAGGTCACGATCTTGGTGCAATTCAACGTGCAGCTCGTCAGCTAGATGGCCAAGGAATTCGTTCTATTTTTCTTTCCGGTGATAACTGGGATTTAGAGAGCGTTTGGGCTTTCCACCAAGGTTACCGTAACCCCAAAAAACATGGCTCAGTTGAGTGGTCTGCATTGTCTGAAGAAGATCAAGCAGAGCTTCAAGCGCGTATTACTGCGACTGATTTTACCCGAGATATCATCAATAAAACCGCAGAAGAAGTTGCCCCTCGTCAGCTAGCGACAATGGCCGCTGAATTCATCAAATCTGTTGCGCCTAAAGGCACAGTGACAGCTCGTATCGTCAAAGACAAAGACTTGTTGGCAGAAGGTTGGGAAGGCATTTACGCCGTAGGCCGTGGTTCTGAGCGTACTTCTGCGATGCTTCAGCTAGACTACAACCCGACAGGTGACGAGAACGCACCAATATTCGCGTGTCTTGTCGGTAAAGGTATCACCTTTGATTCGGGTGGTTACAGTTTGAAGCCTTCTAACTTCATGAGCGCAATGAAAGCAGACATGGGTGGCTCAGGCACCATCACCGGTGGTCTTGCACTTGCGATTCTTCGTGGTTTGAACAAGCGTGTAAAACTGATCCTTTGTTGTGCAGAGAACATGGTTTCTGGTCGCGCACTCAAGCTTGGCGACATCATCACCTACAAAAACGGTAAAACCGTTGAAATCATGAACACCGATGCAGAAGGTCGTTTAGTGCTTGCTGATGGTCTTATCTACGCTAGTGAGCAAAAACCTGAGTTAATCATTGATTGTGCAACACTAACAGGTGCGGCGAAGAATGCGTTGGGTAATGATTACCACGCACTAATGAGTTTCGATGACGAGTTATCGCATCAAGCGCTCACTGCGGCAAACCAAGAAAAAGAAGGTTTATGGCCGCTACCACTTGCTGACTTCCACCGTGGAATGCTGCCGTCAAACTTTGCTGACCTATCGAATATCAGTTCTGGCGACTACTCTCCGGGTGCAAGCACAGCAGCTGCATTCTTGTCTTACTTCGTAGAAGACTACAAAAAAGGCTGGTTGCACTTCGACTGTGCGGGTACATACCGTAAAGCCGCGTCTGATAAATGGGCTGCGGGAGCTACGGGTATGGGCGTTCGTACACTTGCTCGTTTCCTCAATGAGCAAGCTGTTAAATAAGATTGATTGCAGCACTCTCTTGCTTGAGTGCTGCTCTTACCCAATAAGTCACTTTAAAAACACAACTATTATTACAAGTACAGAAAGGAAACTTTATGGCTCTAGAAAGAACATTTTCAATCATTAAGCCGGATGCGGTAGAGCGAAACCTAATTGGTGAAATCTATAACCGTATTGAAAAGGCTGGCCTACGTATTGTCGCTGCTAAAATGGTTCACCTGACTGAAGATCAGGCAAGCGGTTTTTATGCAGAGCATGAAGGCAAAGAGTTTTTCCCTCCATTAAAAGAGTTCATGACATCTGGTCCTATTATGGTTCAGGTACTGGAAGGTGAAAATGCGATTGCACGTTACCGTGAACTGATGGGTAAAACTAACCCAGAGGAAGCGGCATGCGGCACTTTGCGTGCTGATTACGCACTTAGCATGCGTCACAATTCAGTTCATGGTTCCGATAGCCCTGAATCTGCAGCGCGTGAAATTGAGTTTTTCTTCCCTGAGTCAGAGGTTTTCTCTCGCTAATTAGGGGTGATACTTCACTTGTTAGTGATGGTCTGATACAGAAAAGCCTCGGAACTTTCCGAGGCTTTTTCATTTCATATACCTGAGTTGAGTGGCAATGTTGACTGCATAAGTGATCTCTTATACGCGAACTAGTCTGACTATATAATGGGCTTTAAAGCCCAGTAACGTGAGTTATTTTTAGTCTTTTCCCTTTACGATTTCTACGCTTTTACTTTTGATAGTGTAATAGCCACTTATAGCGCAAGAGGTGCTTAAAATTTAATCATTTTGATTTTAATGCCTTAGCAAACTCAGGGTTTTACACCCCTTGTTGTGGCTGCATAAAGGCTGTACAATTCGCGCCCTTATTCTTGTTTCAGTCATTGAGAGGCAACATGACCACTGAAAAAATCAATCTACTCGACTTTGATCGCAAAGGCATGCGTCAGTTTTTCGCAGAAGAACTCGGCGAGAAAGCGTTTCGTGCCGATCAGGTTATGAAGTGGATCTACCATTTCGGTGTAGATGACTTCGAAAAAATGACAAATATTAACAAGAAGCTGCGCGAAAAGCTTTTACACAAGTGCGAAATCAAGGCACCAACAGTCGCAGAAGCTCAGCACTCTTCTGATGGTACGATCAAGTGGGCGATGAACGTTGGTGATCAGGATGTAGAGACGGTTTACATTCCAGAAGATGATCGTGCAACGCTTTGTGTGTCTTCTCAAGTAGGTTGTGCGTTGGAATGTAAGTTCTGCTCAACAGCACAGCAGGGCTTTAACCGTAACTTGAAAGTTTCAGAGATCATCGGTCAGGTGTGGCGTGCTGCACGTGAAATTGGTCTTGAGAAAGAAACAGGTCGCCGCCCAATTACGAACGTCGTGATGATGGGGATGGGTGAACCGCTTCTAAACATGAAGAACTTGATCCCGGCATTAGAGCTAATGCTGGACGACCTTGGCTTTGGTTTGTCAAAACGTCGTGTGACTGTATCTACATCAGGTGTGGTTTCTGGTCTTGATCAGATGACAGGCAAAATCGACGTCGCGTTGGCAATTTCCCTTCATGCGCCAAACGATAAGCTGCGTAGTGAAATCATGCCAATTAACGATCGTTGGGATATTCAAGATTTCCTAGCATCAGTTCGTCGTTACATCGCTTCATCGAATGCAAACCGCGGTAAGGTAACGGTTGAGTACGTACTTCTTGATCATGTGAATGATGACATGGACCATGCTCGTGAACTGGCTGAGCTGATGAAAGACACACCATGTAAGATTAACTTGATTCCGTTTAACCCGTACCCAGGGTCACCTTACAAGAAACCAAGTAACTCACGTATCGATCGCTTCCAAAAAACATTGATGCAATATGAGCATACAGTAACGGTTCGTAAGACTCGTGGCGATGACATTGATGCGGCGTGTGGTCAGTTAGTCGGTGATGTGATTGACCGAACTAAACGTACTGCAATGTTAAAAGCGTCGCGCGGTGCTGATACCATTGAAGTAAAAGCGGTATAAACGACCGGAATTCAAAAATAGCCAGAGCCATTTGCTCTGGCTATTTTGTTTAGCGATAAGGGCATTTCTGCCAAGATTTATGACGACAACTCTCCAACTCGAGGTTATTTGGGTATAATTTCGAATTCCTTTGTCAAAGTTTGGACAAAAGCTTGAGCTATCTGTTAGTTTGAGTGTAAAGAGTTTTTGTCTTCGTTACACATTCGCTTATCATGATATGTGACATTAACGATGACACCGATAATTCTCAGCATTTTCTCACATACGCTTTGCTGATTTTTGCAAAACGGGTATTCACACTCAAATCGCTGAGAGTTTCTTAAAATTATTATTTTGGTTAACGCGTTTAGGCTAGCTATCTTTTAAAGAGGCTTAAGAACAATAACGAAAATACATAACCACGTTAGCCACTAAAACAGATTAAATACCACCATTATGACAGAACACGAAAATACGAATGAAGTGCCACTTTCTATTGAAGCTGGCACATTACTGAAAAACAAACGCGAATCTCTTGGGATGAGTCAAAAGCAAGTTGCTGATCGCCTGAGGCTTCGCGTTTCTGTTATTGAAGATATTGAAAATAACCGATTTGAGTCTCAACAAGTTGCGACATTTACGCGTGGTTACTTGCGTTCTTACGCGAAGTTCGTGGGCCTTGATGAGAAGATGGTTTTGACTGCGTTAGAGCAGACAGCAGATGTACAGCCGCAAGAGCAAGAAATTGAAATGCAGAGCTTCTCTCGCAAAACAAAAGATGAGAAGCACAATAGCCGTATCATGCTCCTGACTTGGGTTATCGGGTTGGTCATTATTGGTATTTCTGCAGCTTGGTGGTGGCAAAACCAGCAAGAGAATAGCCTAACGAAGGAAGTTACGGATTCAAGTGTTGAAGCGCCGAAGCCCACAGCGCAAGAGTTAGCTGATATCGATTTAATGACGGCTGAGGAGTTAATCGCAAGTACTCCTGAAGACGTTGTTTCAACAAGTAACGATGTTGTTGAAACGAGTGAAGTACCAGTCGAGCAGGGTAGCGATCCTCTGCTTGCTGAAACTGAAAATACAACAAGCGTAGATTCTGAAGAACCTGTTGCCGTGATTGAAACTGCGGAAGAGGAACAGCCTGCGCCAGTCGTACCTGAAGGCATGACACTTCTTACTATGAAGTTTAAAGCGGACTGTTGGATTCAAGTAAAAGACACCAATGGTAAAACGCTGGTAAGTGGTACTCATAAACCAGGACAAGATGTAGAACTTACCGGAAAAGCGCCGTTTAAAGTGATATTAGGCGCACCGGAAGGGGTTACAATGACATTTGCAAGTGAACCTGTCGACCTTTCTGGGTATACTTCAGGCAAAGTAGCTAGATTCACTCTACCGTTATAAAAAATTATGCAACACGAATCTCCAATTATTCGTCGTAAATCGACGCGTATTTATGTGGGTGATGTGCCAATTGGTGATGGTGCGCCAATTGCCGTACAGTCAATGACTAACACTCGCACGACTGACGTAGAAGCGACAGTCGCTCAAATCCGAGCACTAGAAAAAGTCGGTGCAGATATCGTTCGAGTTTCTGTACCTACCATGGACGCAGCAGAAGCTTTCAAACTGATTAAACAGCAAGTTTCTGTACCATTAGTGGCTGATATTCATTTCGACTATCGTATCGCGCTGAAAGTGGCGGAGTACGGTGTTGACTGTTTACGCATCAACCCAGGTAACATTGGCAATGAAGAGCGCATTCGCGCTGTTGTTGACTGTGCTCGCGATAAAAACATCCCAATCCGTATTGGTGTCAACGGTGGATCTTTGGAAAAAGATTTACAGATGAAATACGGCGAACCAACGCCAGAAGCTTTAGTTGAATCGGCGATGCGTCACGTAGATCATCTCGATCGTCTTAACTTTGACCAATTTAAAGTTAGCGTGAAAGCTTCAGACGTCTTCCTTGCGGTGGATTCATACCGTCTGCTAGCGAAGAAAATCGATCAGCCTCTTCACTTGGGTATTACAGAAGCGGGTGGTGCTCGTGCTGGTGCTGTTAAGTCATCTGTTGGCTTAGGTATGCTGTTGTCTGAAGGGATCGGCGATACGCTGCGTATCTCTTTGGCTGCCGATCCAGTTGAAGAAATCAAAGTCGGTTTCGACATTCTTAAATCTCTGCGTATTCGCTCTCGAGGCATCAACTTTATTGCTTGCCCAAGTTGCTCGCGCCAAGAATTTGATGTGATTGGCACGGTGAACGCACTTGAGCAGCGTTTAGAAGACATCATCACGCCAATGGATGTGTCTATCATCGGTTGTGTGGTAAACGGCCCTGGTGAAGCAGAAGTTTCTCACTTAGGTCTAGCAGGCAGTAACAAGAAGAGCGCATTCTACGAAGATGGTAAACGCCAGAAAGAACGCTTTGATAACGATGACCTTGTGAATCAGCTAGAAGCTAAGATCCGTGCGAAAGCAGCCATGATGAATGGCGAAAACCGCATTGAAGTTAAAGTACAAGATTAATCTCAACGAGAATTACGGTAAGTATTGTGGCAAAAACAATTCAAGCAATTCGAGGCATGAACGATTGCCTCCCAACTCAGTCTCCACTGTGGCAGAAACTAGAAAACACAGTGAAAAATGTAATTAGCGCATACGGTTATAACGAAGTGCGCATGCCAATCGTTGAAGAAACAAACCTATTCAGCCGCGCTGTTGGTGAAGAGACAGACGTCGTTTCAAAAGAAATGTACACCTTTGATGATCGTAACGGAGACAGCCTAACACTTCGCCCTGAAGGTACTGCGGGTTGTGTACGTTCATGTATTCAAAACAGCCTGATCAACCGTGACGAACAGCGTCTGTGGTACATGGGGCCTATGTTCCGTCATGAGCGTCCGCAGAAAGGTCGTTACCGTCAATTCCACCAGTGTGGTGTCGAAGTGTTTGGCCTTAACGGTCCTGACGTTGATGCAGAACTTATCATGATGACGGCACGCTTATGGCGTGAACTGGGTATCAATGAACATGTTCGTCTTGAGCTGAACTCTATCGGTTCTCAAGAAGATCGCGCAGACTACCGCACAGCACTCGTTGCATTCCTTGAGCAACATATCGATGTGCTAGACGAAGATTGTAAGCGTCGCATGCACACGAACCCACTGCGTGTTCTGGATACGAAGAACCCTGACGTTCAAGCTATTTTAGGTGATGCACCTCGCCTTTCAGATTACTTAGGTGAAGAATCTAAAGCACACTTCGCAGGTCTATGTGAACTTTTAGACGCCGCAGGTATCGAATACACAGTTAACGAACGTCTAGTTCGTGGTCTGGATTACTACAACCGCACGGTATTTGAATGGATCACTGAGAGCCTAGGTGCTCAAGGCACCGTTTGTGGCGGTGGTCGTTACGATGGTCTTGTAGAGCAATTAGGTGGTAAACCAACACCAGCAGTTGGCTTTGCAATGGGCCTAGAGCGTCTTGTTCTGATGCTAGAAACACTAGAACTAACAGACGTTCGTCGCAGTGTGGATGTTTACGTAGTAACAGCAGGCGAAGGCACCATGATGGCAGGAATGAAGCTAGCAGAGCAGCTTCGTGAGTCCATCCCTGGCGTTCGTGTGATGAATCACTTCGGTGGTGGTAACTTCAAGAAACAGTTTAAACGCGCAGACAAAGTTGGTGCTGTAGTAGCATTGGTTCTGGGCGAAAACGAAGTTGCGGATAACACCGTAGTACTGAAAGACTTGGCTGGTGGTGAGCAAGAGACTTACAACCAAGCCGAAGTTGCAGAAAAGATCGCAGCACTGATTTAAGTCTTTTAGTAATCTAACAAAATTACATCCTAGTTCGTAAGCTAAGGCTCCCAAATGTGGAGCCTTTAAACGAAATAGGAACAATGGCAGCTAAGCTGCCATTTACATGTTTTAAGAGGACAGGAAGTGGAACTTTACGATACTGAAGAACAACAAGTTGAAGCCATTAAAGACTGGTGGAAGGAAAACGGCAAAGCCGTCATCATCGGTGCGGTTGTTGGCTTAGGTGGTTTATTTGGCTGGCGTTACTACCAGGATTCTGTGATTCAGGCGAGTGAAGCAGCTTCTCAAAGCTACACGACAGCAATGAATGCTTTGCAAGATAAAGGTACTGATGCTCAAGCTGACGTGAAAGCTTTCATTGAGTCAAATGAAGTAAAAGAATATTCAGTATTGGCTGCGCTACAACTTGCTAAAGCACAAGTTGAAGCTCAAGATCTTTCTGCTGCATTAGAGCAATTGAAGTGGGCGCAAAGCAACACTCAAGATGCTGCGCTGTTACCATTGATTAGTTACCGTATTGCGCGCATTGAAACGGAAATGGGTAACTTTGACGCTGCAACGGCAGAGCTAAGTAACGTCACTGATGCAGCATGGACAGGTCGTATTGCTGAACTTCGTGGCGATATTGCGATTCGCCAAGGTGACAAAGATGCCGCATACGCTGCGTATACTGAAGCTCAGCAAGCGGCAGACGCAAGCCCGACACTACAAATGAAATTGGACGATCTGGCGAAATAAGGACCGCATTGGATGAAAAGAGTCTTTAACAAAGCCTTGTTAGGGGCGTTAACAGTGGGAATTCTTGCCGGTTGTGCTGGTGAGAAAGATACCATTGTAATGGCGCCACTACCTCAGGTAGACAGTGAGTTTACAACCAGTAGTGAGTGGAGTACATCGGTTGGCGATGGTGTTGGTCATTACTTTTCAAAGCTATCCCCTGTATTTGCGAATGATACATTGTTCGTGGCAAGTCGCGATGGCTTAGTAAAAGCGCTGGATCCTGAAAACGGTAAACAACGTTGGCAAACGGACCTAGAAGAAGATGTCATTGCTCGTCTCTCTGGTGGTATCACAGCAGCATACGGAAACCTTTACATTGGCTCTGAGAATGGTGAAGTCATCTCTCTTGACCAAGAAACAGGTGAAATTGTTTGGCGTGTAAAAGTTGGTGGTGAGGTACTGGCGAAGCCAGTTGCAGATTCAGGCCTTATTATCATCAATACTAGCCGAGGCATGTTGATTGCCCTTAATGAGAGTACAGGTGAGCAACGCTGGGCATTGAGTACAGAAGTGCCGAACCTAACTTTACGTGGCGATAGTACTCCGACTGCAATTGGCGGCGGTGTATTTTGGGGAACGGCAAATGGCCGACTCGCAGCTGCTATCGTTGAGCGTGGTCAGCTGATTTGGCAACAGCCTGTTGGTACGCCAAAAGGCGCGACAGAAATTGATCGTTTGGTTGACGTTGATTCATCGCCAATTGTGCTAGGCGGTACTCTTTTCACCATTGGATACAATGGCCAACTTATAGCCATTGACTTGCGTTCAGCGAACCCGATTTGGAAGCGTAATTACTCATCTGCAACAGATATTTCTACAGATGGTAGCCGCATCTTTGTGATAACGGAAAAAGATCATGTTGTTGCCGTTGATTCACGAAGTGGGACTGAGTTGTGGGAAAACAGCTTGCTTGAGCACCGACAACTTACAGCGCCAGTTATTGTCGGCAATTATCTCGTTGTCGGTGACACGCTTGGTTACCTTCACTGGATGGATCGCTCAACGGGCGAATTTGTTGCACAGCAGTTTATCGATGATAGCGGCTTGGCCGTTGGCCCGACGTTATTGTCGGATGGTTATGTGATTACAACTCGCAACGGCGATGTAAAGAAACTAACCATTAACGAATAATATCGTGATATAATTCACATTCGGCTCCTGGCTGGTGACAGCTAGGAGCCGTTTTGTTGTTTGAATTTATTAACCCTGACGTGGTTATAGGTAAAAAGCTGGTTTGATTTGGCATCGAGCAAGTCGTTACCTATAACTACAGAAGAAAGATTATTGTAGAGGTTGTTATGGTACCTGTTGTAGCTCTAGTAGGGCGTCCGAACGTAGGTAAATCTACACTATTTAACCGATTGACTCGCACTCGTGACGCGTTGGTTGCGGACTTTCCAGGCCTAACGCGAGACCGTAAGTATGGCCAGGCGAGACTTGGTGAAGAGCACGAATTCATTGTGATTGATACCGGCGGTATTGATGGCACAGAAGAAGGCGTGGAAACAAAGATGGCAGAACAGTCATTAGCCGCGATTGATGAGGCTGATGTTGTATTGTTCCTTGTTGACGGTCGTGCTGGTCTGACTCCTTCAGATGCAGCAATTGCTGCGCATCTGCGTAAAATTGAAAAGCCAGCGATGCTGGTGGTAAACAAAATCGATGGTATTGATGCCGATGCGGCGTGTGCTGATTTTTGGCAGCTCGGCGTGGATGATATGTACCAGATTGCGGCCGCTCATGGCCGTGGTGTGACCGCTTTGCTTGAGCGTGCTTTATCTCCATTCTTTGATGATCTACTAACAAGTGAATCTGAAGACGGTGAGATTGAAGACCTGACTGGATTCGAAGACGAAGAGCCTCTTGTTGAAGATTACACTGAAGAAGACGCAGAAGCTGAATTCAAGCGCCTTCAAGAGCAGCCGATTAAGTTGGCGATCATCGGTCGTCCTAACGTAGGTAAATCGACACTGACTAACCGTATTCTGGGTGAAGAACGTGTAGTTGTATACGATATGCCTGGTACAACGCGTGATTCTATCTACATCCCGATGGAACGTGATGGACGCGAATACGTACTAATTGATACCGCAGGTGTTCGCCGTCGTGGTCGTATCAATGAAACGGTTGAAAAGTTCTCTGTTGTTAAGACGCTGAAAGCGGTAGAAGATGCAAACGTCGTTCTACTGGTGATTGATGCACGTGAAAATATTTCAGACCAAGACCTAAGCTTGCTTGGTTTTGCACTGAATGCTGGCCGCTCAATTGTCATCGCCGTTAACAAGTGGGATGGCCTAGACAGTGACGTGAAAGAAAGCGTGAAGAAAGAACTGGACCGCCGTCTAGGATTCGTCGATTTCGCGCGTATCCACTTTATCTCTGCGCTGCACGGTACTGGCGTTGGTCATTTGTTTGAATCTATCCAAGAAGCATACAACTCGGCGACAACACGTGTAGGTACCTCAGTACTGACTCGTATCATGAAGATGGCTGTGGATGATCACCAACCGCCAATGGTTCGTGGCCGTCGTATTAAACTCAAATACGCACACGCAGGTGGTTACAACCCACCGATCGTTGTTATCCACGGTAACATGGTTCGTGAATTGCCAGATTCGTATAAACGTTATCTGATGAACTACTTCCGTAAGTCTCTGGAAATTATGGGAACACCGATTCGCATTAACTTCCACAACAGTGATAACCCATACGAGAACCGTACGAATAAGCTTACGCTATCACAAGAGCGTAAACGTAAGCGTATGATGTCGATGGTGAAAAACCGCAATAAATAATGAAATTCGAATACCCAAGTTTCTACTTGGGTATTTTTTTATCAAAAGTAATCGTAAAAATGACTATCACAGCAACAAAGACTCGTTTTTGTCATCAAACATGGCAATTAGAAGCACAAATACAGCTCGTTCAATCTACGGAAGAAGTGACTTACGTTATTACAGATGTCACGCCGTTCCATCCCGTTAGTCACATATGGCCGGATCACCCTGCAGACAAAGGAACGTTGAAGGTGAATGGGGCTGAGCATGACGTGGTAGATTGCCAAGTTGGAGCAGTGGAGCAGGAGAGTGGTGCTTTGTATGTGGGTAGTGACATCCCTGTAAAGCGTGATGCTGAAGGTTGGGTGTTTGTCGTCGTGCATGTTTTATCACGTACGGAATCACTTGCAATTAATGACTTGGTAATATTAGCGGTAGATAAAGACTATCAAAATGCTTTGAGCCGAGGCCACACTGCAGGACACTTAGCGTATTTGGCGTTGAATAAAGTACTAGCGGAAGACTATTGGCGAAAAGACGCAGACCGCAAAGACCCACATGGTTATTATGACTTTAATAGCTATGCGCAAGTTACGAGTTATGTTACTCCAGACAAGTGCCTCGATACGTACCGTTTAGGCAAAACACTCCGTAAAAGAGGATTAAACAGTGCAGATATGCTGAATGACCTCCAGGCGATTGCAGAAAAAGTGAATGGCCAACTGGTTGAATGGCTTCAAAGAGATGCGATGATCACCATGGAATGCCACGGCGATAGATTAACTGACTCTCGCTATTGGAAGTGCGATTTAGGGGAAGGTCAATTAGCGGTAATCCCTTGTGGTGGAACGCATGCGAGCCATTTAAATGAGTTTGCTTTTATCCAAGTTAAACTCGTTGAGCTCGACGCTCAAACTATCGAAATGCACACCAATGTAAACACTGCTTTCTGAATAAGATCTTTTTATTAAATTCTAATTTTTCGTTTAATTAGATTCCTATAAGGTTTTTTGTTCTGCCTTGAATTCGAATGCAGAATATGTAACTTATGCTTTCGGTGTGTGGTTATATAAATATTCTTTTAAGGGGTGATCGCTGATCAAGGAGTAAATATCAGACGATCAGTATAAGATCCTACGTATCAAGTATGGTTATCGCCTCGTGAAACTTGTTAGGGCGGTGATGAAGATCAACATACTTGTTCGTTATTTTGAGTAGCATGCGTTACTCGAAATTGCTTAGTTTAGAGAGAGGAACGGGATATGCAGCAGAACATTTGCCCGACTTGCAATGTCGAACTGGAATGGACAGGACAATACCATTGTGAACAGTGTGAATCGGATTTTGAAAAAGTAGGTTTTTGCCCTGATTGTGAGGCGGAGCTGGAGAAGCTGCAAGCATGCGGTGCTGCGAGTTACTTTTGCAATGTGTGTAATGAACTCAAATCAAAATCACGTGTCCGATTTGAGTTCCAGAAAATCAGTTAACCAGAGTTTGTATTCAGTTAACGGTAGAACGAACGTCGCCTTCGGCTAATCGAGTAATCAATACATCTCCCGACTTAACATCTGAAGATTGCGTAATTACTTTACCTTGCTCAGTTTGAGTAATTGAGTAACCTCGTTTCAATGTCGCTAGTGGGCTGACGGTGTCTAACTTCTCTGCAGCAATCGCGAGTTGATGGCGCATAGTCAGTAACTTGCGATCCATTGCATCCATGAGCTTTTGCTCAACACGTTCTAGCTTCGACTTCTGCTCGGCAAGGCGTGTTACAGGAGAATTTAATTGCAGCCGATAATGTTGACGCTCGATTCGCTGTTGACGCAAGGCAATAAAACGACTCATCGCTCGCTGTAAGCGCATGTCCAACTCATCTAACTGTTGCGTCTGACGTTGCAAGCGATAGCTTGGGTGCTGTCTCTCTAGACGGTGCACTAATTGAGCAGATTGCTGCTTTTGTTGTGCTAGGTAGTAACGCATCGCGCTCGCTAACTTATGCTGGCGGGTAACTAAAGCTTGATCTTTGTGGCTGTTATCACGGCTTACTAGCTCAGCGGCAGCTGATGGAGTAGGCGCGCGTACGTCGGCGACAAAATCAGCTATTGTCACGTCAACTTCATGTCCAACGGCGCTAATAATAGGAATTTGGCTTGCTGCAATCGTGCGAGCTAATATCTCGTTGTTAAAGCACCATAAGTCTTCTAATGAACCACCACCTCGGCCCACAATTAGCACATCACATTCATCACGGCTGTTAGCGCGACCAATGGCTTGTGCAATTTGAATGGCTGCGTCCTCACCTTGTACCACTGTCGGATAAACCACAACGGGTAGGGAAGGATCACGACGTTTCAATACGTCTAAGATATCGTAAAGCGCGGCACCAGTTTTCGATGTGATGACGCCAACACGTTTAGGGTGCTCAGGCAAAGATTGCTTATTGGTTTGCGCGAACAACCCTTCTGCTGCAAGCTTCATTTTCAGCTCTTCAAACTCTTGCTGAAGACGGCCGTCACCTTCCGGTTGCATGCTTTCGATGATCAATTGGTAGTCACCGCGAGGCTCATAAAGAGACAGACGAGCTTTTACTAGGACTTGATTACCGTTAGCGGGTTTGAAAGTAACGCGGCGATTGTTACCACGAAACATGGCACATTTAACTTGAGCGCGAGAGTCTTTAAGAGTGAGGTACCAGTGACCAGAGACAGGAGCTGAGAAGTTGGATATCTCTCCGACGAGCCAAACGATCCCCATTTCGTTTTCAAGGAGTAAACGAACTTCTGCGTTGAGACGAGAAACAGTAAAGATGTTTTGATTGGTCTTGGAGAGCACAGCTAATCTCTTAGACGTGAGTATGGAAATTAGCGGTAATATAATACATAGCAAGGGGGTAATTGCAAGAAAAAAATTAAAAAATTTGTGGTCAAGCGATTGCGTTAACCGTATAATCCCTCCGCAATATCTAATCCAAATGTAGCTTGTTGCTAACACAGGTTACCCTCATTATGCGAAACGATGAGATTGGATTGTTCTTTTTACTCCTCTAATTGTGAGATATTGCAAATGCTAAGAATTGCCAAAGAAGCGCTGACATTCGATGACGTACTACTTGTGCCAGCACACTCCACCGTTCTCCCAAACACAGCTGATCTTCGCACTCAGCTAACTAAGAACATCACCCTAAACATCCCAATGATTTCAGCGTCTATGGACACTGTTACTGAAGCTCGTCTAGCGATCGCGCTAGCGCAAGAGGGTGGCATTGGCTTTATCCACAAGAACATGTCTATTGAGCAGCAGGCAGCCGAAGTTCGTAAAGTTAAGAAGTTCGAAGCTGGTATGGTGACTGACGCGGTTACAGTAAACCCTGACGCGACCATCGCTGATGTTGTTGCACTCACTGAAAAGCATGGTTTTGCAGGTTTCCCTGTTGTCACTGAGAGCAATGAGCTTGTTGGTATTATCACTGGTCGTGACGTTCGTTTTGTGACGGACCTTTCTAAGAAAGTATCTTCAGTAATGACGCCAAAAGAGAAGTTGGCAGCGGTTAAAGAAGGTGCTACACGAGAAGAAGTGCAAGAGAAAATGCACGAAGCTCGCGTAGAGAAAGTATTGGTTGTGAATGATGAGTTCCAACTAACCGGTATGATTACTGCGAAAGACTTCCACAAAGCAGAACGTAAACCAAACGCATGTAAAGATGAGCGTGGTCGCCTACGTGTCGGCGCAGCAGTTGGTGCTGGTGCTGGTAACGAAGAGCGAGTTGCTGCACTAGTTGAAGCTGGCGTTGACGTTCTACTTATCGACTCTTCACACGGTCATTCTGAAGGTGTTCTAAGCCGCATTCGTGAAACACGTGCAGCTTACCCAGATCTAGACATCATCGGTGGTAACGTAGCAACAGGTGCTGGTGCTAAAGCACTAATCGAAGCTGGCGTAAGCGCAGTGAAAGTTGGTATCGGCCCTGGTTCTATCTGTACAACTCGTATTGTAACGGGTGTGGGAGTTCCACAAATCACTGCAATCGCAGATGCGGCAGAAGTTGCTAATGATTATGGTATTCCAGTTATCGCTGACGGTGGTATCCGTTTCTCAGGTGATATCTGTAAAGCAATCGTAGCAGGCGCATCATGTGTGATGGTTGGTTCTATGTTTGCAGGTACTGAAGAAGCGCCGGGTGAAGTGATTCTATACAACGGCCGTTCTTACAAGTCTTACCGTGGCATGGGTTCTCTTGGTGCAATGTCTCAAGGTTCTTCTGACCGTTACTTCCAGTCTGACAACGCAGCGGACAAGCTAGTACCAGAAGGTATCGAAGGTCGTATCGCATACAAAGGCCGTCTAAAAGAGATCGTACACCAACAAATGGGTGGTCTACGTTCAAGCATGGGTCTAACTGGCTCTGCAACTATCGAAGATATGCGTACGAAAGCTGAATTTGTACGTATCTCTGGTGCTGGTATGCAAGAGTCTCATGTACACGATGTTCAAATTACTAAGGAAGCACCGAACTACCGTCTAGGGAACTAATTACCTAACGGAAACGTTTGCTTTTTCCTTGAAGCATTAAGAAGAGGCGAGTACACTCGCCTCGGTTTTAATCACTTAGCCTTAAAAAGACTGCTCAAAATGACTAAAAATATCCATGACCAACGTATTCTGATCTTGGACTTCGGTTCTCAGTACACTCAATTAGTAGCACGCCGCGTACGTGAAATCGGCGTTTACTGTGAACTATGGAGCTGGGATGTAGAAGAAGCGGATATTCGCGAATTCAACCCAGATGGCATTATCCTATCTGGCGGTCCAGAAAGCGTAACGGAAGAGAACTCTCCACGCGCGCCTCAATATGTATTTGACTCTGGTGTTCCTTTACTTGGTGTATGTTACGGCATGCAAACTATGGCGGAACAACTAGGTGGCAAAGTAGCAGGCTCTAACGAACGTGAGTTTGGCTACGCTCAGGTTAAAGTTTCTGGTGAATGTGCCTTATTTAAAGATCTTGAAGCAACTCAAGACGTATGGATGAGCCACGGCGACAAAGTAGTAGAGATCCCAGCCGATTTCGTAAAAGTTGGTGAGACAGACACTTGTCCTTACGCTGCGATGGCGAACGAAGAGAAGAAATACTACGGTGTTCAGTTCCACCCAGAAGTGACACACACAAAAGGTGGCCTACAAATGCTTGAGAACTTTGTTCTTGGCGTATGTGGCTGTGAGCGTCTATGGACTTCGGAATCTATCATCGAAGACGCGGTTGCTCGCATTAAAGAGCAAGTGGGTGACGACGAAGTTATCCTAGGCTTATCTGGTGGTGTGGATTCATCTGTTGTTGCGATGCTAGTGCACCGCGCAATTGGCGACAAGCTAACGTGTGTATTTGTCGATAACGGTCTACTTCGTTTAAACGAAGGCCAACAAGTGATGGATATGTTTGGCGATAAGTTCGGCCTAAACATTATTAAAGTTGATGCAGAAGATCGTTTCCTTGAAGCTCTGAAAGGCAAGTCTGACCCAGAAGAGAAGCGTAAGACTATCGGTCACGTATTCGTAGATGTATTCGATGAAGAGTCTAAGAAGCTGAAAAACGCGAAATGGCTAGCTCAAGGTACGATTTACCCTGATGTAATCGAGTCTGCGGCATCTAAGACTGGTAAAGCGCACGTAATCAAATCGCACCACAACGTGGGCGGTCTACCAGATGAAATGGAAATGGGTCTTGTTGAGCCACTACGTGAGCTGTTCAAAGATGAAGTACGTAAGATTGGTCTAGAGCTAGGCCTGCCTTATAACATGCTTTACCGCCACCCATTCCCAGGTCCTGGTCTAGGTGTTCGTGTTCTTGGTGAAATCAAGAAAGAATACTGTGACTTGCTACGTCGTGCTGATGCTATCTTCATTGAAGAGCTTCACGCTGCAGACCTATATGACAAAGTATCTCAAGCGTTCACGGTATTCCTACCAGTTCGCTCTGTAGGTGTAATGGGCGATGGCCGTAAATACGACTGGGTTGTATCACTGCGTGCAGTAGAAACCATCGACTTTATGACGGCACACTGGGCGCATCTACCATACGACTTCCTAGGTAAGGTATCTAACCGCATTATCAACGAAGTTGATGGCATCTCACGTGTTGTTTACGATATTTCAGGTAAGCCACCAGCGACAATCGAGTGGGAATAATTTTCCTCTAGACTGTTGAGCTTATAAGAACCAGCCTCCGGGCTGGTTTTTTTGTGCTTCAAATTTGTGAAGAGGGGACTCAAATTTTTTATAGGAGATATATACATGCGGAAAGATTAGATATATATTCATTTTAATTGTTTAAATATTATAAATGGTATTGCTATGGAACAGGCTGACGTTACCTCTCTCATTCCCATCCTTATTACTCTTTTCCTCGCGCTGACCACGAGAAATGTCGTTGTTGGTTTGTTCGCCGGTGTGGTTAGTGGTGTCGCCATGCTTGAAGGCACCTTTGTCGAAAAAGGGCCGCTAGAATCGTTTAGTGCATTGATGAAAAGTTACCTGCTTCCGCAACTTACCGATAGCTATAACGCTGGTGTGATTTTATTATTAGTGTTCATCGGTGGTTTTGTTGCTCTTATGGAAAAGTCAGGCGGTGGTGTTGCCTTTGCTAAAAAGGTCACTCAGTGGGTGGCGAGTAAATGCCAAGCTCAGATCTCTGCATGGTTTGGCGGTGTTGTTATCTTCTTCTCAGACCTTGGTACACCCTTGATTGTTGGCCCGGTGTTCCGGCCTTTATTTGATAAGCTAAAAGTATCACGTCAAAAATTAGCTTTTATTATCGATTCCACATCCTCTCCCGTCGCAATCTTGATCCCTTTTATCGGGTGGGGCGTTTACATCATGGGTTTGATTCAAAAGGAGTTTACGGCTCTAAATGTCACGATGAGTGATTGGGATGCTTTCATTGGTGCCATTCCGTACCAGTTTTACGCCTTTCTAGCGATTGCGATTGTACCGATTGTCTCTTTCTTCAAGTTGGACTTCGGCCCGATGGCGAAGGCCGAACGGTTAGCTGAACAAGGTTCCGACTTTGGAAAAGTTCAGGAATCGATGAATGTATTTACGCATAAAAATGCAAAATCCAGTTTTGTCTGGGCGCCTTTGCTCGTTATGCTGGTGGTCCTATGTACCATCCTCGTACCACACGGTTTTCCTTTTCAAAAAGTGGCGGGCTCAACGTTTAGGGCTGCGCTGTCTTCTGCATACTTCTTCGCCGCCTTCACTTTAATTGCGCTGATGGCGTTTTATGGCGTCAGAAAGCTTTCCGATGGTATCCAAGTCTACCTGAAAGGCATGTCAAACATGATGTCAGTGGCGGTGATTTTGGTATTGGCTTGGGCGCTTAGCTCGGTTGGAAAAGAATTAGGTGCAGCTGCATACATTGCTGAACAAGCTCAAGCCGGTTTCCCGTATTGGCTATTGCCAGCAGTCGCCTTTTTGCTTGCTGGTATTATTTCGTTCGCTACGGGATCATCTTGGGGGACATTTGCCATCATGATGCCATTGGTGATCCCAACGGCCGTCGCGATTGATGCCCCTTTGTTAGTTTGTATTGGTGCAGTGTTATCTGGTGGCCTGTTTGGCGATCACTGCTCGCCAATCTCTGAAACGACGATTTTGTCGTCGACAGGGGCAGGGTGTGAGCAGTATGAGCACTTCCGTACACAGTTGCCTTACGCATTACTCAATGGAATGATTGCATTCGGGTGTTTCCTTTTAGCTGGAATCAACGCCTCGCCAGTGATTGTGCTTGCCGCCATTGTTGCCCAGTGTGTGGTTTATTTTGTGTTGTCTAAACAAAAATCAACCGCGAAGCTAGACGTGGTTTCGGCAGAACAATAAAGATAGAAATATCATAAAGCGGAGGCTCATTGGGTCTCCGCTTTTCTTTTGAGTCAAGGTAACATTTTTCTTGTGACAAAATGTGTGCGAGGACTTATTTATTCATTTTGTCTCGCAGAATCAACGCACTTAGCTCGGCGTTTTGTATATATGATCCACTATATGTCTAGTTATTCCTTGTATATTGTATTGTTAAAATCCGGAGACTAGACATGTTTGCACTCAAACATCTTCCTCTTGCATTGAGTTGTGCCCTAGCTGCACAAGCGAATGCGAGTATGAATATCCAGCCCGATCCGCAGAATCCAAACGGTTATGTCATTGCTCGTGGTGACGTTCAAGCCGTAGAGCAAAGCAAAACCTCTGACCCTATGTATGCCATTTGGTCACAAGCATTAGAGACGCGCCCGAACTCAGTGGTGGAGGCGATTGTTCCTGGAGCGGCAACCAATCCAGAAAACGTGAAGCGTGTAGAGCGTGTGTTCCCTGAAAGTGAGTGGGACTTCCTGACTCAAATGGCGGCACCTGAATACACTTACACGCGTTTCCTACGTGCAATTGGTAAGTTCCCAGCATTCTGTGGTGAGTATACGGATGGTCGAGATTCGGATGCGATTTGTAAAAAATCGATCGTGACAGCCTTTGCTCACTTTGCGCAGGAAACTGGTGGTCATATTTCGATTGATAACGTATCGGATAACCCTCTTGGATTGGAAGAGTGGCAGCAAGCTTTGGTTCATGTGCGTGAAATGGGCTGGTCAGAAGGTCAAGAAGGTTACACGACCGGTTGTGGTCAGAATGACTGGCAAAATAAGCGTTGGCCATGTGAACCAGGACAAGGTTACTTTGGACGTGGTGCTAAACAGCTTTCTTACCATTTTAACTATGGCGCGTTCTCTGAAGTGATGTTTGATGGTGATGCATCTGTATTGCTAAAAAATCCAGGCTTGGTTGCGGATTCATGGCTGAACTTGGCATCGGCTATCTGGTTCTTCCTAACTCCACAAGCACCGAAACCAGCAATGCTGCATGTGATTGACCGTACTTGGGTGCCTTCACAGCGTGAGCTTGATGCTGGCATTGGTTACGGCTTTGGTACCACCATCAACGTGATCAATGGTGGTATTGAGTGTGGTGAGCAAAACAAGGATAAAGGTCAACCTGTTAACCGTATTCGTTATTGGGAAGGTCTTGCCGCCCATTATCAAATTCCAATTGAAGCTGATGAAACAAACACTTGTTGGCAGCAGACTCCTTACGGCAGTCTGAACCTAAATGGTGCGACAGACGTGCTTTACACCAACTGGGATGGTAACTGGAAATACTACTCAGATCGCCCTGGAGGCCATTCGTTTGAATGTGAGTTGGTTGGTTTCCAAACGGCTTACTCTGCGCTAGTTGCGGGTGATTACGAGAAGTGCGTAACTAACTTCTACCAATCTCATGCGGGGTGGCCAGAAGTTCGTGTGGTTGAAAAACTAGACCCTGTTGATCCGGTCGATCCACCTGTAGGTGGCGTGGCGGCTTGGGATGCAGGCAAAGTGTACAACACTGGTGATCAAGTCTCTTACCAAGGTGCTGTTTACGAAGCGAAATGGTGGTCACAAGGTAATGAGCCAACGAAAGGCGACCCGTGGAAGCTGGTCTCAGGCACTCCGACAGAGCCGCCTACAACGGAACCTGAACCACCAGTGACAGGTAATTTTATTCAGTGGGAGCCGGGCGTAACGCAAGTCGCTAACGGCGATAAAGTGACGTACCAAAACAAATGCTTTGTCGCAAAAAACGGCCCTGGAGTGTGGGAAAGCCCAACGCAAAGTAACTGGTTCTGGGACGAGATCTCTTGCCTGTAGTTGATTGAAAAGTAGTCTAACCATCTATAAAGACTCTGCTTTTTAGCGGGGTCTTTTTTTATTTGAGCGGTTGCTTATTTATGGAATCTAAGTTTTCAATAACAGTTTTTCTCTTTTGTTCTGGGGCCCATTAAAATTCGCGCGCATTTTTTATCAACATTTTTGAAAAAGGTATTTGTACATGTCGACAAAACTGGCTAACCCAGCACCGCTAGGTCTAATGGGTTTCGGTATGACCACTATTCTGCTCAATATTCATAATGCAGGATTTTTCCCAATTGACTCTATGATTCTAGCGATGGGCATCTTTTACGGTGGCCTTAGCCAAGTAATCGTTGGCATCATGTGCTTTAAACGCGGCGACACGTTTGGCACAACTGCGTTTACTTCTTACGGTCTATTTTGGCTAACACTAGTAGGCTTGATCGTAATGCCTCACATGGGTCTTCCTGCAAGCCCAGCAAGCTTTATGGGTTGGTATCTAGCGCTTTGGGGCATCTTCACTGGTTTCATGTTCATTGGTTCTCTATGCTACCCAACAGCGAAGCAAGTGGTATTTGGTTCTCTAACTATCCTGTTTTTCTTGCTTGCTGCTCGTGATTTCACTGGTAGCGAAGTGATCGGTGCTATCGCTGGCTTCGAAGGTATCTTCTGTGGCGCAAGTGCAATTTACTTCGCAATGGCGCAAGTACTAAACAACGAATTTGGTCGTGAAGTTCTACCTGTAGGTAAAGCAAAAATCGCTCGTAAAGTAGAAGCTGTCGCTGCTTAATCCTTTACACATAATGCAGAAAAGGGGATTAACCAATGGTTAATCCCCTTTTTTATGCCCTTAAACGGACCACTGCTTTTTCTTGTTTATGCGTTAAGGCTATGTTGATGGCTGTTCAACAGTTTCTGTAGTACTGTTGTCTGCCGTTGGTGCCTTACCCGTTTTACGCTTGTACTTATCTTCCCAGTAATCTGCGCCTTTAATGCCTAGCGCTACAGGGTTGAATGTAAAGTCGGTCACACCACGTTTTTGTTGTTCTTCGTAATCGTTCAATGCTTTGAGAGCTGGTTTCGACATAAAGAAGATGATCAAAATACCGACGATGTTAAGCCATGCCATTAGACCTACACCTACATCACCCATCGCCCAGGCTAAGTTGGCGGTTTTCACGGTTCCGTAGAACACGGATGAAATAATGATGACTTTCAGAATAAACATCAGCCCATTTACTTTGAATGTACGACGAATGTAAGCAATGTTCGTTTCTGCAATGTAGTAGTAAGCCAGAATGGTCGTAAACGCAAAGAAGAAGAGTGCGATTGCGATGAATGGTTTACCCACACCAGGTAGCGCACTTTCGATCGCCATTTGCGTAAATACAGGACCATTCGCACCAATATCAGCCGGTAGGTTTTGAATTAGGAACGTACCTTCAACTGCACCATTTACGTTGTACGCGCCAGTGATAAGAATCATAAACGCGGTTGCTGAACACACAAGTAGTGTATCGATGTAAATAGAGAAAGATTGAACAAGGCCTTGCTGAGCTGGGTGATCAACACTCGCTGCAGCTGCAGCGTGAGGACCAGTACCTTGACCTGCTTCGTTGGAGTAAACGCCACGTTTTACACCCCAACCGATTGCCGCACCAACACCTGCCATTGGTGTGAACGCGTCACCAATGATCATGCCAAAAATGCGTGGAACCTCACCAATGTTTAGAAGGATGATGACAAATGCAGTGATGATGTAAGCCAGCGCCATAAATGGCACAACGATTTGGGTAAAGTTCGCAATACGTTTTACGCCACCGAAGATGATGAAGGCCAGAATGACACAGACAACCGTACCAGTGAAAATTTTAGCAAAACTGAAGGTACCAATAGCGGTTTCAATCATGTCACCTGAGCCAAATGCTGCTTCTACTGCGTTACCGATGCTGTTCGATTGAACGCCAGGAAGTAGAACACCACATGCAAAGATGGTTGCGATAGCGAAGATCCAAGCGTACCATTTTTGTCCCATTGCTTTTTCAATGTAGTAAGCAGGACCACCACGGAATTCACCTTCGTCTTCTTCTTTATAGATTTGCGCAAGTGTCGACTCTGCGTATGCGGTTGCAGCGCCAAAGAAGGCAACGACCCACATCCAGAATACGGCGCCTGGTCCACCGAAACCGATAGCGGCAGCAACACCAGCAATGTTACCTGTACCTACACGGCCAGATAGTGAAACGGCAAGTGCCTGAAATGACGATATCCCTTTTGTTGAACTCTTCCCTGAAAGTAATAAGCGCCACATCTCAAAGAAGTGACGAATTTGTACAAAACGCGTCATGATTGAATAGAACAAACCTGCGCCAAGGCACAGATAGATCAGTACCGGGCTCCAAATAATTCCATTCAGAAAATCAACTAATGACTGCATGAGTATTTTCCCTGTTAGTTGTGTTTGTGGTTGTTTTTCACACAATACATTACCCTTTATGTAATGCAAATGTTAACTTTTTTGGCTATAAATCCTTTGTAGCGTGATGGTGAACACAGAATGGAGAGTGATTGTTAAAATTTAGTTCTTGTTGCTTATTTACTCCTTTGAGGTAGAAGATTTGTCTGATGATTAAATATGCAGCACATTGTCATTAAAATGTGCTGCATATTTGATGAGTTAAAAATGCCAAATATTATGCATTTTGTGGAGTAAAGGCCTGTTTGTTTTTTATGCAGATGTGTCCTTATGCATAACGGCAAAGGTTAAGCTCTGTGTCATCCATCACTTTCGCTTTTTCACCAGCCATAATGCTCGCTAGTAATTGACCAGAACCACAAGCCATAGTCCAACCCAGAGTGCCGTGTCCGGTGTTAGTAAAAAGGTTATCGTATTTAGTTGCGCCAATAATCGGTGTGCCATCAGGCGTCATTGGTCTAAAGCCACTCCAAAACTCGGCTTGGCTAAAGTCGCCGCAGCGAGGGAAAAGATCACGGATGACCATTTCGATGGTATTTTTTCGTTTTTGCGGAAGGGAGGCATCAAACCCTGCTAATTCTGCGGTGCCCGCTACGCGAATTCTGTCATCAAACCGAGTCATGGCGACTTTATAGGTTTCATCCATCACAGTAGAGCGAGGAGAGAAGTGCTCATCTTCCATTGGGATGGTGAGCGAATAGCCTTTTACTGGATAAACAGGAATCTCAATGTCGAGTTGCTTGAGTAGTGCTGTAGAATAGCTGCCAGAGGCAACCACATATTGGTCCGCTTTAAACTGTCCTCGATTCGTTTGGACACCTATGATCTTTTTGCCTACTGTAACCCAATTGCTTACTTCGGTGTCGAACTCGAACCTCACGCCATGGGCCTTAGCGAGCTCTGTTAGTTGTTGGCAAAACTGATAGCAATCGCCTGTTTCGTCATCTGGCAGGTGCAAGCCACCAACTAGCTTATCTTTCACAAGATCCAGTCCAGGTTCTTGTTCAATGCAGCGTTCTACGTCCATCAACTCAAACCGAGTCCCGCTTTGCTCTAGAAGCTGCATGTCCTTTTCAATGGCTTGCAGCTGTTGAGGCGTTCGAAATACTTGCAAGGTGCCGAACTGGCGACCTTGATATTCAATGGCATGTTCTTGACGTAATTGTTCCAGACACATACGGCTGTGGTTAGCGATAGAAAGCATGCGAGCTTTGTTGACTTGGTAGCGAGACAGGGTGCAGTTGGCCACCATCTTACTTGCCCAACTGATCATATCGGCATTGAGGGTTGGCTTGATTTTGAGTGGAGCATGCTCTTCCATTAACCACTTTATGGCTTTAACAGGAACACCAGGCGCAGCCCAAGGCGAAGAATAGCCATACGAGATCTGCCCAGCATTGGCGAAACTTGTTTCCATTGCACTGCTTGGTTGACGGTCAATAACGGTAACTTGATAGCCTGCTTGAGATAAATACCAAGCAGAGGTTAAGCCGATGACGCCGCTGCCTAATACGATGACTTCCATTGATGTACTCCACACATTTATCAGAGTGGTTAGTTTCTTTTCTTTACCTTTTGTTAACAATCGATATAAATTACATACAGCGTTTAGAAAAACTATAGGCTCAAGGATGAGAAGTAATTTAATAAGTGGCTTGTGTCTGTTTAGCCAAGTCGCGGAACACATCAGCTTTACTGGCGCGGCTAGGTTTTTGCACCTCACTACGGGAGCCGTGAGCCAACAAATTATTCACTTGGAAGAGTTATTAGGTTTTACTTTATTTGAACGCCATTCCCGCGGTATTCGTTTAACCGCTAAAGGCACTCAGTTACACCAAGCGACGCAGTTTCACTTTTCCGAGCTGAGCAAACTGCTTGATGAGCTCAAAGTAGAAAAGCACACCAATGAGATTCGCTTAAAATTAACGCCTTCTTTTGCTTTTAAATGGTTAGTCCCAAAGCTGGAAAGTTTTCATCACGAGAACCCGGATATCCAAGTGCAAATCTTCGCGGAAGGGGCGTTAGTGAATAGTGAGATAAAAGATTATGACGTCGCGATAGACTATGGTCTTCATCCTTACCGAGATGCTAACGCGGAGTTGATTTTGGATGAGCAGCTGCTGCCAGTGATGAGCCCTAAATACCTTGAGGATCATGGTTGGCTAAAAGCGCCTTTTGATGAACAAGAATCCTTAATGTCAGTGAAGAAATGGCAGGAGGCGACGCTACTACACGATGCGATGCCATGGGAAAAAGCGACGCGTGACTATGAGTGGCTATATTGGGCGTCAGCAATGGGATTGGATTTTAAAACCGATGTTGGACACTTTTTCAATAGAACGGATATGGCGATGTCTGCGGCGGAAGCAGGAGTTGGGATTGCGATGGCACGAATGGCACTGATTGAGGATGAATTGACAACAGAGCGTTTAGTTTCTCCCTTTCAGCCAGTTCCTGCCAATGCAGGGTACTACTTGATCATGAACACACGAAGCCAGTCCACAAACAAGTTTCGTACTTGGTTATTACAGCAAGTGGCGAGCAAATAGATAAAGTGCTTGGTGAGTCAGATAGAAAACACCGCCTTAAAAAAGGCGGTGTTTGATTCGATTACTGTCGTTGATAAACCGATTCGCCTCGGCTGATGGTTTCTTCAACGTTGAGATCTTTTAATGTTTTAGGTTCCACTTTCAATGGGTTGTTATCGAGGATGATTAAATCCGCATTCTTACCCACCTCGATAGAACCTTTATACGACTCCTCAAAGTGTTGGTAAGCCGGCCAAATCGTCATGGCTTGCAGTGCGGTATACGTGTCAACACGCTGATCTGGCCCCAGTACTTTATCGGTTCTGGTGGTGCGATTGACGGTCGCATCCAATACTCGGAATGAACTTGGCAGCGCCACAGGTGCGTCATGGTGCGTACTGAATTTTAACCCCGCCTTTCTCACCGCTTGAGTCGGTGAAATGAAATCGGCACGAGGATGGCCGAGTACTGATTCCACATGCCAGTCACCCCAATAGAAAGTATGCATTGGGAACAAGGAAGGGAAGATGCCTTGCGCAGCTAAGCGATCCACTTGGTCTTGGCGTATGGTTTGTCCGTGAATGAGTACAGGTCGACGGTCTTGCTTTCCTAGCTTTTCATTTGCTTTGGTTACCGCATTAATAAATTGCTCGATCGCAGCGTCACCATTGGCATGCGTCAGCACTTGCCATTCATTTTTAAAGGCTGTTTCTACGTAATCGTAAGCTTGTTGATCTTCGAAAGTTGGGTAGCCAGCGTAGTCTTTATCTTGTCCATGTGGCGGGTGGAAGTAAGGCTGACTTAGCCATGCCGTTTTACCTTGTGGAGAGCCATCAAAGTTCAGCTTTACGCCACCGATGCGGAAATGGTTGGTGTACTCTGGCGAGTTGTATTCCGAGTCCATAAAGTCACTACTCGACACCATATCGGCGTAAGCAACCAAGTCGATCATCAGCTTGTCGTTTTTCGACGCGCGTTTCATCGCTTCATAACCTTCGGATGTCGCTCGTCCTTCCTGAGCCGTGGTATAACCATATTTCGCGTACATACCTTGCGAGGCTTCTAACATGCGATCTTGAAGTTCTGAATCAATCAACTTATTGAGGTTGAACAGCATTGCAAAGTGCGCGTTTTCTTCTAGGACACCATTTGGTTCTTGGCTGTTTTCCATTCGGCGGATAATGCCACCTTTTGGATCCTCCGACTCTGCCGTGATGCCTGCTAGCTCTAGCGCTTTACTGTTTGCGACACTCAAATGCCCCGAAGTGTGGATGATCAATACTGGCTTATCTGTACTGACTTTATCGAGATCCGCTTTGGTAGGGTAATAATCCAGTTGGGCGTCATCGTAACCAAAACCTAAAATCCAACCTGTTTTCTCAACGAATAGGCGTTGCGTATCATTGTTCGCGGCATTTTTCAGAGTTTCGATGATTTTCGCCACGGTATCGGCTTCGCCATCAGGAGATGGCAGCACGTTAGCGACCATGGCTTGCAGACCAACACCATACACATGACTGTGCGGATCAACAAAGCCAGGCAACATAATTTTGCCTTTTAAGTCGACCAACTGTGTTTTACCGAACTTGTGTCCCATTGCACCATCTTTGCTGCCGACATAAATGATTTTCTCGCCTAATGTCGCGACGGCTTCGGCGTACTCTGGCTTATCGCTAGCCATGGTTAGGATATCGCCACCATAATAAATTTTGTCTGCGGCGGTTACTTTTAGCGGCTCGGCGACGGCTTCTGTTTCTTTCGTTTCTTCAGAAAAGCAACCTGTTAAAGCAAGCCCAGATAGAGCTATTGGGATCCAGTTTTTGTTCATCGGTCATCTCCATAAAGAGTAAGGTTTTTACCTGTTGAACTCCCATTTCAATGAGTTTGAGAACTCAACAGGTCAAGTTCACTTTAGTTCATATTGAAGGAGTATTATCAACAAGATTAAAGACTTTCAATCAAGCGCAAGTTATACCCGTCGATGAATATCAAAAATGTTACCTTTCCCATTTCACAAACGCTTCTGGACGTGGGCAATGTGACCCATAACGAGGTTCTGTGGTTAAAAAGTCGGCATGATAAGTTCACGATTTATCTCGATGACGCTCAAGGAAGAACATGAAAGACGAAACGCTATCCATCCATTTTGGTTACGAAACTGACCCTACCACTAAATCTGTCGCGACACCGATTTATCAAACGGTCGCGTACGAGTTTGATAACGCGCAGCACGGCGCTGATCTGTTTAACCTGGAAGTGCCGGGGAATATCTACACTCGCATCATGAATCCGACTAATGACGTTTTGGAAAAACGCATGGCGGCGTTAGAAGGCGGCATTGCAGGGTTGGCTGTCAGTGCGGGGAGTGCAGCGATTAACTATGCGATTCTGACGTTAGCGCAAGCGGGCGATAACATCGTTTCTACGCCGCAACTTTATGGCGGTACTTACACCTTGTTTGCGCATATGCTGCCAAATCAGGGTATTCAGGTGAAGTTTGCCAAAGATGACAAACCAGAAAGTTTGGCTGAGTTAATTGATGAAAATACCAAAGCGGTGTACTGCGAGAGCATTGGTAACCCAGCCGGTAATATCATTGATTTAGAACGTGTAGCGGAGCTTGCTCACGCACAAGGCGTACCTGTGATTGTGGATAACACCGTCGCGACTCCGGTGCTGTGCAAACCCATCGAGTTTGGTGCCGATATCGTCGTTCACTCTCTCACTAAATACGTCGGTGGACATGGCACCACTTTGGGTGGCGTGATTGTGGATTCCGGTAAATTCCCTTGGGCGCAGCACAAAGACCGCTTTCCCGTTTTCAATCAACCAGAACCTTCTTACCACGGCGTGGTGTATACCGAAGCGTTTGGTGAGGCGGCATTTATCGGGCGTGCGCGTACCGTACCATTGCGTAATACCGGATCGGCATTATCACCAATGAATGCGTTTATGCTTATGCAAGGGCTAGAAACGTTGCCACTGCGTATGGAGCGTCATACCGAGAACACACTCAAAGTGGCTGAGTACTTAGAACAGAATGACAAAGTCAGTTGGGTAAGCTATGCCGGATTGCCAAGTTCAGAACACTTCCACCTTGCCGAAAAATACATGAAAGGTAAGCCATCTGCGATTTTGTCGTTTGGTTTAAAAGACGGTTATGAAGCAGGTGTACGTTTTTATGATGCTCTGAAAATCTTTAAGCGTTTGGTGAACATTGGCGATGCAAAATCACTGGCTTGCCATCCCGCCTCGACGACCCATCGTCAGTTGAGCGAAGCAGAACAAAAACAAGCTGGTGTGTCTCCTGAGATGATTCGTTTATCGGTGGGTATTGAACACATTGACGATATTCTAGCCGATTTAGAACAGGCACTAAACGCGTAAAACGATTCTTTTTTTAGCTTTTGGTTACCCATAGGCCAGCCTTTAAAAAAGCTGGCCTTTATTTGTTTTATTGTTTAAATATCAAAGGCTTTATTGTTTTTGGGTTGTGGTATTCCAAAAGCTCATGGTGGGTGAAATTTATTCCCTTGTCGCGTTTGGGTTTGTTCCTGATGATATGTGCAAATCTTATACATTGGAAGGGACTCAAATGTCTTACGTATTTCACCGTCATTGCCATGCCACGCTGCCAATCATCGATAAAGGTGAAGGTGTTTATCTATTCGATAAACAAGGGAAACAGTATCTCGATGCTTGTGGTGGTGCTGCGGTATCAAACCTTGGCCACAGTCATCACGCCGTTAAAAAAGCCATGTTGGAACAGATCGAGCGAGTGACGTTTGCTCATACTGGATTTTTTACTAGTGACAGCAGTGAGCGACTAGCGGAATTGATTTGTCAGCATATGCCTGAGCAGTTCAACCATGTGTATTTAGTCAGTGGCGGATCAGAAGCGGTGGAGTCGGCACTAAAAATGGCGCGGCAGTATTTTGTGGAATCAGGTAAGCCAGAGAAGAAGCAATTCATTGCGCGTCAGCAAAGTTATCACGGCAATACGTTGGGAGCTCTGGCGGTCGGTGGTAATGAATGGCGACGTGAACCGTTCAAACCTATCTTGCATCCGAGCCATCACATTGCCCCTTGCTATGCTTATCGTTATCAGCAGAGTCATGAGTCGGAATTGGATTACTCATTGCGAGCGGCGAATGAACTAGAGGCAAAAATTCTTGAGTTGGGTGCTGACAATGTCATGGCTTTTGTCGCCGAGCCTATTGTGGGAGCCACCGCTGGAGCTGTGCCTGCAACGCAAGGTTATTTCAAGCGTATTCGCGAAATATGCGACCAATATGATGTGTTATTGATCTTGGATGAAGTCATGTGTGGCGTTGGACGCAGTGGCAGTTTTTTTGCGTTTGAGCAGGAAGAGGCAGAACCCGATCTGGTGTGTATGGCTAAAGGGCTTGGTGCGGGTTATCAACCTATTGGTGCGGTGGTTGCGAATGATCGAGTCTACCAAGCTATTGCCGATGGAAGCGGTTTTTTCCAACATGGTCATACGTTTATGGCGCACCCTGTGGCGTGCGCTGCCGCCGTGGCAACAATTGAAACCATCTTCCAAGATGATTTATTAACAGCGGTGAATCAGCAAAGTGTTTTGCTGCGTAAAGAGCTTACTTCTGCATTGGCCCATTTACCATACATTGGCGACATTCGTGGTAAAGGCTTGTTTTTGGGCATTGAGCTGGTGGCGGAGAAAGAAAGCAAGGCGCCGCTGAGTAAAGCCACATTGGCAGACAAACGCATCAAACAGCGAGCAATGGAAAATGGCTTAATGTGCTACCCAATGGGCGGAACGATTGATGGCGTTAATGGGCACCATATTTTGCTCGCACCGCCATTCATTATTCAGTCTCATCATATTGATGAACTAGTCGGCAAACTCTCACTGACGTTAAAAGAGGTGGCGGAGACATGGAAGTAGCAAACCAATATTTGCGAGAACCTATCGCCATTATCGTGGCCCCAAACGGTGCTAGAAAAACTAAGCACGATCACGCCAACTTACCCATGACAAAAGACGAACTGGTTGCAGAGGCTATCGCTTGTCAAACGGCAGGGGCTGCCATGATCCATTTGCATGCTAGGGGCGCTAACGGACGTCATTCATTAGACATCGACGACAACATGGCAATTTACCATGCCGTGAAAGAAGCGGTGGGAGAAAACATGATGGTTCAGCTCACCACAGAAGCGGTCGGCTTGTATTCTCCGTCACAACAGATGGCGTTAGCTAAAGCTGTGAAACCAGAAGCGGCTTCTTTCGCATTGAGGGAGTTAATCCCTGATCGCGCAAGTGAGAAAGAAGGGCATGCCTTTTTCCATTGGGTGGCTGAAAACAACATCGTGAGCCAAATTATTCTCTACGATGCAACCGACATTGAACGTTATTTTCAACTGCGTGATGCGGGCGTGCTACCTAAAACGCATCAGCATGCATTAGTGGTGTTAGGGTGTTATCAACAAGCTCAACAGTATTCACCATGGGATTTACGAGGTTTGAATTTGGCGCGTTTTGTCGAGGAAGAAATTCGATGTGCCATTTGTGCTTTTGGCGCGCGAGAGCAAGACTGTTTAGCGAGTGCGATGTTACTTGGATTCGATGTGAGAGTGGGGTTTGAGAATAACCACTTCGATGTGGCAGGCGAGTTAGCAATCAGTAATGCGGCTCAGGTGGAAGCTCTACGCGATGTGGCGTATTGCTTCGCGATTCCTTTACACAGTGCGCAAAGTTTGCGTTCAGTTTTGAAGTAAATCTGTTCGCGGCAAGGAAAATAAAGAAGAAAGTAAAAAGGCTCCATCGGAGCCTTTTCGGTATTTGTCGTTAGTTCTCAGTTTGCACTACAGGTTGACGTGCGGGATGTTTGATAAACACCGCAACAACAGCAGCTATCGCTAATGCAAAGCAGTAGTAAGAATTAGCAACTACTTCAATTGGCGATAGGTTGAATACGGAACCTAGCAGCAACACTTGAGCGCCGTAAGGCAACACGCCTTGCACCACGCATGAGAAAATGTCTAACAAGCTTGCTGAGCGGCGAGGAGAGACATTATTCTCTTCCGCCAGTTGGCGAGCAACGCTGCCCGATACAATGATGGCTACGGTGTTGTTTGCCGTACAGCCATTGACCATCGACACCAAGCCTGCGATACCTAGCTCACTCGCGCGGCTGTTGGCATGCTTAGAGTGGCTAGAGCCAAACGCGTGGATAAGGCTGCTAACGAAATTGGTTAGGAAAGCAAGGCCGCCTTGACGACGCATCAGTTCACTCAAACCACCAATTAGCATGGACAACAAGAAGATCTCTTGCATGTTACCAAAGCCTTTATAAACGTCTTGGGCTAGATTAGTCAGTCCGTAATTGTCAATCGATGCCAAGCTCACGCCGCCAGCCAAAAGGATACCAATCGACAGAACCACAAACACATTCACACCAGATACCGCTAGGATCAAAATAGTGATGTACGGCAGGACTTTTAGCCACTCAATATCGCCAGTTGCAGGCACTTGAGTCGCTGTACTGTTGAAAGCGAACACTGCAATCGCGATCAACGCCGCAGGCAAAGCAATACGAATGTTCTCTTTAAACTTGTCTTTCATCTCACAACCTTGAGAGCGTGTCGCCGCGATGGTGGTGTCAGAGATGATAGAAAGGTTATCACCAAACATAGCGCCGCTCAGCACAACGCCTGCGGTTAACGGTAAGCTCATTCCTGCTGATTCAGCAATCCCCAACGCTACGGGGGCAACGGCTGCGATGGTACCCATCGAAGTGCCCATCGCTGTTGCGATAAAAGCAGAAATCAGAAAAATGCCCGGCAAAATCATGCTGGTTGGAATTGCGGATAAACCAAGGTTCACCGTTGCATCAACACCGCCAGAGGCTTTTGCTACCGCAGCAAAGGCACCTGCAAGCAGATAGATCATACACATTGCGATGATGTCTGGGTGGCCAACACCACGCATGAAGTGTTCGATTGAGCGGTTAAGTTTCTCTTTACTTAAAAGAAACGCAATGATGATGGCTGGTAATACCGCGATGGGTGCAGGCAGCTGGTAGAAGGCAAATTCAACGCCTTGCAAAGATAAGTAAGTGCCTACGCCAATAAACAGCGCAAGGAATACAATCAATGGGATCAGTGCGACCGCAGAAGGTGCAACTGTTTTAGTTGTTTGTTGGGAACCGGACATGTAAACGACAATGTTAATAATAAGAGAGAAGAGCAGACTAATATCACATTTACGCATTGTCAACGTCTAGACGTCTAAATGGCTGTTTAATTTTTGCACGTAAAGAAAAAGATAAAAGCTCGTATTACGTATCTCACTGATACCACGAGCTTTAGTTATGCGCCAATGAAGAGGCTGTCGTTATTGCATTGATTTGGCTTTTTTGCGTTTAACAATACCTAAAACCATCCACGTAAATAAGACAGCAGCAAATGCCCATACCAGATATTTGTATTCGGTGTACAGGTTGCTCAACACGCTTAAATGTTCAAATGCAAAGTGAGTTAACAAGCTGAATACCAATACCCAAACCGTCGCCGCGAGGGCGTTACCGAACAAAAACTCTCTACGTGGCATTTTCGCGATACCGCACGCAAGAGGCATAAATTGCTTCATTCCTTCAATAAAGCGACTGACGACCAAGCACGTAGGGCCGTATTTCTGGATAGTCAGTTGAAGTGTTTGCATCTTCGGGCCAGAGATATAGCCTTTTTTATCCAACCAGCCTTCAAAGTAATACCCGATTAGGTAACCACAGGTATTCCCAAAAAAGCAGCTTAGCCACGATACCATCATAACCATACTTAGGTTCATGACTTGTTCTGAAGAGAGCAAAGATGCCGCGATCATCAGCGATTGACCAGGCATCGGTACACCTATCCCTTCTAGAAATATACTGACAATCAGCGCCAAGTAGCCGTATTGCTCGAGCAAAGGCTTCATTGACATGAGAAGTTCGTTAATGTGTTCCAAAAGCTTTCCCCTAATAAAAGCGGAACGAAGTTGGAGTGATACTCCGAATGTCCTACTGGGTCAATTCTTGTTTCTTACCGCTGAGAAAAACTGACATGCCTCTGATTATTGTGCGGAATCAATCTGCTGCTTGTTTTATTCGCCGCCACGCTCCCGTGTGGCGACGAATAAGGCACACCTTTATGACTCTTTAGCTTTAGTAAATGCGCCATACAAATCAAGGCGTCGGTGACGTAAGTTGGTTACTGAACCCTCGGTATTAAGTTGCTTCAACTTAGTCAAATCAACATCGGCGAAGATCATCATTTCGGTGTTGGCGCTTGCTTCTGTCAAGGTCGCATCGTGCGGGAAGTAGATATCCGACGGTGAGAATACGGCAGATTGTGCGTACTGGATGTCCACGTTATCAACACGAGGTAAGTTACCGACACTGCCACCAATTGCAACATAGCATTCGTTTTCAATGGCTCGCGATTGGGAACAAATTCGTACTCGTTGGTAGCCATTTTTTGTGTCCGTCCAGAAAGGAACGAATACAATTTGTGCGCCTTGTTCTGCTAACATTCTTCCCAATTCAGGGAATTCGCTGTCATAACAAATCAGTATGCCGACTTTGCCCGCATCGGTTTCGAAAACTTGAACATTGTCACCACCGTCGATCACCCAGTCTCTTTGTTCATGAGGCGTGATGTGGATTTTATATTGAGCGTTGATTTCACCATCTCGTTGCAGCAAGTAGGCCACATTATACAGTTTGCCATCTTCGATAACGGGCATACTGCCTGCAATAATGTTGATGTTGTAGGTGACCGCCATCTGCGAGAAACGGTTTTTGATCTCTTCTGTAAAGCTAGCCAAAAAGCGGATTGCTTCAACGGAATTTTTGTCGTTTTGCAAGCCCATCAGCGGTGCGTTAAAGAACTCAGGGAATAGGGCGAAATCGGCTTTATAGTTCGCAAGAGAAGAGATGAAGAACTCAGCCTGATCGAGCAAATCCTCTAGGTCATTCATCGCGCGCATTTGCCACTGGACGACACCAATCCGAATCAGTGTTTTTTCTACATCGTGTACGGATTGAATATCCTCTTCGTAGAAAAAGTTATCCCACTCCAGCAGTGTCGCGTAACCTTTAGAAGCGCTATCCTCTGGTAAGTAGCCGCGCATGATTCGTTTTACATCGAAGTCGTTAGCAAGCTGAAAAGACAAAATAGGGTCATGAAGCTCACGGCGTTTTACTTTGTCGATGTACTCTGCAACGCTCAGTTCATCTGCGTATTGGTGGTAATTAGGAATGCGACCACCGGCTAAAATGGCTTTGAAGTTCTTACTACGGCAAAGCTCTTTACGTGCATCATATAAACGTCGACCTAAACGTAGCCCTCGATAGTCTGGGTGGACAAATACATCGAGACCATACATTGCATCTCCAGTTACTTGATTCTGTATGACGTTGTTTTCGGTAATGATGTCGGTATACAGGTGAGGAAGAGAAAAGCGGTTGTAGTCCACTTTAATGGTTAATGCTGCACCGACTATTTTGCCGTTATCTTCAATACAGATTTGGCCATCAGGAAACTGATGAATGAGATCCATAATAGTCAGCCGTGGCCATGAGCCGCCAACATCAGGAAACACTAAGTCCATTAGTTCTGCAAGCTCAGGGTAATCCGTTGGCTCAATGGTACGTAATGAGAGTTTGGGCGAATTGCTGTCCATATCTTTCAATCCATTTATCCTTTTGAAACAGTGTTAATGAGAATGCCACAATTTGGAGCAGACAGATACTGAAGTCTTTGAGTTGTTGTGGGTTACCAAAAGCATTTCAAGAAAATAATATTAGCTTAGTTTGCTCTTCAACCATTCGTAAAACGCCGCCACTTTCTTAGCCGATAGGCGATAATTTGGGATTATCACGTAATAACCATAACCACTCTGTAAAGATAGGTTGAGAATATGTTGGGTATCCCCTCTTAAAATAGAACTCTGCGCCATAAAATCAGGAAGTAAGGCGAGTCCTTTTCCCATTTTGACGGCTTCGTAAGCTAGGTAAAAATGTTCAAAGCCTACAGAGTGATAGGTAACGGTTGATTCTACTGCATGTGCAGCCTTAAATTGCTCCCACAACTGAGGGCGAGTGATTTGAGGTATCAACGGATAGTCGCTAACAGCGTGCACACTCTTGAGTGCAGGAGTATTAGTGCAACCGACCAATAGCAGTATTTCTTGGCATAGTAAGTGGCTGTATTCATAATGCGTGGACAATGGAAGACAACGAATATGCAAGTCGCTTTCACCGCTTGAACCTTTGACGTTCCCATCTCCGGTACAGATTCTTACACGGATATTGGGATGTCGCTGGTGGAAGTCATCAATATGAGGCACCAACCAAAGGCTAGCGAAAGAAGGAGTAACATCCACGGTGAGCAATTCTTGCTTTGAATCTGATTGGATTAAGTTAGCGGTTGCATTCTGAATAAGTTCTAGTGCTTCTGTGACTTGCGGTAGGTAGCGTTTTCCTTCCTCAGTTAACTCAATACCATTCGAGCCTCTTTGTATTAAAGGTAAACCCACTAGTTGTTCAAGCGCGGCGATTTGTTTGCTTACTGCGCTTTGTGTAATGCATAGGGCATCCGCCGCTTTAGAGAAGCTGAGGTAATTTGCAACCGCGACAAACGTCCTTAATGCTCGGATAGAAGGGTACTCACTGCCTTTTAACATACTTCAGTCCCATGGAGATAGCCTCTTCACAGAGTAGGAGATTTACCTATTGAAGCAAAGAGAGAAAAAGCCGATGTGTGATTACCTTCCTTACTCGTTCATAAAGAATCCAGACCAAAAATTAAGAATCCTAAATATAATGGGTGTGTAAATAATTGATGATTGGAGTTTGTTTATTGATTTCTCCTATCTTTTGAAAAAACTACAAATAAAATAGAATGTTTTACATCATTAGTATTTACACAAATCTAATATTGTTTTCTCAAGGTAAATAAAACGGTATAACTTTTAGTTTTGTTGTTTTAATTTCAAAATAATGTCATTTTTTTATAAAGTAGAAGATGTTTTTCATTAAATTAAAATTGGCATTGCATTTGCTTTGTATAATTCGAACTTTCAATGGCACTTATATTAGGAGAACGAAATGAAAAGCAATGTTGTTACTTTGATTGGCCTTTTTTCTTTAGCAACGTTTAGTACTTTATCTCACGCAGCGGACTCCAAAGATCATGGTGTTTATGTCGGCGCCAATTATGGTTACTTAAAAGTTGATGGACAAGATGACTTTGATGATGACAGCGATGCTATTCAAGGTTTGGTTGGTTACCGTTTTAACCCTTACTTAGCGTTAGAGGGCGGTTACATTGACTTTGGTAGCTATGGTAATAACCTAGCAAATGCCGAAACGGACGGTTACACCGCAGCACTAAAAGTTACAGCCCCTATTGCTGATCGTGTCGATCTTTACGCAAAAGGCGGTCAAATGTGGTACTCGACGGATTACAACGTTGCGGGCTTCCAAGGCAACAAAGATGACGAAGGTGTATTCGCTGGTGCTGGTGTTGGTTTTAAAGTTACTGATAACTTCTTAGTTAACGCAGAATATATGTGGTATGACGTAGAACTGAATGCTGAGAACGTAGCGAATGGTGCAAACACAAAAACTGATTTTAACCAAGCATCGCTAGGTGTGGAATATCGTTTCTAATATTGTTAACAACTCTAAGCCCTAATAAAAAGCGAAGCCTAAATAGCTTCGCTTTTTTTGAGCTCAATCTAGTTGAGGCTAATAGAGCAGTTTTTAGAATAATTTTTAGTGTCTTTTACTGTCACTCTACTATATTTAGAGCATTTCTAACATGACTGTCTAACCTTCTTACTAGTCTCGAAAAACAAAGTTTTATCACTCTATAAGTAATACTCGATAGGTCGATCGCTGCGCTACCTGACATTACATTCATGTGACCTAAAATACCGCGGACGTGTTCTGTATACTCGTTTTTTAGTTTTGAAATGTACGCCATAGCTTTAGCTAGTTGATCCCAAGCAGTAAGGCCTGCGGTTGCTATTTGTTGTATTATATGACCCAGACCTGAAATTCTTAGTAAGGTCAAAATTGAAGAGACTATTTTACTTACCCAACCATCAGTCATTCGAGCATTATATCTATTGTTGAAGTCAAGAAATACGTTGCGTTCTAGGTAAGTTTGAGATTTGGGTTGTAGTGCCGACCACTCATTACTTGTAGCGGTATTGACATAACCCGGAACAGATTTTTTTCCTAGTCCATGAGCGCAGAAGTAGATGCCAGAACTTCCATCTAGCCGATACTCAATACCACCGTGAGTAAATGGCCAAAGAGGAGACATCGGAACTGGATCTGCACCATGAGTGCAGCGATATGAAGAATCTAACTCCCTTCTTGCGTATGGTTTAAAGCCAACTTTTGGTGCGCCAAAAGTATATAGGTGTACGCTATAGCCGTACTGACTCTTCACCCAATCTGCCGCTAATGAAGCAAGAGCACCACCTAAACTATGACCTACACAGTGTACTGCCTTCGGTGCTTTCATGTTCTTTTTCGAATAACCAGCGATGTATGCTGCAAGTTGTGGCTTTATCGTATTGAAGAGATTTACAAAACCTGCATGTACCCTGTAACCGGATGAGGTACCTGATATCCCAATGTTTCCATCGGTCATAATGTCGCCGATGTTTGCTTGAGTGCCTCGGAAGGAAAATACTAAAGTATCGGCAAACTCGCCCTTACCTCGACCTATCGCTACAAAATCTGATGTCATTCCACCAAATCCCATAAAGCCACTTGTCGTTCCTTTTTTGACATCATTCCTTAGATCAAATGTAAAAAACTTTGCTATATAACCACTAACGTTACGAACATTAGTTGCGAATACAGAATAAGGGATTTCTGCGATTCTAGATGATAGCTTTGGTGAGAGTGATTGCATTCTTTAATTTCCATATAAGTCAGAGTCAATATATCCAAATAAATCACATTGACTATTTACGTAATAGTCATCGTTTTCGTCATCATCAATTGAAAAAGCAAAGTACTTAAGAGGGTTTGCTGCATCACAGACTAGATTAGCCATATTGTTTTTTACGTAATCCTCTATTTCATAGCCATCGAACGAACCTTCCCAAATAATAACGCTTTCATCAATATCTAGTTCTGTGGTTAAAACAATAGTTACATAATGTTCAATAAGCGGGATCTTAACGCTCTCTTTGTTTTCATACACAGGAGAAAATTCAAACCGACCACTGCTGTCAGTAAATGTTGATAAGTCTATTGATTTTCCTGAAGCGCTTAAACCAATACTAAGACTAACCTTTTGGTTATTAATCGGCTTCCCTTTTTTTGTTAGCACACCATTGATTTGTGGTGTGTATTGGTTAACTTTATCGCTATTCAATATACTCTCTCCAAAACTCATATTAATGCTCAACAATATGATTGTAATAAATCCAACTAAGTAATTTTTCACATCGATTTTTTTCATTTTAAAAATCTATAAATGTATATGTATTGTGTGTTTTTACAATATTTAATGTTAACTATGTGATTAGTACTGCATTGTCCTTGTAACTTGTGAATTTGAAAATTACATTTTTAGATTTATGTTTATCTACTTGACCGCTTTTTATTAGCATTAATAAAGTTTAAATCTGGAACACTCAGTCTTCGCTAATCTTTGGTAGTTATATTATATTGGATTTTTAAGGCTTTCATCAGGTAATGTGGAAGCAAAATAAACGAGAGCTATCGAATGGTAAAGAGCTCTATAAATACTAGGTTTCAGACAATGAAATCATATTGAAAATAGTTAATTAGTCGCTTGGTCAAGAGGTGTTTTTATTAATTTACATCGTAATGCTAGATTGACTTGATAATTTATGTTTCCGCCAATTGTGATAACCAAGAACAAAAGAAAAGGCTTATTAAGTATCTTTTGATGGTTAGTGATAAACCCAAATTGTTCAACTTTAACCCATCATAATTCTATAACTTAGATTTAGCACTCGTAGTTGTTGATACCCCAAAAACTTAGAACACTTTAAATCGAAGAGCATATAGTACACACTTTTTGTCCTTGAATGAGTTCTTCTGAACTTCCATGTGTTTTTGGTGGTGTATTTATGAGCGTATCGCCTGTTACTTAATACTCAACGAGTTTTTAAATCGGTGTACGTTCAGAGTTATGCAGTAATGCTCGTGAAAAGTTATCAGGTAGTATGAGTGCGTGAGAAAAGAAGACAATGTGGAAAGTGGATTGTTGATACAAAAAAGGCCACCCGAAGGTGGCCTTTTCCAAACGTTTGGTGGAGCTGGCGGGAGTTGAACCCGCGTCCGAAAACCGTTCATCATTGGTACTACATGCTTAGTCGATCTTTAATTTCGCCACCCACCTGCGAACCGACACGCTAATGAATGACTAGCCTGAATTAAAATTCGCCGTTCATCTCTCAGGCGGGAGAATCCGGGCTAGCGCGTTTGGGTTTGATCCCTCGTTATTCCCCGTCTTACGTGCGGAAGCTAGGGCGAGAGAGCTCTGAGCAGGTTATTAAGCTGCTAGTGCGTAGTTTTCGTCGTTTGCGACTATTTTTTTGCGGTTTGTTAACGAGGCCTACCGCACCTCGGCATGCACCTCAGACTTCTGAATTCCCGTCGAATCCTAAATCAGCCCCAGGTAATATTCGCATAGTAACAGAAAAGCATTGGCTGTCCAGTACTATGCGTTTAAGTGGTCAAGATTAACGCAGTGTACTCTTCATTACGCGTGCTTTTTCTCTTGCCCAGTCTTTTTCTTTTAAATCCGTACGTTTATCGTGCAGCTTTTTACCTTTTGCTACGCCAATTTTTAGTTTCACCCAAGAGCGAGACCAGTACAGAGAAAGGGCCGTTAATGTCATACCTTCACGGTTCACACGTCCGAATAGGTTGTCTAGTTCACGACGACTCATTAGTAGTTTACGCACACGTGTGGGGTTCGCCACAACGTGTGTCGATGCCTGATTTAAAGGAGTGATTGTCATGCCACTCACAAAGGCTTCACCGTCACGCATAAATACGTAACTTTCAGAAATATTGGCTTTACCTTGGCGAAGGGCTTTCACTTCCCAACCTTGGAGCTCCAAGCCAGCTTCGATTTCATCATCGATGAAATACTCGTGGCGAGCTTTTTTATTCAGCGCGATAGTATTGCTACCCGCTTTTTGTTTCGTTTTTTTCTTTGCCATAATAGCGACATTATACGGGTTGGATATCGGATAGGAAATCCTTTTATTTGCGCAATCGTGGAATAAAAGTAAAATTGGCAGGAGCTTTAAATCTGTACATGTATCGATAGGAGTATGTATGAAGCAAGTCAGCCGTTCTGCGCTTGTGTCTTTTAGTGCTGAACAGATGTTCAATCTGGTTAACGATGTTGCTAAATACCCTGAGTTTCTGCCTGGTTGCTCGGGCTCTAGAATCATTGAGTCTTCGGGTAATGGTATGGTGGCTTCTGTCGATGTGGCGAAGGCTGGTATCAGCAAAACGTTTACTACTTCAAATGAGCTGATCCCAGGCCAAGCAATTATGATGAACTTGGTGGATGGTCCGTTTAAGACATTGCGTGGTGGTTGGATTTTTACCGCGCTAGATGAGCAAGCTTGCAAGGTTGAGCTAAAGCTTGAGTTTGAATTCTCAAGTAAAATGATTGAGATGGCCTTCGGTAAGGTTTTTAACGAGCTTACCAGTAACATGGTAAATGCATTCACTAAACGCGCAAAACAGGTCTACGAGTGTTATGAGTATTGAGTCAGATATGATTCACGTAGAGGTTGTCTATGCTCTTCCTCATGAACAGCGTGTATTTAATTTAGTGGTGAATAATCACGCAACGGTAGAAGAGATCATTCGACAATCTGGCGTGTTAGAGTTATACCCTGAAATTGATTTATCTAAGAATAAAGTGGGTGTGTTTAGTCGTAATGTGAAGTTAGATGCGACCGTTCGAGATCGAGATCGAATAGAGATATATCGTCCGTTACTCGCAGACCCGAAAGAGATTCGTCGTAAGCGGGCGGAGCAGGCTAAAGCCGAGGGGAATGCAGACCCAGTCACCGGTGGTAAGCCTAGCTCTGTACGTAAGAATAAGTAGACTTGATATCAATCCCAATGGATGGCGTCATTGATTCAAAGTGTGATGGCGCGATATCTAGATAATAAAAAACCTCTCATGTGAGAGGTTTTTTGCAAAAGTCGTTTACTGAATCTGCTCGTAAAAAGCGTCACTTTTTGGGAAGTCACCACTGATATCTGCGAGTGTGCCTTGATCGTTAAAGTTAACGATCAGGTCTTTTTGCACTGGATCACCGTGACCAGGAGTATGGTGATAAATGTAGTACCAAGTGTTTGGGTAGCCGTTTTCAATAAGCATTGGCGACCCTAGTACGAAGCGAACCTGTGCTTTAGTCATCCCAAACTTTAATTTATCTACCGCACTTTGTTCTACATAGTTGCCTTGGTTGATATCAATGCGATAAACCAGTTTTTCCAATACCGAACATCCTGTCAGCAATGTCATTGCTAATGGTACGGCAACTAACCACTTCTTTAATTGCATAATAATTTCTTAGTAACCTTTAAAATACTGCGCTGATAATAAACAAGCTCGACGCAGATGTAAAAAGCTATGCGTCGTATGATAGGAAATCTGACAACGAATTTTGAGTTGAGTTGCATTTATTGATTCTCTCACATGTATGTTTATGTCGATGAGCGATTTTCTATCCAGTTTAAGCGGTAACTAATGACAAATAGCCAAGTTATTGAGCTATGGGGTGGCACTGACCATTATTTCGAAAGGGAATCAGAACCCAAGCACTTTGATATGGTGATGGGGGAGGTAGAGTCACGGAGTAGTGTTCGTGACTCTATCTTTGAAAGAGCATGGCTAAGCGGCGATGAGGAGCTCTTTGGCGTTTGCAAGGGTAGAATCTGTAATTTGGCTACCTCCAAGTAGGCGAGCTAATTCTGCCACACGTTGTTGTTCATCTAATGCGTGCATTTGTGTTTCGGTTTGGCCAGCTTTTGTTTGTTTAGCCACGAACATTTGTTGATGGCCACAACCTGCAACTTGAGGGAGGTGAGTGACACACAATACCTGAGTAGACTCGCCAAGCTTGCGTAGCATTTTGCCGACTACAGCTGCTGTTGGACCACTAATACCGACATCCACCTCATCGAAGATCAAGCTTGGTGTATCCACTTTCTGAGCGGTAATCACTTGGATAGCTAATGAGATGCGTGATAGCTCACCGCCTGACGCAACTTTTGCTATAGGTTGCAATGGCTGTCCTGGGTTGGTCGATACTAAGAAGCACACACTGTCCATGCCAAGTGGTGATGGGTGCGTGTTTTCATTGCTGACTTCGATATTGAATACCGCTTTTTCCATGCTCAATTCGTGCATGCTTTGTGTGATCAGTTTGTTCAGTTCTTTTGCGTAACGGCTGCGTGATTTGTGTAGTTTTTCTGCTTGGTTTAGGAAGCTTTGGTACTTTTGTTCCACTTCTTGCGCGAGTTCATCTAAACGTTCATCAGAGCAATCTAACGCTTCTACTTGAGCCAGAAGATCTTGGTGATGTTGGTATAGTTCTTCTGGCATCACGTGGTGTTTGCGAGCAACAGACATCACTTTAGAAAAACGTTCTTCTACATAAGCCATACGAGCAGGATCCACATCGATGCCATCTAGATAACTGCGTAATTCGTTCTTCGTTTCTTCTAGTTGAATCATCGCTTCTGACAACATGTTGGGTAGCTCAGATAGCTTTTCATCTAACTCAGCTAGTTGAATTAGGGAGTGATTGGCCGATTGCAAAATACCAAGCGCATTGACTTCTTCACCTTCGTAAATAAGTTCGATGGCTTGCTGACAGGTAGTGGCGAGTTCACCACTATTGGATAATCGTTTGTGCTCTTGCTCGAGCTCTGCAAATTCTTCTTCACCTAGCGATAACTCATTTAGTTCTTTGATTTGGTATTCAAGCAACTGTTTTTGCGCCTGGTTTTGCTGGCTATTTTCTTTTAGTTGCTTGAGGTTATTGTCTGCCTGACGCCAATGTTGGTAAGCACTTCGTGTGCTTTTTAGTAGGTTTAGATGACCTGCATATTGGTCGAGCATAGCCATTTGGTGTTCGCTTTTCATCAATTGATGATGAGCGTGTTGCCCATGGATATTGATCAGCAGTTGCCCTAGAGATTTGAGTTGTGATAGTGGGACAGGACTGCCATTAATGAAGGCTCTTGAGCGACCTTCTTTTGTGATGATGCGACGCAAAATACATTCACTGCCATCAAGCAGATCGTTATCTTCTAGCCAACGCGTTGCATGTAGGTTGTTGTCCAGTAAAAAAGCGGCACTAACTTCGGTTTTTTCTTCACCTTGTCGAACCATGCCAGCTTCGGCTCGTCCGCCTAAGCAGAGCCCAAGTGCATCGATAGCAATGGATTTACCCGCGCCTGTTTCACCTGTGATGGTGGTCATGCCCTTAGACAGCTCGAGTTGTAAAGACTTAACAATCGCAAAATTATTAACACTTAGATGAGCCAGCATTTTTATTTACCTGTATAACTGAACAATACTGTATAAGAGAACAGTATATACTGTTTCTTTATACAGTAAAGACAGGTGAGAAAAAATTTCTGTGTGGGGTGCTTTTTTGTGATGAAGTGGGAAAAATGAGCCGAAGTGATTACAACGACTCATTAAAATTGAACAGGTTACGGACGAGTTGGGTTAATCGTGAGCGGCTCTAATGTGACTACTGCATTCACACCAGCACCTGGATGATCCACGTATGATGTGTCTTGCATTAGTGTGTAGTAAACGTCGACGAAGTCATCATCATTCGTTAGGACGCCGTCAGGGATCGTGTCGATGATCTTATTCGTGATTTGCGGAATAATCGCGTAAGCCTGAACTTCTGGATCTGGAATCGCTTTCAGCACTTCTCCAGCAACTTGAACAAGGAGTTTTGCCAACTGTTTATAGTCTGTACCATCATCTTGTTCCATGAGCACGATGTCCGCAGCGCCCCAACGGTAACGAGACCAGTGAATAATGATCTGATTTGGGTAGTAATCTTGGTTATCGTAGTCTAAGTATGGAAGCTCTACTAAATCGAGAGTAGGTTCATCACGACTTGGATTGACGCCCGTTACGATAGCGTAGATTTCTGCCTTGCCAGAGATCCAAGGTTCTTTGTCATCGGCTAGACGGATCTTTTTCAACTGCGTTGTTTGAATTGGAGCCGCTTCGCCCACAGTGCTACTTGACAATAGCGGTGCATTTTGACGCTGTTCATCAGAAAAATACGGCTGAACTAAAGTAGGCTGACCGAGTTTTTTCATTTCAGCCTGCATAGCTTGCAAGCCAGCCTTTAGCTCTGCAGAGCTGTTGTTATCAACGACAAGTACAGGTACATCAGGGAGCTGGTAAACATCGAGTTGATGGATGTTGCCATAAACATCAAATGCTTCGATGTATTGCCAATTCTCATCATCACCACTTGGTTCAAATGCAAATAATGGCTCGACCTCGCCACTTTGCCATGCTGATATCATGCCCTCATTCGCTAAACGAACTTCCAGCAACTGATCTGAGTATTCAGAAATACCTTTCCAGCTACGAATTTGAGTGTCAGCTTGTACAAGCTGACGGCTAAACTCGGAGTTGGGGTTTTGTTGAACAAATGCTGATACAGAGACGCTAGTCTGTTGTGGAGTAATATCTCTTCTCAACATGGGTTCAATGGCAGCATAGTTCTCACTCAATTGTTGAGCGAGGGCACGCTTCGTCTTAGTGATATCTTCCGCTTTTGCATTGGACACACTGTTGACTTGCGTTTCCTCTGATTGGCAGCCAATAAGTGCTAATGTACTGAGAACAGACAGAATGATGGTTTTCTTCATAATATGTCCTTTATTGATTGTATGAAATAGAGTTAATACTCTATTCATGATGAGAATATCACCGGACATAGATCATTGAATTTGCTTTTCTATCTTTTGTGTAAAGTTTGCCCACAGGATCAAAATTTACAAGCTTCTCTTTAATGATGACAAATATCGTGTCGCCTCACTACTTTGTGTCTATTTCTTGTCTAAGAAAGCCAAAAGCCAGTAGCAATTGAGCTGCTGGCTTTTTTATTGAAGTTATTGCCCTGAGTAACAAGTGTTAGAACAATTTACTAGACCAGCCAAGCTTATTCCGTAAGACGTGATAGTAACTGTAGTCTTTTGGATGGATGAGCTTTAGTACATTTGGACTTTGATAGATGTGAATTTCGTCGCCAGGGGTAACTGGAAGTGAGACTTGTCCATCACAGCTAACTTCTTGTGTTCCACGGTTTTCTGGTGATACCACCAATTTAATTCGACGTTTTCCATCAACCACCAAAGGTCGACTCGACAATGTATGAGGGAACATTGGCACGAGTGAAATGGCATTCAAGCTAGGAGAAAGAATTGGGCCGCCGCCAGAAAGTGAATATGCCGTCGAGCCAGTCGGAGTGGAGACAATCAAACCGTCGGCCCGTAAAGAGAAGGCGAAGCTTTCATCGATGTACACTTCAAATTCAATCATATGGGCAATTTGCCCTGGGTGAAGTACGGCTTCGTTTAGCGCAGCGTTATGGCTCTTTATTTGTCCGTGGCGGTGTACTTCCGCCTCTAAAAGAAAACGCTCCTCTTCAATATACTCACCGTCGAGTACCGCTTGCAGAGACGCTTGGAACTCGTCTGGGTTTAAGTCAGTTAAGAAGCCTAGGTTTCCACGGTTCACCCCTATGACTGGAACATCAAATCGGGATAAAATTCTTGCCGCGCCTAGCATGTTGCCATCCCCACCAACCACAATGGCTAGATCGGCATTTTTTCCTAGTTCAACTAAACTGGCAAATTGACTCTGCGGGATATCATCCAGTATTGCGGCAAGACGATCGTCAATAAATACTTTATAGCCTTCAGAGGTCAGCCATTGGTACAACTCTTTATGAGTTTGAATTGCTTGTTGATCTCTTGGTTTTCCGATAATCGCGATCACGTTACATGGATTTTTCATAGCATTTCCGCATTAAAGAGGCTTGAATCAGGAATCTTCATCCCCATAATAATGGCAAGTCACCTAAATATGCGAATTTTTATGTGGTTAAAGCCCGCAAAAACGCGCATGGCTTTAAGGGCATTATGTTGAATTCTGGAGATATCATGAGCAACGAAGAAAACAAAGTTACAGAAGAAGAGCTTGATCAAATCATCGAAGAGGCTGAAAAAGTAGAAGCTGAAGCACAAGAAGTAGAAGCTGAGCTTGAAGAAATTGGTGATGAGACAGACGCTAAGATTGCTCAACTAGAAGCGGCACTACTGTCTAGCGAGGCAAAAGTAAAAGAGCAGCAAGATGCGGTGTTGCGTTCTAAAGCTGAAGTAGAAAACATGCGTCGTCGTACTGAGCAAGAAATCGATAAAGCACGTAAGTTTGCGTTGAACAAGTTTGCCGAAGAGTTGCTTCCTGTTATTGATAACCTAGAGCGTGCAATTCAAGCGGCAGATACAGAGAATGAAACGGTTAAGCCGTTCCTAGAAGGTGTTGAGTTAACACACAAAACGTTTGTCGACGTTGTGGCGAAATTTGGCTTGAAAGCAATCAACCCTGAAGGTGAAGCATTTAACCCAGAGTTCCATCAAGCGATGTCGATTCAGGAAAGCCCTGATCATGAATCAAACACAGTTATGTTTGTTATGCAAAAAGGCTACGAACTAAACGGCCGTGTGATTCGTCCGGCAATGGTAATGGTTGCTAAATAACCTTAACTGCCTGTTTTCAAATATAAAGCGCCCATCATTTTTTGATGGGCGCTTTTTTGTTTTAAACGTAAGTTGTTGTAATGAGCTTCATTGTATATCGATAAAATGGAAGTTTGATCCCCTTCATGTTTTTTCTTATTGGTTAATTATTTTCCTATAGGAGATTTCTTCTCATCTCACTGCGTGTTTATGAACGAAGAGGGCTATAAGTAATTGTAATCATTCGTTGTGTGAATGTTTGTCCTGCATAGGAATGTAAAGATAGTCATTTTTTCTACAACAATTCCGTTAACAAAAATGTAAATTATCACTTTATTTTGTAACCTTCGTGTGTATGATTTGCGACTAATGCTTTAAAAGTAAGCATATATAACTACAAAGATGTAAATAGCAAACACAACATATCGGAGATTTATAATGGATAAATCGCTTTCTAGTAAGATTTTTATAGGCTTGTTTGCCGGCCTTGTGCTCGGAACAGCAATTCAGTACTTATTTAGCGGTATTGCGATTTTTGATACATACCTACTTGGAGCAGCAGAAGGCGTTGGCGGCATGTTTGTCTCGCTGATCAAATTGCTTGTTGTTCCTTTAGTTTACGTTTCAATCGTATGCGGCATTGTTGACTTGAAAGACATCAGTGCATTTGGTCGTCTTGGTGGAAAAACTTTTACCCTCTACATTCTTAACACCATCATTGCGATTACGGCGGCTTTGACTGTTGGTTTGATTTTCCAGCCAGGAGCTGGTGCTAATCTGGCAGGAACGGTATCTGAGGCCGTACAGCTGACGACGACAGAAACGCCGGACATTTTCTCTCTAGTTGTTAACATTGTTCCTAGCAACCCAGTACAAGCGTTTGCTAACGGCGACATGCTGCAAATCATCTTCATGGCAATTCTGACAGGTCTTGCAATTCAAGCTTTGGATTCTCGTGGTGGTCCTGCCATCCGCACGTTCAAAATGGCAAATGAAATCATGATGAAACTGGTTGGGTTAGTGATGAGTCTTGCGCCATATGGTGTGTTCGCGCTAATGATTCAATTGGGTGCAACACTAAACGCCAATACATTGATGTCCGTGGCTGGTTATGTGGCCTTGGTGGTTGCGATGTTGGTGTTCTGGATCTTCTTCTTCTATCCAATGGCAGTAAGTCTTGCGACAGGGACCTCTCCAAAGACTTTCCTACGTGCAACTCGTGAGCAGATTCTGTTCTCTCTATCTACCGCGAGCTCAAACGCGACTATCCCGGTAACGATGCGTACACTGACAGAAAAGCTTCAGGTCTCTAAATCGGTTGCTGGCTTCGGTGTACCACTGGGCGCAACGATGAACATGTCTGGTGTGTCTATCTATATTGCTCTAGCAACGATGTTTGTTGCGAACGCTTTTGGCCAGCCAATTAACACCGCAGACATCTTCACGCTTGGTTTAACTATTCTTCTATTATCTATTGGTGCTGGTGGCGTTCCTGGAGGCGGCGTGGTAATGGTAGGCGTTTTGCTTCACCAACTAGGCTTACCACCTGAAGGCTTGGCAATTATTGCTGCGGTTGACCGTATTAATGACATGTTCTGTACGTCTTCAAACGTTGTGGGCGACACGGCGGTAAACACCATTGTTGCAAAAACAGAAGGTGAGATTGGTAAAGAAGAAGGCGTTGACGCTGAGCCTGCTCAAGCGAACGCCTAATACCTTGAATAATTTATTTTAACCCTAATATTGAAGCGAGCTCTTATGAGCTCGTTTTTTTTGTTTAGGAAGAGTCGGGCATAAATACATTTACCTGAGAAATGGTGTTTTGTTGCGCTACAGCAGTGTGACGAGTTCCCAACTAATCAGAAAGAAACACATAAATTTCGAAAAAAGACGCTTTTTTTTAATTCTGCCCTTGAAAAGCATTTTGCCGCCCTTATCTATGTGGCATAGAGAAGCAAACATTGATTATTTTTGTTTGTGAGCAAGGGTTGAAACCCGATTCTCCTCCCCCCACATTGGGGTTATAACCAAACGAAAATAGAATTTATTCGGAGATAGCCAGATGGGTAAAATCATTGGTATTGACTTAGGTACTACTAACTCATGTGTTGCTGTATTAGACGGCGACAAACCACGTGTAATTGAAAACGCAGAGGGCGAACGTACTACTGCATCGGTTATTGCTTACACTGACGGTGAGACGCTAGTAGGTCAACCTGCGAAACGTCAAGCAGTAACTAACCCAGAAAACACGCTATTTGCAATTAAGCGTCTAATCGGTCGTCGTTTTGAAGACGAAGAAGTTCAGCGTGACATCCAAATCATGCCTTACAAAATTGTTAAGGCTGACAATGGTGACGCTTGGGTAGAAGCAAAAGGCCAAAAAATGGCGGCTCCTCAGGTTTCTGCTGAAGTTCTTAAGAAAATGAAGAAAACTGCTGAAGATTTCCTTGGTGAGGAAGTAACTGGCGCAGTTATCACAGTACCTGCTTACTTTAACGATGCTCAGCGTCAAGCTACAAAAGATGCTGGCCGTATCGCAGGTCTAGAAGTTAAACGTATCATCAACGAACCAACAGCAGCAGCGCTAGCTTACGGTCTTGATAAGAAAGGCGGCGATCGCACTATCGCGGTATACGACCTTGGTGGTGGTACATTCGATATCTCTATCATCGAAATCGATGAAGTTGAAGGCGAGAAAACATTCGAAGTTCTAGCGACTAACGGTGATACTCACCTTGGTGGTGAAGACTTTGATAACCGCCTAATCAACTACTTAGTAGACGAGTTTAAGAAAGAGCAAGGTATCGATCTTAAGAACGATCCACTAGCAATGCAGCGTGTTAAAGAAGCAGCAGAAAAAGCGAAAATCGAGCTTTCTTCTACTTCTCAAACTGACGTAAACCTACCTTACGTTACTGCAGATGCAACTGGTCCTAAGCACATGAATATTAAAGTGACTCGTGCAAAACTAGAATCTCTAGTTGAAGACCTAGTACAACGCTCTCTTGAGCCACTAAAAGTAGCTCTAGCTGACGCTGATCTATCAGTAAACGACATCACTGACGTAATCCTAGTTGGTGGTCAGACTCGTATGCCAATGGTTCAAGCGAAAGTTGCTGAGTTCTTTGGTAAAGAAGCGCGCCGTGACGTAAACCCTGACGAAGCAGTAGCAATGGGTGCTGCAGTTCAAGGTGGTGTACTTGCTGGTGACGTTAAAGACGTACTACTACTAGACGTAACTCCACTGTCTCTAGGTATCGAGACAATGGGTGGCGTAATGACTAAGTTAGTTGAGAAGAACACAACTATCCCAACTAAAGCGAACCAAGTTTTCTCTACAGCGGAAGACAACCAGAGCGCGGTTACTATCCACGTTCTACAAGGTGAGCGTAAGCAAGCGATGTACAACAAGTCTCTAGGTCAATTCAACCTAGAAGGCATCCAGCCTGCACCACGTGGTATGCCACAAATCGAGGTTACTTTTGACCTTGATGCGGACGGTATCCTACACGTGTCAGCGAAAGACAAGCAGACTGGTAAAGAGCAGAAGATCACTATCCAAGCTTCTGGCGGTCTAAGCGATGAAGACATCGAGAAAATGGTTCAAGAAGCAGAAGCTAACAAAGAAGCGGACAAAAAGTTCGAAGAGCTAGCGACTGCACGTAACCAAGCTGACCAAATGATTCACGGTACTCGTAAGCAAGTAGAAGAAGCTGGTGAAGCACTACCTGCAGAAGAGAAAGAGAAGATTGAAGCAGCAATTTCTGAGCTAGAAACAGCGCGCAAAGGCGAAGACAAAGAAGCTATCGATGCTAAAGTTCAAGCACTAATGACCGCTTCTCAAAAACTGATGGAAATCGCTCAACAACAAGCTCAAGCGCAGCAAGCACAAGGTGCTGACGCCGATGCACAGTCTAAAGAAGACGACGTTGTAGATGCTGAGTTCGAAGAAGTTAAAGACGACAAGAAATAATATTTCTTAACCAGATGGCTGCAAAGCCATCTGGGGTCGATAAGACTTCGTGTGCGGGCGTTTGGGGCAACTCTTACGCCCGTCTGTTTGTAAACGCTGTCTTTCTAGTTAAGTATGTTGCGGATAAGTGCACTTACCTAGAACGATACAAACACCAAGCGGTGAATCGATGCCGTTTGTAGTAATTAACTGGTGACGAAGAACATGTCAAAACGTGATTTTTACGAAGTATTAGGCGTAAGCCGTGATGCCTCAGAGCGCGATATCAAAAAGGCGTACAAGCGTCTAGCGATGAAATTCCACCCAGACCGAAACCAGGGTGATGAGTCTGCGGCGGACAAGTTTAAAGAAGTAAAAGAAGCGTACGAAGTTCTGACCGACCCTCAAAAGAAAGCGGCGTACGACCAGTACGGTCATGCTGCTTTTGAACAAGGCGGCGGTGGTTTCGGTGGCGGCGGCTTTGGTGGCGGCGGTGCTGATTTCGGCGACATCTTTGGCGATGTATTCGGCGACATCTTTGGTGGTGGTCGTCGTGGCGGTGGCGGTCACCGTGCTCAACGTGGTGCGGACTTACGTTACAACATGGAACTGACGCTAGAAGAGGCGGTTCGTGGTGTAACGAAAGAGATCGAAGTACCAACACTAGTACACTGTGATACCTGTGATGGTAGTGGCGCGAAGAAAGGCTCATCTGCTGAAACATGTGGTACCTGTCATGGTCATGGTCAAGTACAGATGCGCCAAGGCTTCTTCGCAGTGCAACAAACCTGTCCAACCTGTCACGGTAAAGGCAAGATCATTAAAGACCCTTGTAATGAGTGTCATGGTCAAGGCCGTAAGCAGAAAACCAAAACACTTAACGTTAAGATCCCTGCAGGTGTTGATACTGGCGACCGTATTCGTCTATCTGGCGAAGGTGAAGCGGGAGAAATGGGAGCACCAGCTGGTGACTTGTATGTACAAGTGCACGTGAAAGAGCACCATATCTTCGAACGTGATGGTAACAATTTGTACTGTGAAGTGCCTGTAAGCTTTGCGATGGCGGCTCTAGGTGGTGAAGTAGAAGTACCAACTCTAGATGGTCGCGTAAGCCTAAAAGTGCCTTCAGAAACGCAAACAGGTCGTATGTTCCGCATGCGTGGTAAAGGTGTGAAAGGCGTTCGCGGTGGCGGTATCGGTGACTTGATTGTTAAGTTGGTTGTTGAAACACCAGTAAACCTAAGCTCACGCCAAAAAGAACTGCTCAAAGAGTTTGAAGAGTCTTGTGGTGGTGAAGCGGCGACAAAGCACAAGCCTAAATCAGAAGGCTTTTTCAACGGTGTGAAAAAGTTCTTTGATGATTTAACCAGCTAAGACGTTAGTGAAAAGCACAAATACAAAGGCCTGCTAAAATGCAGGCCTTTTTGCATCTTGGTGTTCTTTCTAATTCCAGCAATCACTTGGTTCTTCGACATTTTTTGACGTTAAAGTAATCGTTTTAGCGCCAGTCAAGCACTCGTCGTCGTCTTGTCCCAGAGCCGATTTTGCTGTTGCTGTAATGGTATAGGCCGTACTTGCAGAGCTCGCAATATTGAAAGAAAATCTATCTGTGTCTGAATCACATAGAGTGCATGTGCCTCCAGAGATAATATGACTCCAGTCGTACCCAGCATCATAAGATGTCTCTAGCTCTAGCTGAATTCGACTAAGATCGCTCAAGGCAACCGTCCTATGAGACTTGATTACATGATTGGTGTAAGAAGGGTAGGCGACAGCCGCAATGATCCCGACAATCACTACGGCTATCAGTAATTCGATCAATGTCATCCCTCCCAATCTTTTTTTGTAGCTGTTACAGCGAGAAATTCGAATCATCACGAGTAGTTTCCTTTTCACTTTTCCGCCTATTTTTGGCAGGTGATAGCATCTGTGCAAGATGAATTACGGCCCTTCTGCCGTTTACATAGGAATTTGGGAAATGCCTCGCGGGTTTACGTTGTTGGAGCTTCTTATTACTGTTGCTGTACTGAGTATTATATTGGCGTTTGCAGCACCAAGCTTTAGCCGTGTTTCACAAACTGTGCAAATGCAGCGATTGGCAACTGAATTAGCTGGTTTTCTAAGCCAAAGTAAGTCAGAGGCGGTAATGAGAAATCAAAAGTTATATATACATTTCTCAATGGCTAAAAACGTTGTTGTCAGTCAAGGTGCATGGTCTCTACAGTTAACTGACTCATCTAGCGGCTCAGGGGGAGTAATCTTAAACCTTTCCGGCTCCGCATACTCTGAATTATCTTTGAAGCACAGTTACGATAATCAAAAAATAAGCTTCGATGAGGTCCGTGGACGGCCCCAAGGAGGAAATATAGAGTTTTTCCCAACCAATGCTCAAAACATAAAACTACAAGCAAAGCTCTCAAACCCTCCTGGGAGGATTAAGATTTGTAGTAATTCTGGAGCGAAGTTATATGATTACCATCAGTGCTAACAAACGCTATCAAATAGGTAGCTCTTTAATTGAATTAATGATTAGTTCTTTAATTGGGTTAATTGTTCTTAGTGTAGTGGGCTCTATATTCTTGACTTTACAAAAAACAGCAAAAGAAAAAAGCTTAGAGCTAAATTTATTGCAAGGTCTTAATATCACTTTATCTGTTATGAAAGAAGATATTCAAAGAGCAGGTTATGATGGTGGGAACGGTAGTTCACTCAAATTATCCGGAGCTACAGGAACCATAATGCTGAGCGGCGCCTCTTCTGTTGGTTTTGTGTATTTTAAAGAAGACTCAGCTGCCAATGAAGACTATCGAAATATTAAGTATGAGAAGAGAGATACTCGGTTTTTTATATGTGAAAAAGGCGTTGTGTCTCAAACACAAATATTATCTTTTGATGGTATAGATTTTTGTCGTTCTCTATTTGATGATGATATTTTCCAAGTTACCCAATTCACCGTTAGTTCAGAAACAGTGACTAATGGAGGAAATGTAAGTTCGGTCACGAACGTTAAGTTAGGTTTGCAAACGATTGATGGAGTCTTTAGTGAAGTCGCGGAGTTTTCTATCAAACAAAGGAATTGGCAATGACATCTAAATATAACTATTCCGGTTATACCACTTTGCTTGTGACTTCTATACTTTTATTACTTGCTTTAATTGCATCATTAGCATCATCCAAAGGTGTATTTTTTCAAATAAAAGTTGCGCAAAACGAAATAAAATCTCGACAAGCACATTGGTTAGCTGAAGGAGGTGTTGAATGTGCATGGGCGCAATTTAGAGTTAGTAATATTGTACCTGCAGTAATAACAGATTGTGGCTCAGGGCTTTGGACGGTTCCGAATTTTACGAGTACTTCCAATGGGTATTTGGTTACTTCTAATGTTGGATTTACAAGCATTAGTAAGGAGATTATTTTGGGAGGTAACTTGAGCTATGGTGCAATGCAGTCTAGTGCCGACATTTATTTTCATTCTAGTGCAACGTTTTCTACTCCAGATCCAGGGGAATTGAGCAGCGATGGGTGGGAGTGTATTGCGTTAAGGTATAAAAAGCGCTTTTACTCCTCTTCAGTTGATAATAAAGGCGTAATTCATGGAGAGTCTCCCTATGCCGATTTTAACAACCCTACAAATAAAGATTGTGCAAACACGACGGCAAACCGTCATCTCTCATCTAGTGTTGGCGGGGTTGGTGCTGGTGATGATTTTACTCAAGATACAGATTTAAAGCCATTTGAATCCTTCTTTGGAGTAAAGGCTGAAGAGCATAACGATGTCCGAGATAATGGTGTATTTCATGTAATGACGGGCTCAGTGGCTGGTGGCATACCTAATTGTGGTGCTGCTTTAACAGCAGAAATTCAGTCAGGGAAGCATCATTTATGGGTTGAAGGGAGCTGTGAAATCAAGCAATCGGAATACAATGATTTGGTGAATGCTACATCATCGACCAATGGCGTAACAGTGCTCATTCATGATGGTCTTTTCTCCGTGATGGGACCACCGAGCTCCGGCGCTACATCAAATAAGTTTAAAGGGGTCTTGTTTCATTTCAATCATGATTATGCTCCGGCAACAGCGGATTGGGTTGGGTTCGAAGCCAATGCTCACCTAAATCATGTGCCAAGTGTTGTAGAAGACTCATACAGGACAATAGCTTCTTATTATCAGCATGGTTCTTTTACGGTATCTGGTGGTCAATATTTTGATAGTGAAGATCAGGCAGCGGTTTTCTTCGATTCTTTGGACTTTAGATACAATAAAGATGTGATAGACAATTCAAGGAATGCGCATGCAATTCCTAGATGGAAGAAGGGCTCTTGGAATGATCTCTAAACAAAAAGGTTTTAACCTTCTTGAAGTTCTAATTTCTTTTCTGCTTATCGGTGTTGGGGCTCTAGGTTTAACGAAGCTAAACGTGTATCTAGAACGCGAATCCGAATATGCCATAAAAAGTATTGAAGCACTGCGTCTAGCAGAAAACCAGCTCGAATGGTTCCGGACGCGTGGTGCTTCTGCGGCGATGTCTACCATCACACCTGCAAATTTTGCTTCTATTGCAACAGGCTCTTCTGTTACTGGATCTTATGTCGTCGAGTGGGAAGTTCCAGCTGCCACGGTTTCAGGAACACTGAAAACTATCACTATTACCTCTAGCTGGAAGGATAGAATCGGCGAGACGCGATCAGTTCAGCTTAAAACGATGATCTCACAATACAGTGAATTCGAAAACTAAGTTCAATTGCATGCATGCGCTGAGACAAATGCGGGTGTAATTCCTGTTTGATACCGGATTTGTCACGGTTAATAAATGGTTTTTGAACTGTTAATCGAGTTGATGTGCTACTGTTTTTATTATGTTTAATTGAAGTGGTGTTTTTGCAAAATATGTCTCCAATTATGAAAAAAAATATAGAACCTTGTGCTTTCTCCATTAGTGTTTACTAGAATACTCGTTGGATAGTAGGCCGTCATAATTACTCAAATAGGCCTTGGCACCAACATCATTCACTATGGAGTTACCATGAGTAACCAAGCTGTAAATAAGGCACCATCATCGAAGCCGAGCGGGATGGAGCGCTTTTTAAACTTTATCGAGAGGACAGGTAACAAAATCCCTGATCCTGCGATTTTGTTCTTCTGGGCATTGATCATTACTTGGGCGGCGTCAGCACTTTTATCGAATGTATCATTCGATCTTCCAAACCCTCGAACGGGCGAAGCTCTTACTATCACCAACTTACTTACGGGCGAAGCGCTAGCAAGTTTCCTTGCTAACATGGTGACGACGTTTACTGGCTTTGCGCCACTGGGTATCGTACTTGTCGCAATGCTAGGTGTGGGTGTTGCAGATTCTTCGGGCTTTATTACGACGGGTCTTAAGAAGATGTTGAACTTCACGCCAGCTAAGCTTCTTACTCCAATGCTGATTTTGGTTGCTATTGTGTCGCATACTGCGGCAGATGCAGGCTATGTTCTGGTTATTCCTCTGGGCGGTATTATCTTCCATGCGGCAGGTCGTCACCCTCTAGCGGGTATTGCGGCAGCATTTGCAGGTGTATCTGGTGGCTTCTCTGCAAACTTTATCCCTTCTGGTATCGATCCACTACTTGCAGGCTTTACGCAAACCGCGGCGCAGGTTCTTGATCCTGAATACGTGGTTAACCCATTAGCGAACATCTTCTTTACTGGCCTATCCTCTATCATTATTGTAGCGATTGGTTGGTACGTGACAGAAAAAATCATTGAGCCTCGTTTGTCAAAAATGCCAATTGATGACGATGCGGAAACTGCGCCAAACCTAGGCTCATTTACTGAACTGGAATCAAAAGCATTTCGTTATGCTGGTTGGGCAATGATGGCGGGTATTGCCTTACTTGTTGCAGCATTAATTCCAGAAACATCAGCGCTACGCTCGCCTGAAGGTGAAATTACGGCCTTCTCAGCACCGATAATGAAGTCTATCGTGCCGTTGATCTTTATTCTGTTTATCATTCCTGGTTACGTTTACGGTAAAGTGTCTGGAACGTTCAAGACCAGCAACGACATTATCAAAGCGATGGCTGATACCATGTCGACCATGGGCGCATACATTGTTATGTCGTTCTTCTGTGCTCAGTTCTTATCTGCATTTGCTCAGTCAAACATCGGTACGATGCTAGCGTTGTATGGCGCAGAAGGCTTAAAAGCGATGAACCTACCAGGTGAAGTGACCATCATCGGTATGATCCTTCTAACCGCGTCTGTAAACCTACTTATTGGCTCGGCATCGGCAAAATGGGCTTTAATTGGTCCAATCTTAGTGCCAATGCTAATGGCGGTTGGTATCTCGCCTGAGCTGTCTCAAGCGGCTTACCGTGTGGGCGACTCTGTATCGAACATCATTTCGCCTCTAATGGTATTTTTCCCTCTTGTAGTGGTTTACTGTCAGCGTTATGTGAAGTCGGCTGGTATCGGTACGCTTGCGTCACTAATGATGCCATTCTCGATCGCAATGCTGATCGGTTGGTCTATCTTCCTAGTTGCTTATTGGATGGTAGGTATCCCGCTAGGCATTCAAGCTCCTTACACTTACACCATGTAAAAACGTGTAGGGTGTGAAAGCCGCTAATTGGCAGCCAAAAAGCGCAGGTCTTCGATCTGCGCTTTTTTGTTCTCGCAAAACGAACATCGATAGGTCTTGTAACTAGGTTTTTTGGAGTTGCAAACTTTGTCTCGTGATGTGTTGCTGTAGTGAAACCGAAGTTGGTGATAAAATTCCTGACTTCAATCGTTTTTTGTTTCTTTGGAGCCTCCTTTGTCTAACCATCCGTTTACCCCTCAAGATGAATTGTTTATGCGCAGAGCGATGGTGCTTGCTGAGCAAGCAGAAGCTGAGGGGGAAGTACCTGTCGGTGCAGTGCTTGTCAAAGATGGTGAAATTATCGCTGAGGGGTGGAATCGCTCTATTGGTACTAATGACGCTACCGCACATGCTGAAATCCAAACACTGCGTAAAGCAGGCCAAAAGCTAGAAAATTACCGCCTTCTGGATACGACTTTGTATGTAACACTTGAGCCATGCCCAATGTGTGCGGGAGCCTTATTGCATAGCCGCGTTAAGCGGGTCGTTTTTGGAGCGCCAGATTTAAAAGCTGGAGCAGCAGGAACAGTGCTTAATTTGTTTGAAAGCCAAGCTGCTTACCATTACGCCTTGGTTGAAAAGGGGCTACTAGAAGATGAGTGCCGTACTCAGCTACAAGCGTTTTTTAAGCGTCGCCGAAAGGAAATTAAAGCGAAGAAACAAGCACAAAAAGCATTAGAAAATCGAGAGAGCGAGCAAGGTAGTGGGAGTAGTGAGGGCTAGCAAACACCTACAACGTGGTAGATGTTTGCTTGGACGCACTAGTGATTGACTAAATGTACAAAAACACGATTACGTGAACTTACTTTCTTTTTCATACATGTCAGTTTACGTTTACGTCGGATAGCAGCTACTGTGTTATTTAAACGCTTTGACTGCACTCTACGTTTTCTCATATTCAAAACCTCCTGCAGACAAGACTTATACCAGTAAAGCGCGGCTCATCGATGCTTGGCAATAGGCTCGATAATCGCACTAAACGTTGTATGGTTTAAACGTTCTTATTGCACAGAGCCAGCAAACAATTTCAATACGATGCTTAATAATAGGAGTGACGTTACTTCGGCCGAGTGTAGCCGAAAGCGCCGCTTCATCAGTGAGCTAAACCGTGTGGTTACGAAGCAATCTGTTACAAAGCAATCAGTTTAACTAACGGTGAAAAAAAGGCGACCAACCAAAGGAATGGTTGAGTGTGGTTGGTGTCACTCAGAGTCTTGGATTCTAGATAAGTTTTCGCTAGGACTCAACAAAAATGACGAGCTCATGGGCTCGTCATTTTTTAGTTTACCGCGGGTCTATTCTTCAAGGCTTTCTTGTTCGGTGTCTTCTTCAACCGTGACGTCAGAAGCGCCAGATATTTGCTCTACAACGGTCTCTACTGCTCCTGATATCAAAATGTCAGGGTTGAGCGGCGGGATAACTTGCAAGTCATCGCTATTCTCATCAATCGCTGGTCTTTGGCTGACATGACCAATGATGGATTGGTAATAACGTCGAATATTTTCTACGTAATTACGCGCTTCATCACCTCTGGCGTACCCATAGCGAGTTTGACTGTAGTAACGCTTCTGACGCAGTAAAGGCAATCTGTCTTTTACATCTGCCCAAGCGTTTGGATCGCCACCTTGCGCTTTAGTAAGTCGCCGTGCGTCCATCATGTGGCCGTAGCCAATGTTGTATGAAGCCAGGGCAAACCATATTTTTTCATGCTCGTTGATGCTATCAGGCACGCGACCTACAATGCGACGTAAGTACTCGACACCACCACGAACAGATTGCTCAGGGTCTAAACGATTTGTTACCCCGACGCTTTTCGCTGTTGGCAGAGTAAGCATCATCATCCCTCTAACACCTGTTGGCGATTTTGCCGCTGGCTTCCAGTGTGATTCTTGATACGCCAATGCTGCAATTAAGCGCCAGTCGAACTCTTCGCTGTACTTTTGGAATAAAGGTGCCCACTTAGGCAATTTGTCATCCAGAGCTCGAATGAATGCGCGAGTATCAACGTAGTCAAATGCTTCAATATGACCAATGTACTTCTCTTCGAGAGTGGACAGTTCTCCTGATTGTTTAATGTTACCGAAAAACTCTATCAGCATCGCATACAAACTTTCGTCTTCAGAGCGTCGAGTAAACCACGATACTGGTTGATCTTCTGTAAGTTCAAACGCGAGCGCAAGATCGGGGTAAAGGCGCTGAGCTAGGGAAAGTTCCACAGAGTCAGTCACAGTAAAACGCAACTCACCAGTGGATACATATTTAAGTAAGTCTCTCGTGTCAGCATCGCCAACAATTTCAAACTGCAGCTCTGGGTATTTCTTCTTTAATGCGGTTAGGGTCGGAACATATTGCGATTGTTCGACGATCTTTAATGTTTGCGCGCCTGCATTTGTATCTTCGTCAGATTCGCTGTCTTTCGATGCTTGGTATTCAATCAGCTGTTCGATATCACGTGGTCGAAGTTGCCCCTTTTTATACACAACTTGTTGGCTTACATAATAATAAGCAGGGCCAGGTCTAAAGCGTTTTACCGCTTGTGACGTTTGATTTAAGCCCGTAGCGATGAGATCAATATCTCCTTTCTTAAGAGCAGGAAAAAGCTCGGCTTGGCGAAAGGCAGGCTTAATCTCGAGCTTGACGCCGAGCTGCTCCGCAAACTGACGCGCCAATTCGTAATCCAACCCAGCGGGACCATCGGGACCAATATAATAGGAAAGCTGATTGTTTAGCGTGCCAACACGAAGCACGCCACGTTCCTGAATTTTTTCGAATTCACTTTTGGGTTCCGACTCAATCTGGCAGGCAGAGAGTAGTAGCACAGAAACAAAAATTAGAGCGCTGCGCTTGAGTCGGTTGAGCTGGCTTATTTGCATTAATAGGTACATCTTAGGAAATTTCTATTTGCCTTTATATCAAAGCGAGCTCATGGGGCAAAGTGAATCACACACTTATAGCGTGACATTGTGTGTTTTATCGACATTTTAGTCGTAATTCAAATTTGACAAAAAAAATGACGCAAACGGTTGCTTTTGGTGTTACATCACAAAAACAATTGCTATATAATGCGCTCGCAATGACGAGGTGGAATCGGCATAGGTTCGACAGGGCTTATTTTAAGTGTCTGAATTTATTCCAATATCACCTTAATCAATTGCATAAGAGACCTAAGCACATGAGAATTTTGCGTGGCTCCCCAGCTCTTTCTGAGTTTCGTGTTAATAAACTACTGGAACTTTGTCGTGAACAAGATCTGCCTGTAACTGGCATTTATGCCGAGTTTATGCACTTTGCCGATCTAAAGTCTGATCTTGATGACCAAGAGTTAGAAAAACTTGAAAAGTTAATAACTTACGGCCCAACCATCGAAGAGCATGAGCCAGAAGGTCTTCTACTTCTTGTTACGCCTCGTCCAGGCACTATCTCGCCTTGGTCTTCTAAATCTACCGATATCGCTGTTAACTGTGGCTTGGATAAAGTGAAACGTCTAGAGCGCGGTACGGCTTATTATGTCGAATCTTCAGTTGTTCTATCAGAAGCTCAAGTTGGCGCTGTCAAAGCGTTAATTCATGACCGCATGATGGAAACGGTATTTACAGAATTTGAAGCTGCGTCAGCGCTGTTTACAGTCGCAGAGCCTAAGCCAGTAGCGCATGTTGATATCTTAGCGGGCGGTCGTCTTGCGCTTGAAGAAGCAAACGTTTCCCTTGGCTTGGCACTCGCAGAAGATGAAATTGATTACTTAGTAGAGAACTTTACTAAGCTTGGGCGTAACCCAAACGACATTGAATTGATGATGTTTGCTCAGGCGAACTCAGAGCACTGTCGCCACAAAATTTTTAACGCAGATTGGACTATCGACGGGGTAGATCAACCTAAGTCTCTGTTCAAAATGATCAAAAACACGTTCGAAACGACACCTGACTATGTGCTGTCTGCATACAAAGACAACGCGGCCGTTATGACGGGCTCTAAAGCGGGTCGTTTCTTCCCAGACCCTAAATCTCGTCAATACACTTACCACCATGAAGATGCACACATCTTGATGAAGGTAGAGACGCACAACCACCCAACGGCAATCTCTCCATGGCCGGGCGCATCGACTGGTTCAGGCGGTGAGATCCGTGACGAAGGTGCGACGGGTATCGGCGGTAAGCCAAAAGCGGGTCTGGTTGGTTTTACAACCTCTAACTTACGTATTCCTGGTTTTGAACAGCCGTGGGAAACCGACTTTGGCAAGCCAGGTCGTATTGTTAACGCGCTAGACATCATGCTTGAAGGTCCTCTAGGCGGCGCGGCATTCAACAACGAATTTGGTCGTCCAAATCTATTGGGTTACTTCCGTACTTACGAAGAAAAAGTGACCTCTCACGCGGGTGAAGAAATCCGTGGTTACCACAAACCAATCATGATTGCTGGTGGTATGGGTAACATTCGTGACGAACACGTGCAGAAGAAAGAAATTCCAGTGGGTGCGAGCTTAATCGTACTTGGTGGTCCTGCAATGAACATCGGTCTTGGTGGTGGTGCGGCGTCTTCGATGGCATCTGGTCAGTCAGCAGAAGATCTGGACTTTGCTTCAGTACAGCGTGAAAACCCAGAGATGGAGCGTCGCTGTCAGGAAGTGATCGACCGTTGTTGGCAGCTAGGTGACGACAACCCAATCGCATTTATCCACGATGTGGGCGCGGGCGGTATCTCTAACGCATTGCCTGAACTTGTCGACGACGGTGAGCGTGGCGGTAAGTTCCAGTTACGTGATGTACCAAACGATGAGCCGGGCATGAGTCCTCTGGAAATTTGGTGTAATGAATCACAGGAGCGTTACGTTCTTGCGGTAGCGCCAGAAAACATGGAAGCATTCGATGCCATCTGTAAGCGTGAACGCGCACCATATGCAGTGGTGGGTGTGGCGACAGAAGAGCGTCATCTAACGCTAGAAGATTCTCACTTCGACAATACGCCAATCGATATGCCAATGGATATCCTGCTTGGTAAGCCACCGAAGATGCACCGCGACGCAACCACACTAAAGGTGGAAAGCCCTGCCATTGTTCGTGATGGTATTGAGCTTAATGAAGCGGTGGATCGCGTACTTCGTCTTCCAGCGGTTGCAGAAAAAACATTCCTAATTACTATCGGTGACCGAACAGTAACGGGTCTGGTTGCTCGTGATCAAATGATTGGCCCTTGGCAGGTACCAGTAGCAAACTGTGCAGTAACAGCGGCAAGCTATGACACATACCACGGCGAAGCTATGTCGATGGGTGAGCGCACGCCAGTGGCATTACTAGACTTTGGTGCATCGGCTCGCCTAGCGGTTGGTGAGTCACTAACGAACATTGCGGCAACAGACATCGGTGATATTAAACACATTAAACTGTCTGCGAACTGGATGTCGCCAGCGGGTCACCCAGGTGAAGATGCCGGTCTTTATGAAGCAGTCAAAGCGGTGGGTGAAGAGCTCTGTCCTGCATTAGGTTTGACGATCCCAGTTGGTAAAGACTCCATGTCGATGAAAACCAAGTGGGAAGAGAACGGCGAGAGTAAAGAAGTCACTTCTCCACTGTCGCTAGTTATCACGGCATTTGGTCGTGTGGAAGACGTACGTAAGACCGTGACTCCACAACTACGCACTGACAAAGGCGATACTTCTCTAGTTCTTGTTGACTTGGGTAACGGCAAAAACCGCTTAGGTGCGACAGCATTGGCACAAGTATACAAACAGCTGGGTGACAAACCTGCTGACGTAGATAACGCTGAGCAGCTAAAAGGCTTCTTTGATGCAATGCAAACACTGGTTCGTGATGACAAACTGGTTGCTTACCACGATAAAGGTGATGGTGGTCTATTTGTAACGCTTGCTGAGATGGCATTCGCGGGTCACTGTGGCGTAAAAGCGAACATCGCAGAGCTGGGTGACGATGCGCTAGCCGTTCTATTTAACGAAGAGCTAGGTGCGGTTGTTCAAGTTAAGAATGATGATCTGGATTCAGTTCTATCTACTCTGGCGGCAAACGGCTTAGAGGCATGTTCACATGTGATTGGTTCAGTTAACGCTTCAGACGACTTTATTATCACTTCTGGTGATGCAGTTGTGCTTGAACGTTCACGTACCGAACTACGCGTTATCTGGGCTGAAACAACGCATAAGATGCAAGGTCTACGTGATAACCCAGCGTGTGCTGACCAAGAGCACGAAGCTAAGAAAGACAACTCTGACCCGGGTCTAAACGTTAAGCTCAGCTTCGACGTAAATGAAGACGTTGCAGCACCGTACATTGCGAAAGGTGCTAAACCTAAGATGGCGATTCTACGTGAGCAGGGTGTTAACTCCCACGTTGAAATGGCAGCAGCGTTTGATCGCGCAGGTTTTGAAGCAACCGACATTCATATGAGCGATATCCTAACGGGTCAAGCGGTACTGGATGAATACCATGGCCTAGTAGCTTGTGGTGGCTTCTCTTATGGCGACGTACTAGGTGCGGGTGAGGGTTGGGCTAAGTCTATCCTGTTTAACGCACAAGCCCGTGAACAGTTCCAAGCGTTCTTCAACCGTAAAGAGACGTTCTCTTTAGGTGTATGTAACGGTTGTCAGATGCTTTCTAACCTGAAAGAACTTATCCCGGGTGCAGACTTGTGGCCACGTTTTGTTCGTAACGAATCTGAGCGTTTTGAAGCGCGATTTAGCCTAGTTGAAGTTCAGAAATCTGATTCTGTATTCTTTGACGGTATGGCAGGTTCGCGCATGCCAATCGCGGTTTCCCACGGAGAAGGGCGTGTAGAAGTACGTGATGCAGAGCACCTAGCAGCGATCGAGGCATCAGGTACGGTTGCGGTTCGTTACGTGGATAACCTCGGTAACCCAACACAACAATACCCGAACAACCCGAACGGTTCGCCAAACGCGATTACCGGTTTAACAACAGCAGACGGTCGCGTAACTATCATGATGCCTCACCCAGAGCGCGTATTCCGCACAGTTGCAAACTCTTGGACTCCGGAAGGTTGGGGTGAAAATGGCGCTTGGATGCGTATGTTCCAAAATGCCCGTAAGAATATCGGTTAATTAACCAAAGGTTAATCTAGCTTAAGTAAAGCGTTGGTTGAGAGACCAGCGCTTTCTTTTTTCTTATCACTCTTTTTTCTTCGTCGCTCTTTCTCGTGACTAGGCGAAACGTTGCTTTGTTCTGTCTCTTCTTTGTCATCTATTATCTCGCATAAAAAACTTGCAGCGTTTAGGTTACTTTTATGCTCTAATACCGCGCTTACCAAGGGATGGTGTTAAACAGCTCAGCTTAGATGGAGTTATCAAGTTGACCGAATCCCTGATTGATCCCTAAATCCCTTAGGAAATGAAAGAAATGTCTAAGAATCCAAAATTTGCTATCCGCGTCACTGAAAAACGTAACGGCTGGAGCGCAGAAATCACTCGCCAAGTGACATCTCGTAAGACTGTAGTATCAAAGCGTGAAACTGGCTTTGACAGCGAAGAGAAAGCACAAGCTTGGGCTGAACAAGAACTGGCTGGTTTTATTCAAAACCAAGTGGTTCGTAACGAGCGTAAAGCAGCGCAACGTCAAGAGCGTGAAGCAGAACAACTAGCGGCAAAAGTTCGCAAAGAAGAAGCCCGCAAAGCACGTGACGCTGAAGTAGACGCTGACGAAGAATAGATTCAAGTCGGTGAGATGGTGACGTCACCCATCAAACAAAAAGTGAAAATGCCCTGAGCTTTGTCTCAGGGCATTTTTTATTGTATCGACTTAAAAACAATCCGAAGATACGGACAGGCTAAACGTACCGTCTTCAGGGGCTGCAAATTGTTTATTGCCAGGAAGAAGGTGAGGGTTATTAGCATAAGTGCGATGTGTTGACTTGCCCTTTGCCGAGTGCCTCTCTGGTAAATCAAAGTGTTGCAATCCGTCAGATAGATCGTTTGCTTCACCGTAGTCGAAATGTGTTGCGACGTCCTTGGGCTGCTTGGCGTAACGACAGTGATCCGGCTTGCCATCTTCGTGCCAAGCTAACGCGTTTGCTTTGGCGTCTAGATTCAGATTATTTGTTGTTGGTTGTGCGTAATGATCCTCAATAACTTGGTGCTGACTCTGCTCTTGTAAGTAGTCAGCAATGCTCTCAGAAGTCTGTGCCAGACTTTGACTTGCTGGAACGAAGCAAGCAAGAAGAAACAGTGTTTTTAAGTTGTTCATAGTGTGTATGCAAGCAAAAAGAAATGATAGTACTGGTAAATAAAACGGTGTGCAATTATGTCCGTTGGACACGATATAACAGGGCAGTTAATGTCTGCCCTGCATCTTTTAGGTATGGTTAGTATTGATAAGTGAGGTGCAGTTTGACTTCGCGACCAGGCGAAGGCACGCCATTAGATAGGTATGCTTCGTAGTAACGATCGGTTAAGTTTTTCACAACAGCGCCAACACTCAAGCCTTCGACTTGTTGTATTTCCCAAACCACGTAAGCGTTTTGTAGCGTGTATTGCTCACTTGGCGATTTCACTTTTAAATTGTTACCGCTTGCCTTGGTTTTGGTTTGCGCATCATACCAACGGACTTCCCAGCCCGTACGTAAACCCGGAATCCATTCGTAACCTAAACCCAGATTAATGTTTAATGGTGGCACATCAGGGTGATCATCATCTGAACCTGTAGAGTCAGATAAACTGCCTTTGTTTTTGCCGCGAATGTAACTTGCTGAGAAATTACTGTAGAAATCTTCAATCCGGTATTGTGAAATTAGCTCAAAGCCGTAGTTTTTAAAGCCATCTAGGTTTGTATTCCAGCTTTGTAACTCAGTAGTATTTGTGTCGAGGTTTTCGCCCGTTCGTATATCAACCGTGTCGCTAACATCGTTATAGAATAGAGTTAACTCTGTTGCGAGGTTATCGCGAGTATTCACCAGCCCTTCCGTTAAGTTGATAACGCTTGCTTGATAAGCATGGATACGAGACACGTCCAGATTCAAAGCAGTAGCCGTAGCGGTAGCTCGTGCATATTGCACTGAGTAGATGTTATCAACGGTTGGTGCTTTTAAAGCGTAGGCGTAGGAGGCGTTTAAACGCGTATTATTGGTCGCATCAAAATCGATATCCAAACGTGGGCTAAAGCCTTTATGCGTCGTTTCACCGTAGTCATGTCCGGCGGCTGGATCATTATAATCCGGCGCGGCGTTCCCTTTTCCTTCACTCTTGATGTATTCGTAACGCAGAGAAGGTGTGATAGTTAGACGGTCTGTTGCTTGATAGTGATCAGCAATGTAAGCCGCATAAATTGACTGAGTGCCAGATGGTTCGTAGTAAGGGGTATACCAACCGTAGTTTTTGGCTTCATTACTGTCGTATGATGCGTTGAATACTAACGAGTCTCTATCGGTTTTTTGATATTGAAGCCCTGTCACTAGAGTGTGGTCTCCGAACTGCGCTTGGTTAAACACATCAGCATAGTCACGCTCGTAACTCAGCCATGACTCATGACCGTAACTGCCAACAGAAACGAATATTTTCTCGAATGCTACGTCAGGGCGAACCCAGTGACGATCGTTTTCAGAACGTGCCATTTTGATATTGAAATCAATATACGGGTTAGTCGGCATGTAGTGGTAAGAGATGGTCGTGGTGTTATCCGTGTATTTATTATCGACGGTGTATGCGTATTTGGCTTTTTCTAATGATCCGTATTTCTTGATGTTGTACTCAGTGATGTTAGGCATTTTTCCGCGGCGGTTAGCCCAAGGTTTACGACCTTCATCTTTGTAGCGAGTGTGGCTAATTTCAAACTCGTGATCGTTGTTTTCATAACCGACTTTTACGAGCATGTTTTCTTGCTCGTAACCTGAGTAATCCAGCGTTTCACCACCACCGACTTTAATGTCATCAGAATCTTTTACAGAGCCATTCGCTAGAAAATAAAAACCAGCATCGTTTTTACCATAGAGTGTTAGCGTGTAGGCATTCTCATCGCCGTTGGTGTTATATGCACTTGAGATGCGAGCACCAAAGTTTCTGTCGCCGTAAAGGAGATCATCGACACTCTTGGTTTTAATACGAATTGAGCCACCAAACTTTCCGTTGAGTGCTCGATAGTCGTGCGCGCCCTTGATAATTTCTGCTTCACCAATCAAGAACGGATCAAAAAAGAAAGTTCCGTAGCGGTATTGTTGAAAGCCAATAGGAGCGCCATCGACAAACACGGCGATATCGCTTGGATCATCAAAACCACGAATATTAATACGTTCGCCGCCGGAACGGCCGCCGCCATCTAATGATGCGCCGGGAACGGCATCGATCATTGAGGCAAAATTGGAGTACTGTTGCTCTTCAATCTCTGACCAATCAATGGTGGTTTGCGCAGGCTCAGCAACGGTGATGGGTTTGGCATAACGCACACCGATGACTTCGAGCTCTTCATTTGACGTTGTCTCGGCATATGAATAAAGAGGGAAGAGCAAAGTCAGTGAAATGAGATTTACTTTGAATGGATGACTTTTTAATCGTTTCATATTGATGATTTATAGTGTTCTTATGAAGCTCGGATTATAAGAACATTATTACGATTAATAAATGATAATGAGATTAATTATCAAATGTGTTTTTGCTATGGCTTGTAAAGTTTTTTATCCATTCTTGGAAACTACGATGAGTATCGTTAGCTTACAGAAAACAAAAAGCCCAGCATCATGGACGCTGAGCTCATTGGCTTTTAAACAAGAGGACACGCTCACTATTACTCCTGTTGAGCTAATGAAGTGCACTCTTGGTAGGTATTACTGAGTTTCTAACGGGATCTGTCCGGTAGTCAGTGGCTCGACATCGAACTCGGTCAGTCCTTCAATGTAACTTTCAACGGCTTGTTCTACCGAATCATCACCTTGGTTGAAGTAAGCAAGGTGGAAGATCGCATCGCCTTCATTAACCAGTGGCAAAGTTTGTTGACCGATCACCAAGCCCCGCTTAGGCGCTTTGAGCTCTACCTCATCATGTCCAAGAGGAGAGCTGATATAGGCGAGCGTTTCACCTTGTTCTACTTTGTCTCCCAGATTAACGACAGTACGCAAAATGCCGTTACCTGACGCGCGAACCCAGCTGGTGGACTTCGCTATGATAGGCTCAGGCAGCTTTTTCCTGCTCGCACGCAACATACCAATGGCTTGCATTACGCGCCGAACCCCGAGTACACCAGCGCTTATCGAAAGTGGATCAAAACGCAATGCTTCGCCAGCTTCGTAGGTGAGCACTGGAATATCGCATTTTTCTGCTTCACTGCGTAAAGAGCCATCACGCAATGCTGAATCAACAATCACTGGCGTCGCAAATGCCTGAGCAATACGCAGAGTTTCTGGGTTGCTTAAGTTTGCGCGAATCTGTGGCAGGTTCGTGCGGTGAATGGCCCCAGTGTGCAGATCCAAGATGTAGTCACAACGCTTGGCTATGTTGTTAAAGAACCCGTGTGCCATTCGAGACGCAAGCGCGCCTTTTTCACTGCCAGGAAAGCAACGGTTGAGATCTCGTCGATCGGGCAAGTACCGTGATTTATGGATGAAACCAAAAACGTTAACGATAGGTACTGCAATGACAGTGCCTTTCAGTTTTTGTGGATCCAGTTGGTTAATGATCTGACGAACGATTTCTACGCCATTAAGCTCATCACCATGGATAGCAGCATTCACCATTAACACAGGCCCTTCTTGTTTCCCATGGATGATTTCCACAGGAATAGATAAAGGCGAATGTGTGTATAGCTTCGCTGCTTCAAATTCGACCTCTAATCGTTGTCCTGGTTGTATTTGGTGCCCTAAGAGCTCAAACACTTTGCTTTTTTTACTTCTGGCCATAAACCATCTCTGTCAAATGCGTTATCAGCAATGTAACAATTGCTGCAAAATCGCACTAATCATTCTCATTAAGGACACGACAAATTACTTTAATCGTCATGCGCGAAATCTCAGCATGTGTGAAGTTTTTGTTTTCAATATGATCTTTTCTATCAGTTTAATACATAACGAGAGGTACAGAAGGAAGAGCAATCATAGCCTTAAAAAATGTGACTGTATTAAAAATAATACTGATAATGAGGGACAAAAAAACGGACTTTTAACCCTACTTTTTATCCGATAATATCCGCGCCGAATTTGAGGTCTAACATTTCTAACTAGAGGTTTTGATGAAAAAGGCAATTGCTAAAATTGGTGCATTGACTGCTGTAGCAGTTTCACTTTCAGGTTGCGTTGGCAGTAATGCCGTGACAGGTTATGTCATGGGGTTTAACTTGAAAGCTGTAGATAACCGTTACGCTCGAGGTGGTCTAAACATGCTTTTAGCACCTGTTTATGGTGTCGCAATCGCAGCGGACTACATCGTGTTTAACTCTCTAGAGTTTTGGACGGGTAAGAACCCTTTAAATGGTAAGCCACATATCTTCGATACAAAGATGGATACTTACATCGATGTAAACCACCAGTTAGATAAATCGTTAACGACGGCGCCAATTGCACCGTTAGCGAATAACCGTGTTATTGAGCAGGGGCGAATGCAGCAAATCGATGAGAATACTGTTCAAATGGATATTACTTACAATAACGGCGAGAAGGCGACACTCATGGGTGTGCGCGATGGTGAGTTTGTCACTTACTACATTGATGGCGAAGTCGTTGCACAAACCTCAATGGATGAGCTAGCTGCTTATACGCAAAATCGCGTGTAATTTGGTCCAGCCAAACAAAAAAGGGTGCCGTAAAGCACCCTTTGTTGTATTTCGTGATTGAATTACGCTTTCTCTGGAATTGCCTCTAGAAGCGCTACCATTTGGTCCCAGTACAGCTGAACGGTATCAATCTTCACTTTCTCATCTGGTGAGTGAGGGAATTTTATTGTTGGACCGAAAGAAACCATATCCATGTGTGGGTATGGTTCTTTAAATAGGCCACACTCAAGACCAGCATGGATGACCATGATGTTCGGCTTATGACCGTAAATGCCTTCATACATATCACGGAAAATTGCCATGATCTCGGAATCTGCATCTGGCTTCCAGCCAGGGTAAGCACCTGAGAACTGAATTTGTGCGCCTGCTAATTCAGCAATTGAACATAGCATACTCTCAACTTGGCTGCGGCCAGAGTCAATGAGAGAACGAATCAAGCAAAGCACGGTGACTTTATTTTCTTCTGTGCTGATCACACCAACATTTAGAGAAGTTTCAACAACGCCTTCCACCTCATCACTCATACGCATTACTCCGTTTGGACAAGCGTTAAGTGCCGCAATGAATCGTTGCTGATCGGCGATTGAAAATACTTGCGCGTCAGTCGTGATCACTTCATTAAAGGTTACGATACCTGTTTCGATTTTACCCAATTCAGTTTTAAGCAGCTCAGTGTAGTGGTTGAACAACTCAGCAAGCTTGTCTTGGTTTTCGACAGGAAGCGCGACAGTAACAAACGCTTCGCGAGGGATTGCATTACGTAAGCTACCACCACGGAATTCGACTAAACGTAAATCAAGCTCTTGAGCATGACCGGCAAGGAAACGACCAAGTAATTTGTTGGCATTACCGCGACCTGTGTGAATGTCACAACCTGAGTGACCACCTTTTAGGCCTTTCAGCGTCAGTTGGCGTGTTACAAAACCTGCAGGCGTTGATTCTCGAGAAATATCGAAAGTCATGGTGCCATCAACGCCACCTGCACAACCCATGTAGACTTCGCCTTCTTGTTCAGAGTCTGTGTTGAGAAGGATCTCACCTTCTAACCAACCAGCCTCAAGACCAAATGCGCCAGTCATGCCTGCTTCTTCATCAATCGTAAGCAGAACTTCGATTGGGCCGTGCTTAATGTCTTTAGATGCCAATACAGCAAGGCAAGAAGCCATACCAATCCCGTTATCTGCACCAAGCGTCGTGCCTTTCGCCGTTACCCATTCGCCATCGATGTAAGGTTGGATTGGATCTTTGGTGAAGTCGTGTTCGGTGTCTTCGTTTTTCTGCGGCACCATGTCGATGTGTGCTTGAAGTACAACAGCCTTCTTATTTTCCATTCCAGGTGTCGCGGGCTTTTTGATGAACACGTTACCGGTTGGATCACGGCGAACGTCAAAGCCTTGCTCTGTTGCCCAGTTGATAATGTACTGTGCTAATGCTTCTTCATGCTTAGATGGGTGAGGGATAGAACAAATCTTATCGAAAAACTGCCAAAGTGGAGCAGGTGATAAGGTACTGATCTCAGAATGGAACTCAGACACGGAGGACTCCTTTTGATGTGCTTTGCCAAATATATACCGTAAAAATATTGTCGAGATAGCATTAAATGCTAGACGATTTGGCCTTCAAATTGCCGTTTAGCATACCACCAGATAAGGAGTACGAGTAGTCGCGTGCACAAGGATTTCTCTCAGAACTGTCACAGTTTGTGAACACAACAACAGGCACTATGTGTTCTTTATCATACATTCTGAAAGTGGCTTTATTTTTTAATTCACAAAAATGTAATTTAATTACATTTAAACTTTGATGAAGGTCAATTTATATATTTTTTGTGATTCTGGTCACTAAAATGCTTGTAATTAAATTTCTTGGTGGTATATTTGTAACCAGCTTCTGAGAGAAGAATGAAATGCTCAAAGGATGAGTCCGTTTTATCGCCTCCAAGGAACCGAGAAATCAACGAATGTTTAATTGATTTAAAAGGTGATAGTTATGAAAGGTTTACCAAGTACAATGTTCTGGAATAGCAAGTCTGTTTACACCGGCAACTTTGTATACCCAACAAGCTTTGGCTACTAAGTGAAGTCAACGCATGTGACTCGAACAGTTTGTTCACCCCTATAAATTGGAATTTTTTTTCAGTGATAGTGCTGACATGATTCGCCGCCACCCAAATTGGGTGGCGTTTTTTTATCTCCACTTTCTCTTTCTGACACATTTTCTGCCATCAAGGCTGGATTCTATTCTCTGTTCTTTAGTTTTATCGACTTCCCCGTCAAATCCACCTAGATATGACGCTTAAAACGCCCGGTTTCTATTTGAAAGTTTAGTACATTGTTCAGTTTTTATTCTGTTGTTGGGTTCTGAACGATAATTATTACTTGTTGTTTTATAAGAATATATTTCCTGTTTTGCTTTTAAGAATTAGCGAATGGGTTTCATATCCAAAGAAAAAAATCGTATTAGAGTGAAGATTCTATCTAGAATTTGCTATTTGATAACTTTATAATTCCCGCCAATCGATTACGCAACCGTTTACTTTTTACCTTTACAGGATTCGATCATGCTCGAGAGGCTTTTTAAGCTCAGTGACAATGGCACAAATGTGCGCACTGAGATCATTGCAGGTGTTACCACCTTCCTAACCATGGCTTACATTATTTTTGTAAACCCAGCGATCCTGTCGGATACCGGTATGGACCGTGGTGCCATTTTTGTTGCAACTTGTCTTGCGGCCGCTATCGGCTGTTTCATCATGGGATTTGTTGCCAACTACCCAATTGCACAAGCACCAGGAATGGGGCTGAACGCATTTTTCACTTACTCTGTTGTGTTGGGAATGGGCTATACGTGGCAAGTTGCGTTAGCGGCGGTGTTTGTTTCAGGCCTGCTGTTTATTCTTTTGAGTATATTTAAGATCCGTGAGTGGATTATTAACTCGATCCCGCATTCTCTTCGAACTGGTATTTCAGCCGGTATCGGTCTTTTCTTAGCATTTATCGCATTAAAAAATGCAGGCATCGTCGTTGATAACCCCGCGACATTAGTTTCTATGGGAGACATCACATCATTGCCATCTGTATTGGCTGCGATTGGTTTCTTCCTTACTATCGCGCTTGTTCACCGTGGTGTGAAAGGTGCGGTGATGATCGCCATTCTTGGTGTTACAGCGCTTGGCCTTCTATTTGGTGATGTGCAGTGGAGCGGCATTATGTCAACGCCACCAAGCATTGCACCAACTTTCATGCAACTGGATTTCTCTGGTTTGTTTGAAGTTGGCATGATTTCCGTTGTGTTTGCTTTCCTATTTGTCGATTTGTTTGATACCGCAGGTACGCTAGTTGGCGTTTCTCAAAAAGCAGGCCTCACGGATGAGAATGGCAACATCCCGCGTTTAAACAAAGCGTTACTTGCAGACTCAACGGCAACGTCAGTAGGTGCACTACTTGGTACCTCAAACACCACATCTTACATTGAGAGTGTTTCTGGTGTGGCGGCTGGTGGTCGTACTGGTCTAACAGCAGTGGTTGTTGGTGTGCTCTTCCTACTTGCTCTATTGTTTTCACCACTAGCAGGAATGATCCCTGCTTATGCAACATCCGGCGCTCTGTTCTATGTCGCGATTTTGATGTTGTCTGGGCTGGTAAGCATTGATTGGCGTGACCTAACGGAAGCATCACCAGTTGTTGTGACTTGTTTGGTGATGCCGTTAACGTTCTCGATTGCAGAGGGTATTACGTTAGGCTTTATCGCGTACTCGGCGATCAAATTATTCAGCGGCAAGGGCCGTGAAGTGTCGATGAGTGTGTGGGTGATGTCTGCCATCTTCATCGTCAAATACCTCGCCGGTTAATTTCTCGAGCAAAAAGCCAGTGTGGATTTATTCACGCTGGCTTTTTCTTTTTTCACGTTGTTCACTTAAGACGGTTTTTCTGCGGAATAGGCAGAGAATTTTGATATCACCGTTGGTATTAGCGGTGTGTTTCGGTAGAATAATCGTTTGCGCAGCTTGAAATCCTCATCTCCATACATTTTGGAGAGGTCAGTGAGCATTCCGCTTTTGAGTGAGTTCACTAGATTTTGAGGATGCATATTTTCAAATTATTAGGTTATTACAATGAGTAAAAAATTCATTATCACTTGGGATGCAATGCAGACTTACTGCCGTGAACTGGCTGAAAAACAAATGCCAGCTGAGCAATGGAAAGGAATTTGGGCGGTAAGCCGCGGTGGTTTGGTTCCTGGCGCTATCTTGGCTCGTGAACTGGGTATTCGTTACGTTGATACAATCTGTATTTCAAGCTACGACCATGATCATCAGCGCGATATGACGGTACTAAAAGCACCTGAAGGCGATGGTGAAGGTTACCTCATCGTTGAAGACCTAGTAGACAGTGGTGATACGGCGCGCAAACTACGTGAGATGTATCCAAAAGCGAAGATGATCGCTGTGTGTGCGAAACCTTCAGGCAAAGCGTTGCTAGATGATTACGTGGTAGATATCGCGCAAGACACTTGGATTGAACAACCTTGGGATATGTCAATCCAGTACGCTGAGCCTGTAAACCGCAAGCAAAAATAAACGCTATTAAAGAATATTGAGAAATGCCCCTGTATAGGGGCATTTTTTTTATTATCATAACAACTCATGCTAATAGCCTAAGGTTCTTCCTATGTCTGAAGACGTCAGTAAAAATCTTTCCGAAACTTTGTTCGTGAAACATAAGCAAGCAAAAGAAACCTCTGCGCTTACCCAGTACATGCCGACCAGTCAAAAAATACTTGATGAGCGAGAGGCGCAGGGTGATCGTGCTTGGTATCGTCATTTGCGCCGCTTGCAATGGGCTTGGCAAGGGTTGTCTCCGATAGAGATGGAAGGTGTGCTTTCTAAAATCGCTTCTTCTTCCCACTCTCGAACCAATGATGATTGGTTAGACACCGTAATGGGGTACCACAACGGCAACTGGACATTTGAGTGGATTAAGCTCGGCATGGAGCATCAGAAGCGTTCAAATGAAATGCAAGGTGAGGAGGCCGCCGATGAACTCTTCACCGCTTCTTTGTGTTTTAGTATCGCAGGCTACCCACATCTGAAGAATGATAATTTGGCCTTGCAGGCTCAAGTGCTGGCAAACAAAGCGTATTCTGACGGCGCAGAGAAGACCAAGTACACCATCAAGCAAATTGAAGTGCCTTACCAAAATCGCAAAATCATCGCGAACCTTCATTTGCCAAGAACCGACAAGCAACTGCCTGTGGTGATGGTGAGCGCTGGTCTCGATACGTTACAAACCGACATGTGGCGTTTGTTCCGCAATCATCTTGCACCACGAGATATTGCAATGTTGACGGTCGACATGCCTTCGGTGGGGCACAGTTCTCACTGGCCTTTGACTGAGAACTCAAGCTGTCTGCACCAAGCGGTACTAAATGAGCTGTATTCATTGCCTTGGGTGGATCATCACAAAGTGGGGTTAGTTGGATTTCGTTTTGGTGGTAATGCCATGATCCGACTCTCTTTTGTTGAACAAGAGAAGATCAAAGCTTGTGTAGCCCTCGGCGCACCCGTGCATGATATTTTTACTTCCCCTGAGAAGCTGCAAAAGATGCCGAAGATGTATCTGGATCTGTTGGCTTCTCGCTTAGGGAAAAGCGCGGTTGATATTAATAGCATGGCGGGCCAGATGATGGCCTGGTCATTGAAGGTTCAGGGCTTCTTGAGCAGTAGAAAAACCAAAGTACCTATTTTAGCTTTGAGCCTTGAAGGCGATCCGGTGTCTCCACACAGTGATAACCAACTCGTCGCGCTGTTTAGCCAGTATGGCAGAGCGAAAAAAATCAGTTCCAAAACGATTACAAAAGGATATGAGCAATCCCTCGATTTAGCCATAAAGTGGCTAGAAGATGAATTATTAGGGTGACAATTCTCCTAAATTAGTTAAAAGTGATATAGCTGAGCAAAAAATAAGCTCATGATAATTAAAAATAATAATCATTCTTGGGTGTTTACTTTTAACTATGAAAACGGAGATTCATATGTCAGAGACGACTCAGGGCCCGACTCACTTTCGCTTGATGTCAAAGTTGAAGGCGATAGGGCCTTACCTGCGCGAACCACAATCGCAAGAAGGGCGCTATTATTTTGATTGTCTATCTGTTTGTGTAGACGACAAAAAATCGCCTGAGAAGCGTGAATTTTGGGGCTGGTGGATGGATTTAGAATCCATCGAAGGAGGCTTTACTGCCAAATATCATATCGGCAAGTACAACAAAGAAGGGCAATGGGTATCTGAAGCCCTGCCTAAAAAAGCGGTAGAGGAAGTGTATCTGACGCAGAGCACATTCCATCAAAAGCTGGTTGATACTTTAGAAGTAACCGTTCACCAGTCCCCCATTGACAATCAAGTGTGACTCTCCGCACTTGATCCACTTTTTCTTCTTGAGTGATCATTTTCAGACTTCATGATGAAGGTATGAAAAAGAAGAAATCCAAATTCGCAGAGGCTCCGCCTGTTGCCTCTGATATCAATGAAGCTAACGCACTCATCGAAGAGTTGTGGGAACAACTTCGCCATTATGAAGATAAGCTGAAAACCCGTTGCTCCAACTCTTCAAAACCACCGTCTTCGGATGGCCCAAAGGAGCGGGCTGAGCGAAAAAAGCTCAAAGCTCTGGTGACCGCAATCCGAGAGGAGCTAAACAGGGTCACTCAGGGAGTCAACGACAGCTCTCGAAACTGAAGAAAACGGACACTGTTATCGATTGCTTGCCTGATTCTACGTGTCCGTGCTGTGGTAAATCGGACATCTTCGTTCACAATAACCCGTTTTATCGGCATCAAGTTCACGAAATACCGAAGCCAACGGTCGAGGTCTCTGAGTACCGATTATTTTCAGGTCAATGTCAATATTGCCATGAGGTCGTTAGAGCTAAGAAACCTGAAAATGTCTCACAAGGTATTATTGGGCCTAACTTGCTCAGCTATATCGCTGTATTAGCAGGACAATATCATTTAAGTATCCGCAAAATTCGCTCTCTGCTAAAAGAGCAACTGGGTACAACCTTCTCTGTTGGTGCCATCAGCGAAGCTCAGACCAAAGTGGCTTCAATGCTGACCCCTTTACATCATGCAATCCGAGATAGTATCCAAACAGCACCGCTAGTTCATGTAGATGAAACTTCCCATCCTCGTAATGGTGAAGAGAGCTTACGTTGGTGTTGGTTGGTCGCCAGTGAAGACCTTGTCTACGAAAAGATCTTGTTCTCTCGTTCAACCCATTCCGCCAAGACCATGTTAGGTAAGAATTATAGTGGCCTTGTGGTCACTGACCAATGCCCAAGCTATAACTGGCTAAAGCCAGAAAAACATCAACTGTGCTGGTCACATGTGAAACGAAATCTTCAGCAAATCGCTGATTATACTGGTGGTGGTTACACCGCTCTCGTTGGACAACGGCTAACACTGATCTCCAATATGGTTTTCAGAATACGCCACCGCTTGGAAAATGCAGACATCCAGCCCGAACAGTATATTCGCCGCATGAATCGACTGCGAAAGTCTTTCGACCACTGGCTTCAAAAAGGCAGTGGGATAGTCGTACAGAGATATAAAGGTCGATGTAAAAAGCTACAATCTCATCGTCAAAGCTTGTGGTTATTTTTAACCGATCCTTCAATCCCCCTTACCAACAACGAAGCAGAGCGGAGAATACGTGGCAGTGTCATCCAACGTAAGATTAGCTTCGGAACGACCTCTGATGCGGGCGACAAGTTCAGGGGCCGTATGCATTCGCTTGTTGAGACCTGTAACAAACGAGGCATCTCGAGCCTGTCTGCTCTAATGGAAATCGTTCAAGCTGTTACACTTCGCAAGCCTTACCCCAACGTATTTAGTCTGTAATCCATTAAATCAAGCTCCTACTGGTGAACGGTTACCTTTAGAAGAACACTTCAAATTAGAAGTCGAATATCACACGGAGTCTTTCGATTTCGCTTAATTTGGTTGTTTTCATTTAATACCAAACAAAAAGGTGCGAAAACGCACCTTTTCTCTTGTTAATTCCCTATTTGATTGTTAAAACATCCTCTCTTTATTTGTTTTTCACTTCAGAAGACATCATGACAACGAATCAACAAAATGCAGTTGTTTCACAACCACAAACTGTCGTTGTGAAACTGGGTACAAGTGTGCTGACAGGCGGCACTCTGGCACTCGACCGTGCTCACATGGTTGAGTTAGCGCGCCAGTGTGCTGAGCTTAAAAAACAAGGCCATTCAGTGGTAATGGTTTCGTCTGGTGCTATTGCAGCAGGCCGTGAGCATCTTGGTTACCCCGCATTGCCCAACGAGATGGCGAGTAAACAATTACTTGCGGCGGTAGGGCAAAGTCGCTTGATTCAAACATGGGAGTCTTTGTTTGGTATTTACGGTATCAAGATCGGCCAAATGCTACTAACTCGTGCTGATTTAGAAGATCGCGAGCGATTCTTAAACGCACGTGACACCATCAATGCGCTCGTTGCGAACGATATTATTCCTATCGTAAACGAAAATGATGCCGTTGCGACCAGTGAGATTAAAGTGGGCGATAACGACAACCTTTCCGCTTTGGTGGGCATTTTGTGTGGCGCAGATAAGCTCTTGCTTTTAACTGACCAAAAAGGTCTGTTTACTGCTGACCCTCGTAAAGACCCAAACGCAGAGTTGATCAAGGAAGTAAAAACCATCGACGATACGCTGCGTAAAATCGCAGGAGGAAGTGGTACAACATTGGGTACTGGCGGTATGGCAACGAAGCTGCAAGCCGCAGACATCGCTCGCCGCGCTGGTATCGAGGTTATTATTGCTGCCGGTAGTGCACCGAATGTTATCTTTGACTCTTTGAGTGCAGAGCCACAAGGCACACGCTTCCTACCTTGCGCTGAAGCTTTAGAAAACCGTAAACGCTGGATTCTGGCGGGACCTGCGGCATCGGGCGACATCATTATTGATGAAGGTGCGGTAAATGCTGTGGTCGGTAAGGGCAGTAGCCTACTTGCTAAAGGGGTAATCAAAGTAAGTGGTGACTTTGCACGAGGCGAAGTGGCGCGTGTAACAAATTCTCACGGTAAGTTGGTGGCTCGTGGCATCAGCGCCTACTCAAGTGATGACCTAACTAAAATTACTGGTAAGCACAGTAAAGATATCATCTCTATTTTGGGGCATGATTATGGCTCTGAGGTGATTCATCGCGATGATTTGGTCGTCATTCAGGAATAGAATTAGAGGGAAGCAAAGTGGATTTAACGAATATGGGTAAAGCTGCTAAAGATGCAGCTTTCGAATTAGCGACAGCGTCAACTGCGCAAAAGAACCAAGCTTTAGCGATCATCGCTGATGAGCTAGAAGCAAACTCCGCTGCTATTTTGGCGGCAAACGCTAAAGACATCGAACTTGGCCGTGAAGCGGGTTTAACCGATGCGCTGCTCGATCGCCTTTTGCTGAATGAAGAACGATTGACTGCAATTGCGAATGATGTTCGCAACGTCATTAGCTTGAACGATCCTGTGGGCAGCGAAATCGACAGTAAGGTACTGGAAAATGGGATGTCATTGTCTCGCCGCCGCGTACCACTGGGTGTTGTGGGCGTAATTTATGAAGCGCGTCCTAACGTGACTATTGATATTGCGGCGCTGTGCTTGAAAACCGGCAACGCAAGCATTTTGCGTGGTGGCAAAGAGACATTTTTCTCGAATATGGAATTGGTAAAGGTTATTCAGTCTGCGCTAGCAAAGGCGAACCTTCCTGCCGCTTCGGTTCAGTACATTGAAAAGCCAGATCGTGAGCTAGTCTCTCAACTGCTTAAACTGGACGATTACGTCGACATGATCATTCCACGCGGTGGTGCTGGCCTACACAAAATGTGTAAAGAAAACAGCACGATTCCGGTGATTATTGGCGGCTTTGGTATTAGCCATATCTTTGTCGACGAATCCGCTGATCTAGAGAAATCCCTGAATGTGGTTGAGAACTCTAAAGTTCAACGTCCATCTGCGTGTAACTCACTAGATACGCTGCTCGTGCATGAAAAAATTGCAGCACAATTCCTACCAATGATCGTAGAGCGCATGAACGATAAAGTGACGTTCGTGGCAGAGCCAAAAGCAAAAGAACTTATGGAGCAAGCGAAACAAGTTCGCGATGCTGTTGAAGGTGACTTTGATACGGAATGGTTGAGCTACACCTTTGGTGTAAAAGTTGTGTCTGATGTGAAAGATGCAATTGATCATATGCGTGTTCATAACGCGAGCCACTCAGATGCGATCATGACCAATAGTTTGGAAAACTCAGAACTGTTCATCAATTCTGTCGGTTCGGCGGCGGTTTATGTGAATGCTTCAACGCGCTTTACAGACGGTGCGCAATTTGGCCTTGGCGCAGAAGTCGCAGTATCCACGCAAAAGCTACATGCCCGTGGTCCAATGGGCTTAGAAGAGCTAACTAGCTACAAGTGGGTTGGTAAAGCGAACTACTTAGCACGCAGTTAACACATTCAACGAGATCTTGAGTGAAAAAGGGGCCTTTGGGCCCCTTTTTGTTTTGTCTAACATACCAATTCCGCTACACTACATGAGCTTTTATTTCGGTTTGAAAGCGTTATACCCAAATAGCTTTAATAGAGTCCGTATAACCATGAACGTGTGGTTATTCGTGATTGCTCATGAGGTTATTTTGGTATAGATATGGAGGTGATATGCATTGTCCTTTTTGTTCCGAGAACGATACCAAAGTTATTGATTCCCGATTAGTGGCTGATGGCCATCAAGTTCGACGTCGCCGTCAGTGCTTGGCGTGTAGCGAGCGTTTTACTACGTTTGAAAGCGCAGAGTTAGTGATGCCTAAAGTGATCAAATCGAATGGCAACCGTGAACCATTTGATGAAGATAAAATGGTTGGCGGTATTCAGCGCGCATTAGAGAAACGCCCAGTGAGTGCCGATTCTATAGAGTTAGCGATCAGCATGATCAAATCACAACTGCGTGCGACGGGTGAACGAGAGGTTCCGAGTGAAATGATTGGTAATTTAGTTATGGACCAACTCAAAGAGCTCGACAAGGTCGCTTATATCCGTTTCGCCTCAGTTTACCGCAGCTTTGAAGACATTCGCGAGTTTGGCGAAGAGATTGCCCGCCTAGAAGACTGAGTAGCTCATGACTCAACACACTCCTGAAAGAGCGTTTTCTGATTTAGATTTCGCCATGATGTCACGAGCTATTAAGTTAGCGAGACGTGGCATTTATACCACCGCCCCAAATCCAAATGTGGGGTGCGTCATCGTTCGTGATGAAGAAATTGTTGGCGAGGGCTATCACCAGCGCGCTGGTGAGCCGCATGCCGAAGTGCACGCGATGCGCATGGCGGGTGAAAAAGCAGTTGGTGCAACCGCTTATGTGACGCTCGAACCTTGCTCTCATTACGGCCGTACACCGCCATGTGCTGAAGGGCTAATCAAAGCCAAAGTGGCACGTGTGGTTTGCGCAATGGTAGACCCAAACCCTAAAGTTGCGGGGCGGGGCATCCAGATGTTGCGTGATGCCGGAGTTGAAGTACAAATTGGCTTGTTAGAGCAAGATGCCCTTGCCCTTAACCCTGGTTTTATAAAGTACATGCGTACAGGCATGCCGTTTGTTCAATTAAAAATGGCAGCCAGCTTGGATGGGCAAAGCGCGCTCAGTAATGGGCAGAGCCAATGGATCACCTCCCCAGCGGCCCGCCAAGATGTGCAGCGTTATCGAGCAATGAGTGGTGGCATTCTTTCTACTAGCAAAACGGTGATTGATGATAATGCGTCACTCAATGTGCGTTGGGATGACTTACCTACCAGTGTTCAAGCGCAGTATTTACGAGAAGAAGTTCGTCAACCAGTACGTGTAATCTTAGACCGTCAGAACCATTTAACGGATGCGCTCAAGCTGTTCCACACCGATGGAGAGCGAGTTATTGTTAGCCCAGATGGAGAATGTATCCCTCTATTGGACAGCGCTGACCAAATTGACTTATCAACAACATTAAAACGTATCTCGGATGAGCACCACATCAATCACTTATGGGTTGAAGCTGGAGCCACGCTAGCGAGTGCGATGATAAAGGCTAATCTTGTAGATGAGCTCATTGTTTACCTTGCGCCAAAACTCATGGGCAGCGATGGTCGGGGGCTTATCGGTGCTTTAGGATTAAGCGCTATGGCTGACGTCATTGATTTAAACATTACAGACGTTCGTATGGTCGGGGTAGACATTCGCATCACCGCCACCATCAAACGTAATGAACTTAGATAAGAAATAGTATGTTTACAGGAATAGTAGAAGCAGTTGGCAAGTTAGCTGCGATTACGCCGAAGGGCGAAGATATCACCGTTACGGTTGAAACGGGGACGCTTGATATGTCAGACGTTAAGTTAGGCGATAGCATCGCGACCAATGGTGTTTGCTTAACGGTAGTTGACTTCGGAAGCCACTATTACAGTGCTGATCTGTCATTAGAAACCTTGAAGAAAACTGGGTTTGCTGAATACCAAGTAGGCGAGAAGGTGAATCTAGAAAAAGCCATGTTACCAACAACGCGATTGGGGGGACATATCGTTTCTGGCCATGTCGATGGGGTTGGTGAAATTGTCGAACGCAATTTAGTTGGCCGTGCGATAGAGTTTTGGGTTGCAATGCCAGCGGAAATTAGCAAGTACGTTGCAGAGAAAGGCTCGATTACTGTTGATGGTATTAGCCTAACCGTCAACGACTTACGTAAAAATGCTTTTAAGCTGACGATCGTTCCTCATACGAGTGAAGAAACTACGATTGACCAGTTTCAAGTGGGGCGCAAAGTAAACTTAGAAGTTGATGTACTTGCGCGTTATATGGAGCGTTTACTGCAAGGGCAACAAGAAGATAAGGCCGAGTCTCGTATCACGATGGACTTTTTACAGCAAAACGGTTTTGCATAAGTCTTGGGAGTGGCTGCGTGAGGCATGCGATAAAGAGCAGACTCACAGAACACCGCGAGATTCATTGACTTGCTTGGTGCAAAGCTCAAACTATTGACCTCACCAGCATTCACTGCAACATGATTTTTTCATTGCTGCCGCAATAACAAATTTAGAATAACGGGAAAACAGACTATGCCAATCAGTACGCCACAAGAAATTATTGATGATATTCGCGCAGGCAAAATGGTCATCCTAATGGATGATGAAGACCGCGAGAATGAAGGTGACTTGATCATGGCTGCCGAGCATATTACGCCGGAAGCCATCAACTTTATGGCAACCTATGGCCGTGGCCTGATTTGTTTAACCATGACCAAAGATCGTTGCGAAAGCCTAGGTCTGCCACCAATGGTGCAAGACAATAATGCGCAATACACAACCAACTTTACTGTTTCGATTGAGGCGGCAGAAGGGGTAACGACGGGTATTTCAGCCGCGGATCGCGCACGTACGGTTCAAGCGGCAGTCGCGCCAAACGCCAAAGCTGCGGATTTGGTGCAGCCTGGTCATATCTTCCCGCTCGCGGCCCAAGATGGCGGCGTACTGACTCGCGCTGGTCACACTGAAGCTGGCTGTGATTTGGCTCGCCTTGCTGGTTTAGAGCCTGCATCGGTGATTGTTGAGATCTTAAATGACGACGGCACCATGGCTCGTCGCCCTGATCTAGAGATCTTCGCAGAGAAGCACGGTATTAAATTGGGCACTATTGCCGACCTAATTGAGTACCGCAATAACACTGAGACAACGATTGAACGTGTGGCAGAGTGCAAGTTACCGACAGAGTTTGGCGAGTTCACGTTAGTCACGTACAAGGACACCATTGATAACCAAGTGCACTACGCAATGTGCAAGGGCGATTTGAAAGAAAAAGCGCCACTGGTTCGCGTACATCTTCAAGACGTTTTTACCGACTTACTACGTAGCGATCGTAATGCAGAGCGCAGCTGGACACTAGATAAGGCAATGAAACGCATTGGTGAAGAAGGCGGTGTGCTGGTTGTTCTTGGCCATGAAGAATCGACCGATCTACTTATTCATCGCGTGAAGATGTTTGAAGCGCAAGACAAAGGTGAAGCACCAACGCTTGCTAAAAAACAAGGTACGTCTCGCCGTGTTGGTGTGGGGTCACAGATTCTTGCGGATCTCGGTGTACATGATATGCGCCTTCTGTCATCGACCAACAAAAAGTACCACGCATTAGGTGGCTTTGGTCTGAACGTGGTTGAGTACGTCTGCGAGTAACAACCGAACAATAAGTTCCTAGTCTTTTACGCACTCAATTCGTCAATGGCTAGGAACCGGTGATTTGCCTCCAATTTCCATTAGATATTGCTCACAAATTTGTGCTAGAATCCGGCGATTCTCACTTGATGAACATATTTCACTTATAAATAGAGTTAAAGGAAAGCTTATGAAAGTGATCGAGGGTGGCTTCCCAGCGCCAAATGCAAAAATTGCTATCGTTATTTCTCGTTTCAACAGTTTTATTAACGAAAGCCTACTTTCTGGTGCGATCGATACACTAAAGCGTCACGGACAAGTAAGCGAAGACAACATCACGGTTGTGCGTTGTCCAGGTGCCGTAGAACTACCTCTAGTAGCTCAGCGTGTTGCTAAAACTGGCAAATTCGACGCTATTGTTTCTCTAGGGTCTGTTATTCGCGGTGGAACGCCTCACTTTGACTATGTTTGTAGTGAAATGAACAAAGGTCTAGCACAAGTGTCTATGGAATTCAGCATTCCAGTAGCATTTGGTGTTTTGACTGTTGATACGATCGATCAAGCGATTGAACGCGCAGGAACCAAGGCTGGTAATAAAGGTGCAGAGGCTGCACTAAGCGCACTTGAAATGATTAATGTACTATCTGAAATTGATTCCTAATGGGGGCCAGTGTGAAACCAGCCGCACGTCGTAACGCACGTCAATTCGCTCTACAGGCGATCTACTCATGGCAAATTACTAAAGAGAATGTTGCCAAGATTGAAGAACAGTTTTTGTCTGGAGACAAATACGATGAAGAAGAACTTCATGCATCTGAGCCAGCGCTTGCTGCTCCAGAAACAGACGTAGCTTACTTCCGTGAACTACTAAGCGGTGTTGTACTTAGCCACGCTGAGCTAGATAGCAAAATTCGTCCATACATCTCTCGTCCTATGCAGGATTTAGATATGATGGAACTTGCTCTTCTTCGCCTTGCTATGTACGAGATGACTCGTCGCGAAGATGTTCCTTACAAAGTTGTTATCAATGAAGCGATTGAACTTGCAAAAGTCTTCGCAGCAGAAGATAGCCACAAGTTTGTGAACGGTGTACTTGATAAAGCAGCACCTCACATTCGTAAGAAATAAAGATTTCTTCAATGAAAAGGTCAGCACATGCTGACCTTTTTTGTATCAAAAGCTTTTACATCAAAAAGTAAGTGAATTATGTCTGGTGAATTTAATCTGATAGACAAATACTTCGTCGATCGTCAGAGCCAACGTAAAGATGTCCACCTAGCGGCTGGTGATGATTGCGCACTCGTCAAAGCGCCGGCTAATGTTCAGATTGCGATTAGTACGGATACATTGGTGGCGGGAACGCATTTCTTAGCCGATGCGAACCCCGCATGGGTAGCGCACAAAGCATTGGCTTCTAACATCAGTGATTTAGCAGCGATGGGAGCAACGCCAGCGTGGGTGAGCTTTGCATTAACGATGCCCGAGCCAGATGAAGAATGGCTTGCACCTTTCTGTGATGCATTTTTCGAATTGGCTGATTACTATGGTATTCAGTTAATTGGCGGTGATACCACAAAAGGGCCATTGTGTCTGACTCTGACGGTGCAAGGTTTTGTGCCTGAAGGTAAAGCTCTCACACGTTCCGGAGCAAAGTCAGGGGACTGGGTGTACGTAACGGGGAACCTTGGCGATGCAAAAGCTGGCTTGGATGTGATTCTAGATGGCTCTCTACGCAGCAGAGCTGGCGCGGAAGCACTAGAGCGAGCTCATTACCTTAGTTCGCCTCGTGTGCTCGCTGGTCAGGCTCTTGTTGGCTTAGCCTCGTCGGCGATAGATATTTCAGATGGTTTAATCTCTGATATTAAGCACATTTTACAGCGATCTCAGGTTGGGGTGAGTATTGATGTCTCTCAGCTACCGATCTCTTCAGAATTAGTCCAGTTTTTAGATGATAAGATCAGCGCGCAGCAGTATGCTTTAGCAAGTGGCGAAGAATACGAGTTGTGTTTTACCGTGCCGGAGCAAAATCGAGGCTCGTTACAAAGCGCTTTATCTCATACTGGCTGTAAGGTCACATGTATTGGTCAAATCCGACCAAATGGAACCTTCGAGCTGCATGATAACAATCAACCACTTGATTGGGACTTAAGTGGCTTCGACCACTTTAAATGATCTGAGCTAAGCTCTAGCCAAGAGCCTGTTACTATTGAGCAGCTCACAGGCATGACGATTGAAACCAAACTAGCAGTATAGGTTTAAGGATATGACCAACCCTCTTTCTCTGATTTCATTAAAGAACCCGTGGCATCTATTGGCGACGGGTTTTGGCAGTGGATTATCCCCGTTTATTCCAGGAACAATGGGGACACTGGCGGCCGTGCCCTTCTTTTTGTTGTTGGCGCAATTGCCATTTACGGCGTATGTCATTGTTGTTCTGATTTCGTGTGTGATCGGCATTCAAATCTGCCAAGTGACGTCTGCAGACATGAAAGTACATGATCATGGTTCAATCGTATGGGATGAATTTGCGGGTTTTTGGATTACGATGGGTATCGTCCCTGCGTTAAATATTCCGTTGACCGAGTGGAAGTGGTTGCTCACTGGCTTCATCTTGTTCCGTTTTTTCGACATGGTAAAACCGTGGCCAATTGGGTGGCTAGATAAGCGAGTTCACGGTGGGCTGGGTATTATGGTTGATGATATCGTGGCGGGAATTATGGCTGGTGTTGCCCTGTTTCTAGTCGCAAAATACGCTGGCTGGATGAATTAAACGTTGGACGTAAAAAAGGGATGCCATGAGCATCCCTTTTTACATGCTATTTTGCTAAATAATCCAAGATGGATTTTTCAATCCCTTTTGCATCGAGACCAAGCTCTTCATGCAGTTCATCTTGTGTTCCTTGATGAATAAACTCATCGGGTAAGCCTAGGTTTAAGACTGGCTTAATGATTTTATCTTTCATCATAAACTCAACGACACCTGCACCTGCACCACCGGCGATAACATTTTCTTCTAACGTCACGAGCACGTCATGATCTGCGGCTAGTTGACGAATTAATGCTTCATCGAGCGGCTTCACAAAGCGCATATCAGCAACAGTGGCGTTAAGGTATTCTGCCGCTTCTAGCGCGTTACCCAAGAAAGTACCAAAGTTCAGAATAGCAACTTTTTCACCTTGGCGAACCATGCGTCCTTTACCGATTTCTAAAGCCGTAAACTCAGTTTCGATTTCTACGCCCATCCCGCTACCGCGAGGGTATCGAACCGCACTAGGGCCAGTATGTTTATGGCCAGTGTAAAGCATTTGTCGACATTCGTTTTCGTCACTTGGCGCCATGATCACCATGTTCGGAATACAGCGCATAAAGCTTAGATCGAATGCGCCTTGGTGAGTTTGGCCGTCTGCACCAACGAGACCTGCACGGTCGATAGCGAACATTACTGGTAAATCCATGATCGCGATATCGTGGATCAGTTGGTCATAACCACGTTGCAAGAAAGTCGAATAGATAGCTACGATTGGATGATCGCCAGCAATTGCCATACCTGTTGCAAGTGTCACAGCGTGTTGCTCAGCAATCGCCACGTCAAAGTATTGGTCTGGATATTCTTTTGAGAAACGTACCATACCAGAGCCTTCGCGCATTGCTGGCGTAATTGCCATTAGCTTAGGATCTTGGGCCGCCATATCACATAAAAAGTCACCAAAGATCTTTGAGTAAGTTGGCTTACCGCCACTGCTTTTCGGTAGACAGTTATGCGTTGGATCGAATTTAGGAACACCGTGGTAGCCGATAGGATCTTTCTCGGCAGGCTCATAACCTTTGCCTTTCTTGGTCATGATGTGCAGGAACTGAGGACCTTTGAGCTCACGCATGTTTTTTAGCGTTTTGACGAGTTCATTGACGTCGTGCCCATCAATCGGACCAATGTAATTAAAGCCGAACTCTTCGAACAGAGTACCAGGCACTACCATGCCCTTGAGGTGCTCTTCCGTACGGCGAACCAACTCTTTAATAGGTGGAACACCAGACAGCACTTTCTTACCGCCTTCACGGATAGAAGTGTACAAGCTGCCAGAAAGTACCTTAGCAAGGTGGTTATTCAGCGCGCCTACGTTTTCTGAAATCGACATTTCGTTGTCGTTCAAAATCACCAACATATCAGGATGAACGTCGCCAGCGTGGTTCATGGCTTCGAATGCCATGCCTGCTGTAATTGCGCCATCACCAATTACACTGACGATTTTACGACCTTTGCCTTCTTTTTGTGCGCTGATGGCCATGCCAAGACCTGCACTAATCGATGTCGAAGAGTGACCGACAGATAAGGTGTCATATTCACTTTCTTCACGCCAAGGGAAAGGGTGTAGACCATCCTTTTGGCGAATTGTTGGCATTTTATCGCGACGTCCGGTGAGGATTTTATGCGGGTAAGCCTGATGACCAACATCCCAGATCAATTTGTCGATAGGGGTGTTGTAAACATAATGCAGAGCGACAGTTAGCTCCACGGTGCCTAAGCCAGACGCTAAGTGTCCGCTAGATTGGCTCACTGAATTTAGCAGATACGTTCGCAGTTCATCACACAGATTTGGTAATGTTTCTTTCGGAAGGAGACGTAATTCTTCCGGTGTATTTGCTAACGCCAGTGTTGGGTACTTTGAAATATCAAGAGTCATATAAATGCGCGCTTATAGTGTTAATTTTTGCGCTCGATGACATATCGGGCGAACTCTTCGAGTAACTGAGTATTGTATGGGATAGCTTCCAATGCTTGAAGTGCTTCCTGTAACAGAGTGTGAGCTTTCTCTATGGCTCCCTCTAAACCCAGCAGGGAAGGATAAGTGCTCTTATTCAGACCTTGGTCGGAACCTTGAGGCTTACCCAGTGTTTCTGTGTCACTGATGATATCAAGAATATCGTCTTGAACCTGAAACGCCAAACCAATTGCTTTTGAGTAGCGCTCCAAGTGAGGTAGAACCTCGATACCTTTCTCACCAGCAGCTAATGCACCTAATTTTACCGCACAATCTATCAGAGCTCCGGTTTTTTTACGGTGTATCTCTTCCATTTCTTCAAGAGAAACTTGGCGATTTTCTGCGCCTAAATCTAAAGCTTGTCCAACACACATGCCGTTGGCGCCAGAAGAATGCGCCAACGCTTTGATCATGTTGATGCGTTGAGTTTCTGCCGCCGGGTTTAATTGACCATCGGCAATAATGGTGAAGGCGAGAGTTTGTAGTGCATCACCTGTCAGTATTGCGGTTGCTTCATCAAACTTAATATGACAAGTTGGTTGACCTCGACGCAGTTCATCATCGTCCATGGCTGGCAGATCATCATGAATGAGTGAGTAGGCATGTATACATTCGATAGCAGCGGCAGGAGTGTCTAAGTCTTCTGGTTTACAGCCGAGCATTTGACCTGTGATGTAAACAAGAAAAGGGCGAACGCGTTTTCCACCTAGCAAAAGGCCGTATTTCATTGCTTGAATCAATGGCTGCTCTTGATATGGAAGCTGATCGAGCCACAAGTTCAATTGCTGATTGTTTCTTTGTTGAAAAGACGTCAATGTCTGTTGCATCACATTGCTCACTACTGATGGTTATTCTGAATCTGGTTTGAAGTCACTCAATGGTGCTTCATCATCTTCGCTGAGAAGAATACTTACGCGCTGTTCGGCGTCGCTAAGTTTAGTTTGGCCAGCACGAGCTAAGGCAATGCCTCGTTCAAACTTACGTAGAGCATCATCTAGGGCAAGATCGCCATTTTCTAATTGATCAACCAAGCTATCAAGCTCTTCAATGGTTGCTTCGAAGGTCATGTTTTCTGGTTTCTTGACCGCCATCTTTTTTCTGCCTTAATCAAGCCTTGGAGAAGATGCACGAAAGTTACCTTAGCCTAGTAACTTGGTCAAATTTAACCTTATATAATTGTCACAAAATTAGCGTTAAACGAGCCTAAGCGCTGAAACCCCATATTTTGGTTAAGGTTGTTAAGTCTAATTTGTGATCCATTAGCTAAGATTTTTCTAAAAATTCTGCGCGAGTTGTCGATACAGGTAATAATCCGCCCAATGGCAGTATTTGAGTATAGCGTGAGGAGTGCTTTGTGGATTTAGCAACCCTATTAGGTTTGATTGGTGGTTTTGCATTCGTCATTATGGCGATGGTGCTTGGTGGCAGCATCGGCATGTTTGTCGATGTCACGTCGATCCTTATTGTCGTTGGTGGCTCAATATTCGTCGTATTGATGAAGTTCACAATGGGACAGTTTTTTGGTGCGACAAAGATTGCTGGCAAAGCCTTCATGTTTAAAGCGGATGAACCCGAAGACCTGATCGCAAAAATTGTGGAAATGGCCGATGCGGCGCGTAAAGGTGGTTTTCTTGCTCTTGAAGAGATGGAAATAAACAACACATTCATGCAGAAAGGCATTGATCTACTGGTTGATGGCCATGATGCCGACGTTGTGAGAGCGGCACTCAAAAAAGACATCGCGCTTACAGATGAACGACATACGCAAGGTACTGGCGTATTTCGCGCCTTTGGTGACGTTGCTCCTGCGATGGGAATGATTGGTACCTTGGTTGGTCTTGTTGCGATGCTTTCAAACATGGATGATCCAAAAGCGATTGGACCAGCAATGGCGGTTGCACTCTTAACCACATTGTATGGCGCGATCCTGTCCAATATGGTGTTTTTCCCTATTGCGGATAAGCTTTCTCTGCGACGTGACCAAGAAACGCTAAACCGCCGTTTGATCATGGATGGTGTATTAGCGATTCAAGATGGTCAAAACCCGCGAGTGATTGATAGTTACTTGAAGAACTACCTCAACGAAGGTAAACGTGCCCTTGAGATTGACGAGTAACTTGGAGAGTAGTGATGGATGATGAAGATAACAAATGCGATTGTCCGCCACCCGGTCTCCCGTTATGGATGGGGACATTCGCGGATTTAATGTCGCTACTGATGTGTTTCTTTGTTCTTCTGCTCTCGTTTTCTGAAATGGACGTACTGAAGTTCAAACAGATTGCGGGATCAATGAAATTTGCCTTTGGTGTACAAAATCAACTTGAAGTGAAAGACATTCCCAAAGGTACTAGCATCATTGCTCAAGAGTTTCGACCGGGCCGACCAGAACCAACGCCGATTGATGTCATCATGCAGCAAACCATGGACATCACTCAGCAGACGCTCGAATTTCATGAAGGGGAGTCTGACCGTGCTGGTGGCACAAAGCGTGATGAAGGCAAGTTAACGGGGGGCCAATCGCCAGAAACGTCAACGCAAAACAATCAATCTGCAGAAGCGGACATGCAACAGCAGCAATCTGAAGAGATGTCGCAAGAGATGGAAACCTTGATGGAAAGCATCAAGAAAGCCTTAGAGCGAGAGATTGAACAAGGTGCCATTGAAGTTGAAAATCTTGGCCAACAGATTGTTATACGTATGCGTGAAAAAGGTGCATTCCCTGAAGGCTCGGCCTTCTTACAGCCTAAATTCCGTCCTTTAGTTCGACAAATTGCAGAGTTAGTAAAAGACGTGCCAGGCATTGTGCGAGTATCTGGTCATACGGACAACCGACCGTTAGACTCAGAGCTTTATCGTTCTAACTGGGATCTCTCCTCTCAGCGCGCCGTATCGGTTGCACAAGAGATGGAGAAGGTGAGAGGCTTCTCTCATCAACGTTTGAGAGTGCGAGGCATGGCAGATACTGAACCATTGTTGCCGAATGATTCTGATGAAAATCGCGCGCTTAACCGACGGGTTGAAATCAGCATCATGCAAGGCGAGCCACTATACAGTGAAGAAGTGCCTGTAATTCAATAACTAGACTTTAGTTTCAAGTCAGTAGAGAGATAAGAAAGCGAGCAGATTGCTCGCTTTTTTTGTTTTTCCAATCCGCTTGGGTGTATAATCTTGCGCCTTAAAAGTGAGCTCAGACTACTTTTTGTGACTGAAACGCGGTTTTACTGCGTATGAAGCATTGAAGTTGAGTGTCACTCTTTGTTGATTGCGAAACTAACCTGCGAATTAGACTATGAAATTTATTGTAAAGCCCCATCCAGAAATTTTTGTAAAAAGTGAATCTGTGCGTAAGCGCTTCACAAAGATTTTAGAGTGCAACATTCGTAACATCATTAAGAGCCGCACGGAATCTGTCGCGGTATTCAACCGTCGTGATCACATTGAAGTGACCTCTGAGAGTAACGAATTCCACGCTGAAGTTCTTGAGGTTTTGACTCATACACCAGGCATTCACCACGTACTGGAAGTGAAGCAGACCGAATTTAAAGACTTGCACGATATCTTCGAACAAGTACTGGAGCTAAATCGCTCTGCACTCGAAAATAAAACCTTTGTTGTACGTGCGAAGCGTCGCGGTAAGCACGACTTTACCTCTATCGAACTAGAGCGTTATGTCGGCGGTGGTTTAAACCAAGCGATTGAGAGCGCAAGAGTTAAGCTGCAAAACCCAGACGTGACGATCAAGGTGGAAGTCTCGAACGATAAGCTAAACCAAGTGCTGGCTCGTCATAAAGGTTTAGGCGGCTTCCCACTGGGCACGCAAGAAGACGTGTTGAGCTTGATCTCTGGTGGTTTTGACTCTGGTGTTTCTAGCTACCTTCATATCAAGCGTGGCTCAAAAGTACATTACTGCTTCTTTAACTTAGGTGGTCCAGCACACGAAATCGGCGTTAAGCAGGTTTCTCACTACCTATGGAACAAATACGGTTCTTCTGCAAAAGTACGTTTCATTTCAGTTGATTTCGAACCTGTGGTTGCGGAAATCCTAGAGAAAGTCGATGACGGCCAAATGGGCGTGATCTTGAAGCGTATGTTTATGCGTGCAGCAGGCATGATCGCCCAGAAGATGAAGATCGAAGCATTGGTAACAGGTGAAGCGCTAGGTCAAGTATCGAGCCAAACGTTAACCAATCTACGCCACATCGATAACGTAACAGACACGCTGATTCTGCGTCCGCTTATCAACTGGGATAAAGAAGACATTATCAATCTAGCACGTGAAATCGGCACAGAAGATTTCGCGAAGACAATGCCAGAATACTGTGGTGTTATCTCTAAGAAGCCAACCGTGAAAGCGGTGAAAGGCAAGCTAGAAGCTGAAGAAGAGAAATTCGACTTTAGTATCCTTGAGCAAGTGGTTCAAGAAGCTCGCATGATGGACATTCGTGATATCGCGAAAGAGTCTGAGCAAGCCGCACCAGAAGTAGAGCAAGTTCAAGCGGTAGAAGAGCACGCGGTTGTGCTAGATATTCGTAGTCCTGAAGAGGAAGACGATAACCCACTTGAAATCGAAGGTGTGGATGTGAAACATATCCCTTTCTACAAGCTGGGTACACAGTTTGGTGACTTAGACCAGTCTAAGACATACCTACTTTACTGTGACCGCGGTGTGATGAGCCGTCTGCAAGCGCTTTACTTGCAAGAGCAAGGCTTCAGCAACGTAAAAGTTTACCGTCCATAGCTGACTGTTAAAATACGTTAAAAGGCGCAAATTGAGACATCAATTTGCGCCTTTTTTGTTTTTGATCGCGTTACAGACAACCATTACTTAGCATAATGTTGAGGCTTATCGCAAAGCCATACACTTTGTGTTGATATAACGATAATTAATCCGAAAGAAGAGTAATAAAGTGATATTGCTGCCAGATATGCGGATGAGATTTTTGATAGATAAAAAAACACCGCCTAATTTAGGCGGTGTAACAAATTTGACAGACAGGTCAAAAATAAATACAGGAAGTATATGTTTTGTCACAGGGAGTGTGGACAAAACATTATGGTAGAAATCTACCTAACTCGAAATACGAGTTTGCAAACACAACATCGCAACAACGAAGCCAATTGATTTCCAAAGAAATCAAGCCGTTCAGGCCCGTGTTGCGGGGTGAAATATAGAATTTATCTGGCTGTTCGACAACGGACATTTTATAATGTTTCAGATTAAAAAAACTAATCCTATTAGAGGTCCCATATGTCTCGCAGATTGCCTCCATTAAATTCGCTTCGAGTCTTCGAAGCGGCTGCTCGTCATCTCAGTTTTACACGAGCAGCAGAAGAGTTATTTGTTACTCAAGCCGCGGTCAGTCACCAGATTAAAGCGCTTGAAGAGTTCTTATCATTGAAGCTCTTCCGTCGACGTAATCGTTCTTTGTTGTTAACAGAAGAAGGCCAAAGTTACTTTCTCGATATCAAAGATATTTTCACCTCGATTGCGGAAGCGACAGATAAGGTGTTGGAACGTAGCGAAAAAGGGGCATTGACGATTAGCCTACCGCCGAGTTTTGCTATCCAATGGCTTGTACCTCGTTTGGCCGATTTTAATGCTCAAGAGCCCGATATCGATGTTCGTATTAAAGCCGTAGATATGGATGAAGGCTCACTGACTGATGATGTTGATGTGGCGATCTACTATGGCCGTGGGAACTGGCCAGGTTTGCGAGCAGATAAATTGTACCAAGAGTTTTTGATCCCACTTTGTTCACCTTCATTACTTTTGGGTAACAAACCATTAGAATCTTTAAGTGACCTCAAATTACACACTTTGTTACATGATACTTCGCGTAAAGACTGGAAGCAGTTTGCGCGTCATTACAACATCGAAGGTATCAATGTAAACCACGGTCCTATTTTCAGTCACTCGACGATGGTGCTACAGGCTGCTGCGCATGGTCAGGGGGTTGCGCTTGGTAACAACGTACTCGCCAAGCCAGAAATGGAAGCTGGACGACTCATCGCGCCATTCGACGAGGTGTTGATCTCTAAGAATGCATTCTACGTGGTGTGTCATGAACAGCAGGCAGATATGGGCCGAATCGCAACGTTTAGAGACTGGATGTTAGCGACCGCGAGAAAAGAGCAAGAGGAAGTACTAGATGAGCCAATGGATAGTTGAGGGACCTGAAAGCGGTCCTCTATTTATCTTTGCCCATGGCGCTGGAGCGGGGATGGAACATGATTTCATGACCGCCGTTGCCAAAGGATTAGTTGAGCAAGGAATTCGCGTGGTGCGATTTAACTTCCCGTATATGATTAAGCGAGCGGAAGATGGGAAAAAGCGCCCACCAGATCGTGCGCCAAAACTGTTGGAAGCCTATGAAGAAGTGATTGCTCACTTTACCTCTCAACCTATTGTCATTGGTGGCAAGTCAATGGGTGGTCGCATGTCGAGTTTACTGGCTGAAAATGAGCTGGTGGCGGGCATTGCCTGTTTAGGGTTTCCATTTCACCCACCGGGAAAACCAGAGAAATACAAAGGCGAGCACTTAGCAACTATTGAGAAACCTACGCTGATTCTACAAGGGGAGCGAGACACCTTTGGTAAGCGTGAGGAGTTCGATGACTTTGTCCTTTCATCGCAAGTTAAGGTGAGTTTTTTACCCGATGGTGACCACAGCTTTAAACCGCGCAAGAGCTCAGGCCATACCGAGGCGGGTAACATCGAGCTCGCGGTAGAGCAGTTAGCGGCGTTTATCAAAGGGGTGTACCGTGAAAAGTAAGTGGTTACTCTCATTTTCTGGTCTGTCTGGGCTGGTTTCTGTCGCTCTAGGTGCCTTTGCTGCACATGGGCTAAAAGCTCAGCTGGCTCCGTATTTGCTTGGCGTATTTGAGACCGGAGTGTTGTACCAATTTATTCACACGCTGGCGATTGTGTTTTGTGCGGTTTTATTGCTATTGAATTTGGGACAAAAAGCACAAAAATATTTTTTCATTGCAGCGATTTGCTTTATCATCGGCATCTTTTGTTTTAGCGGCAGTCTTTACGCACTGGCGCTGACAGGCATTAAGTGGTTTGGCCCGATTACTCCAATGGGAGGATTGCTGTTCATGATTGGTTGGTGTCTGTTCTTTTTTGCTGCGTTCAATATCAAAGAGGTCTCCAAGTGAAACAACTAATGCTCTATTGCCGTTCTGGCTTTGAGAAAGAGTGTGCTGGTGAAATTCAGGACAAAGCGACACAGTTGGAAGTGTATGGCTTCCCTCGTGTGAAGAGAAACTCAGGTTATGTTGTCTTCGAGTGTTACCAAGATGGAGATGCGGACAAACTTGCGAGAGGTTTGGACTTTAAGTCGTTAATCTTCGCTCGCCAAATGTTTGCGGTAGCGGCTGAGTTTCAATCGCTGCCAAGTGATGACCGCATTAGCCCAATTTTGAATGAGCTAGCAGACATTGAAGCGTTTCCTCGCTGTGGGGATTTGAGAATTGAAACTCCGGATACGAATGAAGCGAAAGAGCTACTGAAATTCTGCCGTAAATTTACTGTCCCAATGCGTCAAGCGTTGCGCGGTAAAGGTTTAATGTTGAACAAAGACAACGCGAAGAAGCCAGTACTGCACATTTGTTTTGTGGAGCCCGGCCACTGTTATGTCGGTTATTCTTACACAGACAATAACTCTCAGTTCTTCATGGGTATTCCTCGCCTTAAGTTCCCAGCAGACGCCCCAAGTCGTTCAACGCTTAAACTGGAAGAAGCATTTCACGTCTTTATTCCACGTGAAGAGTGGGATGAGCGTTTGGCTCCAGGAATGTGGGGGGTCGATTTAGGCGCATGTCCAGGCGGTTGGACGTACCAATTGGTGAAGCGCTCGATGTTCGTTCACTGTGTCGATAACGGCATGATGGCAGACAGCTTGATGGAAACCGGCCAGATCAAGCATCATATGGTGGATGGTTTTAAATTCGAACCAGACCGTAAGAACGTAACATGGATTGTTTGTGACATGGTAGAAAAGCCAGCTCGTGTTGCTCACCTTATGGGCCAGTGGCTGTTAAAAGGTTGGGCGAAAGAGGCAATCTTTAACCTTAAGCTGCCAATGAAAGGCCGCTATGACGAGGTGCTGCAAGACCTTGAAAACCTGAAGCAGTTCCTGATTGATAATAAGGTAAAGTTCAGACTACAAGCTAAGCATTTGTATCATGATCGTGAAGAAATCACGATTCATATCCAGTGTCTATCGAACATTTCGCCGTACTAATTCTATCTCCTAGTCATTTGGGGATAGTCCCGAGAATAGAAAAAAGCGCCTTCAAATGGCGCTTTTTTATTGTCTGAGAGCTTTATGGTTTGAAACCATCATCAGACACTATTCCGCTTTATTTGGTCCTGTAAAGCGAATGTCCTGTAAGTTAAAGCCGAGTTCAATGTCGCACTTTAAAGCCGCGACGCGTTTACATAAGCGTGCAGACTCAATGTGCTCGTCTAATTTTTTACGGTATTTCGGTGCGAGGTCTTCACTGGCGTAGGCTGCTTCAATATTCTCAAACTGAGTAAGAATCTCTTTCGCCGCTTTTGGTCCAATGCCCGGAACCCCCGGCACTTGGCTAGAGCTGATCCCCGTTAACCCCCAATAATCGGCCAGTTGGCTCGGTTTTACGCCGAACTCTTTTTCGATAAACGGTTCATCTAACCAACGATGTTGGAAGTAATCACGGATCTGTAGGGTAGGAGAAAGCAGCTGACAGTAGCCTTTATCCGTAGAAACGATGGTGACTTTTTCACCATGACTGGCCACTTTCGTCGCGAGAGTAGCAACCAAGTCGTCCGCTTCATCGCCTTCAGAAAGCAATGAATCAATACCTTGTTCCCACCATGCTTGCTGAATCGCATCTAGACCTTGCATCAGTGGTTCCGGCATTGGTTTTCGATTTTGCTTATAGTCTGGGAGAATCTCAGCTCGCCATCCTCTGTCTTGTTCATGGTGATCGAAAACCGCGATGATGTGTGTCGGGTTGGCTTCTGACAGAATGCGAGTGAGGGTTCTTTGTGTCGTGGTGATGGTTCTTGCTATGTCGGTTGGATCCGGTTGTGCAGAGTGCACACGGCGGATCAGGTTTAGGGCATCAATAATAACAAGATGAATAGACATAATGACTTAGCAATAAAAAGGGGCGTAATGCCCCTAGTGTAACGAATGCTAGCCTGACTATCGACCATCAATTTCTGGGTGAGCGATGCGATAACACGGTTCGTAGTCTGAACCGCCAGGTAATTTCATTCGGTGTTGTTCGACAAAGTCTTGTAGTAACTTATCGAGCTTTTTCATTAGCACAGGATCACCGTGAATGGTGAAAGGGCCTCGACGTTCAATTTCTCGAATGCCTTCGGCTTTGACGTTACCAGCCACGATACCTGAGAAGGCTTGACGCAGGTTGGCCGCTAAGACTTGAGGTTCTTGATCTAAGCTTAAGTCCAATTGCTCCATCGACTCATGAGTTGGATCGAATGGTAACTGGAAGTTAGGCTCGATTTTTAATGACCAGTTAAAGCTATAAGCATCGCCTTTTTCTTTTCGGTGAAGGCGTACAGAGTCCATGGAGCGCTTCATGATACGTGCCACTTCTGCCGGATCGTCAATGACGATCTCGTAATGCTTTTGACCTTCTTCGCCAAGTGTATCGCGAACAAACTCGTCGATAGAGCGGAAGTACTCTTCACTCTCTTTTGGTCCAGTTAACACGATAGGCATTGGCTGATCGGCGTTGTCTGGATGCATCATAATGCCAAGAATATACAGCAACTCTTCTGCAGTACCCGGACCACCAGGGAAAATCACAATGCCATGCGCCATACGTACAAAGGCTTCCAAACGCTTTTCGATGTCTGGCATGATAACCAGCTCATTCACGATTGGGTTTGGTGGCTCGGCTGCAATAATCGAAGGTTCGGTTAAACCAAGATAACGTTGCTGAGTATAACGCTGCTTCGCATGTCCGATAGCGGCACCTTTCATTGGCCCTTCCATCGCACCAGGGCCACAACCCGTGCAGATATTAAGTTCACGCAAGCCAAGCTCGTTACCGACTTCACGTGTGTATTGATATTCCACGCCATTGATAGAGTGACCGCCCCAACATACGACGAGGTTTGGCTCGATACCTGGTGTGAGTGCTCTGGCATTACGCAGAATACCGAACACGAGGTTAGTGATGTGAATTGGGTTCGTCAGGTTGAGTCGTTGTGCGTCTGCTAAATGCATATTGACATAAACGATATCGCGTAACACGGAGAACAGATGCTCTTGGATACCTTTAATTATCTCGCCATCGACAAAGGCGTGCTCAGGTGGGTTAGTCAGCTCAAGCTTAATACCACGCTCGCGGCGCACTACGTTGACATCAAACGACTGGTGTTTATCGAGCAGCTCTTTCGAGTTATCGGTATGACTGCCGGAGTTCAACACCGCTAACGTGCAGTTGCGGTACAGTTGATAAAGTTCACTCGAGGCCGTGTTTTTTAAGCGCTCTACTTCTAATTGAGATAGCAAGTCCATGCTACCAGCGGGGCTTATATGGGTAATCATAACGCCTCCTTGTGTTGCATTATTTTGAGGGAAAGTACCAACTCACCTTTTTGGGTTATACGTATGGTTTGATGAAAGGCAGTTGGCCGATTTGGTTTTATGGTTATTGACTCCCAAGCAACCTCAAGATGGTACATTCGCGTTCTGTAAATGCATCATCTTGAAGTGACTTGGGTTTTTACAGCTTAGCAGACTGAAAGGGAAGAAATGTGATAACTCGTTGAAAATGGGTGCTTATAAAGCGTAAATTGCGCCAATTCTGGTTTGTTTGTTCGATTTTTGTACTAAATCTAGCTCCAGTTAAGCTGATTTGTTCCACGCTTTTTAGCGTCCGCAAGCATCTTGCCGAGTCGATCGAGTACATACTCTGGTGTATCGGACTCTTTAAAAGAGGTCGACACAGCCGCTAGGGTGATCATGATATTTTGCTCACGGAACTTAAATGGTAATTGGCTAATATCACGCTGGATATGTTTAATGAGATCCAGTGTGTATTCTTCAGATTGTTCTGGAACGAGTAAAATAAACTCTTCACCACCAAAGCGAGCTACCGTCTCAGTTTCTGATACGCGTTTATTAATGGTGCGAGCGATGATCTTCAACGCTTTGTCACCAGCCGTATAGCCATAGCTGTCATTCACCGCTTTGAAGTTATCAACGTCAAACAACACTACACGCAGGTTCTGTTGAGAGCGAATCCAACGGCGATACTCTAGCTCTAGTCGATCATTAAATGCGGTGCGGTTATAGACTTTAGTCAGAGGGTCTAGCAACATGCGCTGAGCTTGGTCATCTAAGCGTCGACGATGATCTTGGGTGGTTTCAAACACGGCTTCGAGCTGGTTCTTACTGTAATTCAAACGCTCTTGCAGCGCTTGTTCTCGTTCTTCCGTCATTTTAAGTCGCTCTGTCAGCGACGCCATTTTCGCAAGTAACGGGGCGACTTCTTTTTTTACATCCGCTAGATCTTGAGCTTGGTCGAGCGATAGTTGACTCAATTCAACCAGACTGTTCATTTCTGTGTTGAGCTCTTGGCGGTGCTCAAAGTAGGTATGATGTTGGTCGACGTTCTGATGAACGGTTTTTAGGTTACTTGCGAGAGAAGTGTTCAGCTGATCAAGGAATTGGCTAGACGCTTCGCGCTCGAATTTTGTTGCTTCGACAACCAATTTCAGCGTTGAGAGCGTAAGCTCAATGAGAGATTCTGCACTCACGCCAAGAAGCAGCTTAGCCCGAATATCGAGCAATCGATCTCCCGTTTCTCCCTCAAAATCCAGCTCGGTGATGGTATGTTGTAGATCGCTGGCTAAGCACTCAAGTTGAGACTTATCAGGATTATTCTCAAACTCACTGAGATGCAAACGCGAGTTGGAAGTGATGATTTTCAGAGCGCGTTCGTAAATGCTCAGTAGCTTAGTGGCTTGATCGGCTTTATTGCTGGCATGAGCTTCTGAGAAACTCATTAAGTTCCGTAGTTCACGTTTTAACTGCGCAGGTAAACCTGTGACACGTTGGAGTGTTTCACCACTGTGTTTGATTTGTTCGTCTAGGTAGCCGTTCTGTTTGTCCATCGTCTTCGACTGCTGTTTGAGCATTCTCTCTAATACCGCTAAACGTGGGATAAGAGTACTGATATCTTTTTGATGTTGCAGCTCTTGTTGGATTTCAAACAGGTAATTGGATACCTGGGTATTCGAACCCTGGCAAGCTGAAGACAATGATGCCACAACGCGTTTAAGAACTTGTTGTTCACGTTTGAATTTGAGTGAAGTATCACGATGTGTCAGTCTGAGTTGGTCAAGTTGACAACTCAGCTGATGAAGCTGCGACTGAATATCGGATTCCAAGATTCCCATGAAGTGACTACGGTTAAGTCCATGTACTACTGACAATTATCCGATAATAACAAAAAACGTTATAGCGTCATTAGTTATTATGTCTAACAGGCGTTTAATTATCCATTTTTTAATATTTTCTTGATGTCGTCCTCATTCTTGTAGGACGAATGGATCTTAATCAGGCCTTGGCTAATGGCATGCTGACAGGCAGTTCTTATGTTACCCGTTGCAAAGCTTGCGGCGGGTGCGTTATCGATGGCTTTCAAGAAAACCCAGTGGCTTTGCTTATCCTTCAAGCTGACTTCTCGCGCAATGTGAGTCGCAAGCAGCAACAGATCGAGTAATTCCTCGTCGTTAATTGCAGTGTAGGCTCGTGGTAAGAACGGATAATCGCTGATACCCATGCGAATAATGCGGTTGACGTTGTGCTGCTGAGCGAACTCATCCACCCAAGTCTGGAATTTCTCGAACATGACTTCGGCAGAAGCATCACGGTCAGCGTTCGGCTCGATATAGAGTAGGTTTGCATCTGAGAAATGGTAAAGACGCGACGGTTTTTCTATTTTTTCCGCAAGGAAGTCACCAAATGCACGTTCTAGTTCTAGACCAGCCTTATAGCCGTTATGGACGTACATGCTTCGTAGGAATGGCAAGTCGATCATGACAAAGCGCAGGCGATCGTTAAGTGGCTCGTGGATCAATTCGCCCATTTGCCATTGCTCGAAAGTTTCGCTCGACTTTTTCAATGAGCGAGACAGCTTCACGTTCAGCATACGCAAGTTACGTAAACGGGAACGAGAGTGAGTGAAGAGATCATTACGCAGTTTTTCGATTTCACTTGCTTGGCGCTGCATGATCACGCCGCGGCGCATAATGAACAAAAACATCACCAACACAGTAATAAACAATGCGAATGAGATTTTCTGGAATTTGCGGTGTTCCCTTTCCACTTGCTCAAGGCGTTCCGATTGGCCGATATAGTGGATGGTTTGTTCAGCAAACTCTTTTTGTTGGCGGAATGCATCCTCACTGATTTGGTTGAGCTGTTTTTGCTCTAAACGCACAAGGTTGGTGTATTTCTTATAAGCCTGCAGAGAAAGTTGGTATTCGCCTGCCTGCTCGTAACCAAGCCCGAGTAAGCGGTAAGACTGCTGCTTAATGAAGTTGTTATTTTCTGGTGACTTTTCAGCAAGAGCTAACGCCAGCTTTGCATTGGTAATGACGTTTTTACTATCGTTTTGATGATAAGCCAGGCCTGACTGAAGCAACGCTGCCTTTGCTTCAAGCTTAGGAATGTCAGTGTATTCTAAAAGCTCTTTAGAACGGTCTAGGTATTGTTCAGCTAGCGCGTAGTTATAGAGTTGTAGATAGGTAGCCGCCAAGCTTAAGCGAATCTTAATGATCCGATTAATGTTCTTACTGGTGCTTTCATGGTCCAGCACGTTGAAGTAGTGCACTAAGGCAAGGTTAAACTTGCCTTGGTAAAAATAAATGTCACCCATTTGCTCAAGGACATCCGCTAGGATGGGAGAGCTAGGGTAGGAGTCATAGAAGTCTGCGGCTTGAGATAAGTATTCGATCGCTTTGTCGTAAACTCGTCGCTCCTGGAAGAGCCTCGCCAACAGGCGATTAACTTTTGCTAACCTTGCGCCACTGTCACTCTCAATAGATTGCCAATAACCGTAAAGCAGTTCCGACAAAGCCAAATTGTATTTCTTGCTATTCAGATAAAACTCGCCGACGGCTGTGTAATAGTCGATCAAGGCTAAGTCAGATCGGCTGTCTTCAAGCATAGTTTTGGCTTGAGAATACAAACTTTCCGCTTTAATCAGATCGCCACTATGTGAAGCGAGGAGCGCTCTTTGCATCACTAATCGATAGCGAACGCTGTCGGTACGTTGCAATACCGCATCAGCTTCATCGAGTTGCTGCTCAATTTGGTCAAGCGTATCTTCCGCTTTTGAATAGTTTTTGTCGTACATCCAAATCATTTGGTTGCGCATCAGCTGGAGATCTAAGTCCATGTACGGCAATTGATATTCTTGCGCTAAGCGCTCGGCTTTGTTTAGGTGTTCGATAGCCGAACGAACGTTACCCATGGCGTAGTCTGCCTGAGCGATAATCTTGTGTGCTTCGATGGTGCTGCTTGGTGTGCGAACGCTACGATCGGTCTCGTCACGAGACATAGCAGAAGGGCTGTCACTCTCTTTGCGTTCCGTTAGCTCACGTTGTGACAAGTAGTTGGTTGCCGCTTGTTTTGCTTGTGATGGCTCTATTTCCGCCAATTGTTGTGCTTCGTTGAGTAACGCGGACGATAAAATGGTCGCGTGAAGCGGCTGTACAAACAGCAAGCAAAGAAAGCCAATCAACTTGAATAGACGCGAACTGTCCCAAAACATCCTTTCGTTCCCTCGAACTGTTTTTAGATATGGCGGATAACGGTAAAAGACCTCAACAAGCCCCGTAAATGCAGGTTGAAGCCATTTGATATAGTAACATGCTTGGACAATAAAAACGTCCGGTAACCCTTTAGATTACCGAACTTATTTCTGTCACTAACGTGATTACTGACGAGCCATGCGGTGGTTGTGATCTGGCTTGTCTTGTTCCGTTGAGCGGTACGGGTTGATGTCCAAGCCACCACGGCGCGTGTAGCGGGCGAATACGGTCAGTTTGCTTGGTTGGCAGTATTTCATTAGATCCGTAAAAATACGCTCAACACATTGTTCGTGAAATTCGTTGTGCTCGCGGAAAGATACCAAGTAACGCAGCAGTTTCTCGCGATCTATTTTCGCACCTTGGTAGCGAATTTCTACACTGCCCCAGTCGGGTTGATTGGTGATCAAACAGTTTGACTTCAATAGGTGGCTATGTAGGATTTCTTCCACTTGCTCTTCACCTGCTGCGCCTTCAAGCAAATCGGCATCAAAATCGTAACTGGTGATGTCAATGTCTTGGTCATCAATACATTCGCCTTCCATTGTCACAATAGGCTGATTGGTGTAGTGAGTCACCGGGTTCACCTCGACCAACACCTTTTCACCGGCACATTCAGATAGGTCTTGCGTTAAACGCTCTTCAACTTCTTCCCAGCTTGAAAAACGGGTTTGGTTGTAGCTGTTTAAGTACAGTTTGAAAGACTTCGACTCAATCAAGTTTGCACTGGTGGCTGGAATGTATACTTCGCCAACGGCCACTTGTGGTAAGCCTTTACTATTTAACCAAGAGAGCTCGTACAGCGTCCAAATGTCGTGGCCCATAAAAGGAAGGCTGTCGCCTAACTGAAGGTCATCTCGGTTCAGGCTACGAGGAACTGGTTGCAGCAAGCTTGGATCGTATTGGTTCGCATACTCGGTCTTTTTACCTAGTGTTAGGCCAGCAAGCTCTTTAGCGTCAGAATATTTGCTCATACTTTGTGGTCGTTTTCGATTAGAATAGCGAGAATTTTACTGAATCCGCTGGTCAATTGCTATCCGGCAAACACGGCTATCTGATAAATAAGGAATGAGGAGACCTTCATGACCCAAAACGTTACTCAGGCGCTACAAGAGTTCAGCCTGCGCTACCAACAAGCTTGGCAAGCTAAATATAATGAGTTGCCAAGCAGTGAAGAGCTTGCAGATCTTGTTTCTCCTTGTGTCGAAGAGAAGCGTGATGGAAAGGTGCTTTGGAAAGCGGTCGCACGTGATGAAATGGCCGATTTCACTAATGTGGAAAATGCGATTGAGTTGTCACTGCAAGATGATGTAAAAGCCTTTTATGGTTCTCAATACAGCGCCGATATGGAGGCAACTTGGCAAGGTAATTCGTTGACGCTGCTGCAAGTGTGGAGCGATGATGATTTTGTGCGCCTACAAGAAAATATTCTTGGTCATTTGGTGACGCAACGTCGCCTGAAACTTAAACCAACGGTATTTATCGCGGCGACAGATGAGGAAATGGATGTGATCTCGATTTGTAACCTCACTGGTAATGTGATTTTAGAGCGTTTAGGTACGTCTAAACGCGATGTGCTGGCGGATTCATTGGCTGAGTTCTTGAGCAAGTTAGAGGCCGCTGTCTAAATATGTACGTTGTTGAGTTGCAGTTTGAGTGTTTTGATAACACCACCGTCAGCGCGGTAGACAAAGCCATTAATGGCTTGATGGATGCGTTGCGTTACAACGGCCAAGTACTAGGCCGTGAATTCCCGATAGTGATGGGAGATGGCGAGTTTTATGTTCGTGTCGTTTGCCCAGAGCAAGACAGTTTGCATCCACGTTATCACTCAGATTTTGTCAAAGTGTGCATGAACCGTTTGTCAGACGCGTCTTTGCTTGCACCGAAAATGCGTATGCTTGGCCGTGATTTAAATTCAGAACAAGCGGCCGAAGAAGAGATCCCTAGCTGGCAAGTGTTGTACACGACTTATGTTCATACGTGTTCGCCATTGCGCAGTGGGGAAACGTTGTTGCCGATTCCTTTGTATCGCAATGAGCCGACGCTAAATGGTGACCATAAAGCCGTCATCAAATGGCAGACAGAATGGCAAGCGTGCGATGAAATCCAAATGGCTGGCGGGTGCCGTGCAGAGCATGCGGCGCTGCACGAGATTTGCGATGTAGACAGCGTGTTGTTCCGCCGCGGTTGGGATTTGCGAGGTCGTATCGAATACATCACCAAGGTTCCAACATACTATTACCAGTATCGCGTGGGCGGTCAGTCGCTGGAGAGCGAGAAAGCGCGCAAGTGCCCAAAATGCGGTGGAGAGTGGCTACTCGATGAGCCACTACATGACATATTTCACTTTAAGTGTGATGACTGCCGAATCGTGTCGAATATCTCTTGGGACCACCTAAAGTAACTAATTGAGGTTAGTTAAATGGTTAGATAGAGAAATAAAAAGGGCTGATGTTTTCACATCAGCCCTTTTTTATGCTCAGACTATTATTTTCAGTATGGTTTAGAAAAGTGGGATTACCAACCTTTCACTACGCCGCCTTTGAATAGCTCTTTTGCAGCTTCGTAAACTTCTTCCGTTTGGTAAGCTTTTACGAAGTTTTGTACGTTTTGCGCATTAACATTTTCTTCGCGAGCAACAATTAGGTTTACGTATGGTGAGTCTTTATCTTCAACGAACACGCCGTCACGCTCTGGCGATAGGTCGATAGAGCTTGCGTAAGTGGTGTTGATGATAGATAGCGTTACGTCATCCAATGAACGTGGAAGTTGTGGCGCTTCTAACTCAATGATTTCGATATTTTTAGGGTTGCCTACGATGTCACGTACTGTAGCGAGTAGACCAACGCCATCACGTAGCGTAATCAAACCTTGTTGCTCAAGAAGCAGTAGTGAGCGACCTAGGTTTGTTGGATCGTTTGGAACTGCGATGCGTGCGCCATCTTGGATTTCATCGATTGACTTCACTTGCTTAGAGTAACCAGCAATAGGGTAAACGAATGAGTTACCCGCGATAGCCAGTTTGTAGCCGCGGTCTTTCACTTGTTGGTCTAGGTATGGTTTATGTTGGAACGCATTCGCGTCTACTGAACCATCATCCAGAGCGGCATTTGGCGTTACGTAATCGGTAAATGTTACTAACTCAACGTCTAGGTTGTACTTTTCTTTTGCTACTTTAGCTGCCACTTCGGCAACTTGTGCTTCAGCACCAGCAATAACGCCAACTTTTACTTTATTTACGTCTACTTCTTTGTCGCCACAACCCGCTAGAACAAGAGCAGAAGCGGCTGTTGCTACAGTCAAAAGACCTTTAAGGCTAAATTTCATCTTTATCTCCTTATAATTTGTATTTTCAATGCTTATCTGTGGTCTACACGGCGCACCACTGCGTCACCGATAGACTGAATAATCTGTACTAGAACAATCAGCATCACGACAGTCACAGCCATGATAGTTACATCGTAGCGGTGGAAACCGTAACGGATGGCTACGTCGCCGAGGCCGCCGCCGCCTACCGTACCCGCCATGGCCGAGTAGCTAACGAGAGTGACTAAGGTGATCGTTACTGAGTTAACAATAGTCGGCATTGCTTCAGGTAGTAGAACTTTTGTGATGATCTGTGTTGGTGTCGCCCCCATTGATTGTGCCGCTTCCACCAAGCCTGTTGGTACCTCTAACAAAGCACCTTCAATAAGACGGGCAACAAACGGAATGGCACCAATAGTCAGTGGGACGATTGCTGCGGTTGTACCGATAAAGGTTCCAACTAGCATTTTTGTCACTGGAATAATCGCAACCATCAGGACGAGGAATGGCACAGAACGACCAATGTTAACGACAGCGCCTAAGCTGCTATTTAGTTTGGTGTTTTCAAGTAGGCCGCCTTTCTTAGTAATATGGAGGATTACGCCTAATGGAATACCCACGGCAAAGCCGACTAATCCGGCAACCGCAACCATGTAAAGCGTTTCCCACGTTGCACCTAAAAGTAGTTTGCTGTTTAAACTCAGCCATTCAGAAATTGTGTTAAAGGACATAACCAAGTACCTCTACTTTTACGTTGTGCTTACGCAGGTATTCCAATGCTGCGTTATCATCTTCTTCGTTACCAAATAGCTCTGCGACCATCATGCCGAATTTCACGCCGCCAGCGTAATCAAGATCGGAGCTCAAAATACTCACATCAATATTGTATTTACGAGAAATTTGCGACATTAACGGTGCATCGACGGTTGCGCCAGTAAACTCTAAGCGAACCAACGGGTAGCTGCCATCAACACGCTCTGCTTGCAGACGTGCTTGGTAATCTTCAGGAATGGATAGATCCAGCGTTGAGCGAATGAATTGGTGCGCCAGCTCCGTTTTAGGGTGCGCGAAAATATCGCCAACGGTGCCTTTCTCCACCAATTCACCACCACCGATGATCGCCACTTCGTGACAGATGCTTTTTACCACTTCCATTTCGTGGGTGATCAGTAGAATCGTGATGTTGAGTTTGCGGTTGATCTCTTTCAATAGCTCAAGGATAGATTGAGTTGTTGCAGGATCCAGTGCGCTAGTGGCTTCGTCACACAGTAGTACGCTTGGATCGGATGCCAATGCGCGAGCAATAGCCACACGTTGTTTTTGACCGCCACTTAGGTTGGACGGATAGCTTTCGTGTTTGTCGGCTAAGCCAACAAGTTTTAATAACTCAGTGACTTTTGTTGTGATTTGCGATTTGTCTTTGCCTGCCAGTTCCAGTGGTAGCGCCACGTTATCAAACACAGTACGAGACGAGAGCAGATTAAAATGCTGAAAGATCATGCCGATGTTACGGCGCGTTTCGACCAACTGCTTTTTGCTGAGTTTTGTTAAATCAATGCCATCAACGATGATGGAGCCAGATGTTGGTGCTTCTAACATGTTTACGCAGCGGATCAGCGTACTTTTACCAGCACCAGATGAACCGATAACACCGAAGATGGTGCCCTTGGCGATGTGTAGGTTAATGTCTTTCAGGGCAAGGATTTCCTTACTGCCTTGGTAGAACACTTTATTGACGTTTTTTATTTCTATCATGTTTCAACCTGCCCAAAGATACGGGGAACTTCGCTGTCAAAAACGGCATTTGACAGAACTTAATGTTGAGCTTTATCTCACTTCTCAGTTGATGCTATGGGTTAACCAGAATGAAGTCAATAGATATTTTTACGTCTAGACGTCTAAATGTATAGATGTTCTGTTTTGGAAAGAATGAGGAGTAAGTTACGAAGAGAAGATAAGCGGAGAGACCCCTCAGAATTACCGATTCTTGCCCAACAAATCAACTGTTTTGTCGAGGCCTAGAACGAATTAGATAGTGTTGAAGTTTATAAGGTATGTAATAATCTGATTAAACCGAGTTAATAGAGAAATATGTTTTGGCAAAACCTGCTGTTTTTATCGATCGTGATGGCGTGATAAACGTTGACCACGGCTACGTTCATGACGAACATGATTTTGAGTACATTGATGGTGTGTTTGAAGCGACGAAAGCGCTGAAAGATCAAGGTTACCTCTTAGTGCTAGTGACGAATCAATCGGGCATCGCACGTGGTAAATTCAGTGAAGACCGTTTCTTGTCTCTGACTCAATGGATGGACTGGAACTTTGTTGATCATGGTGTTGAGTTTGATGGTATCTACTACTGTCCACATCACCCTGAACATGGCATTGGGGATTACAAGCAGGATTGTGATTGCCGCAAGCCTAAGCCTGGTATGTTTATCTCTGCTCGCGACTTCTTGAAAATCGACATGGAAAAATCTGTGATGATTGGTGATAAAGCCGAAGACATGATGGCAGCAGAAGCAGCGGGCGTTGGCACCAAGATTTTGGTTCGCACAGGTAAGCCAATCACCGAGCAAGGTGAAGCATTGGCAACGGTTGTGCTTGATAGTGTTGCTGACGTGCCTGCATATCTAAAGAAATAATCTGCACAATTCGCATATTTAAGGGAAGCGTTTGCTTCCCTTTTCTCTTATTACTGTTAAAGTTCAGTCACCTAAGCATTCATCCATTCTAGTTTGATCACTTATGAGCAAAAAACTCACCATTCTTGATATCGCGAAATTGGCAGGCGTTGGCAAATCAACAGTAAGCCGTGTGCTTACCAACGATCCAAAAGTGAAACCTCAAACGCGAGAGAAAGTAGAGCAAATCATTCGTGAATCTGGCTATGTACCGTCCAAATCTGCGCAATCAATGCGTGGCGGTAGCCAAAAAGTCATTGGTGTTATCATCTCCCGTCTAGACTCACCATCAGAAAATCGCGCCGTTGGTACAATGCTCAATGCATTGTATTCCGCTGGTTATGATGCAGTGATCATGGAGAGTCAGTTTGACCGCGACAAAACCAATGAGCACTTGAGTGTGCTTAAGCGTCGCAATGTGGATGGCGTGATTGTATTTGGCTTTACTGGGTGCGATGAGCAAGCCTTAGCCGAGTGGGGCAATCGCATTGTGGTGATTGCGATGGATACCGATAACGTCTCTTCCATCAATTATGATAACCAAGGCGTGATAGACATGGCTTTGTCTCACCTTGAGCAGCAATCTTTATCTCGCATTGCTTATATTGGTGTTGATCCTGAAGACAAAACCACTGGCTTAGCTCGTCTAAATGCTTATAAATCGTGGTGTAAACGCAAGCAACTTACGCCTTGCTTCCAAACCGGTAAGCTTAGCCATGAAAGTGCTTATCAGCTGGTGGACCACGTTCTGAAAGCAGACACGCAAGCCATTGTGTGTGCCAGCGATACCATTGCATTGGGCGTAATCAAGCGTCTTCAAGAGTTAGGTCGTGAAGACGTGGTCGTGACAGGCGTGGGTGGTAACGAGTTGCTTTCTTTCCTTTTCCCTAAAGTATTTAGTGTCGATCCTGGTTATACCCTTGCGGGTGAAAAGTCCGCTAAAATGCTGATTAATCAATTAAATGGCGATGAAGAAGTCGTTCACTTCACTCAACAACCTATTTGCCGCTAATCCACACTACAACGATTTGCTCTAGAATTATACTGTGATCATTCTCAATTAATGGGACTGTTCCCATTTTGTTTTTTGTCTTTGAGTGGCAATATTAAAATTAAGAAATGGGAATGTTCCCATTTATAAAAAAATAAAATGATGAATCGAATGTATCCAATACAGGGTGGACAAAGTTATGAGTAAGATTGCGCGTAAAGACGTGGAGCGTCTTATTGAGCTGGTCGGGGGGCCGGACAATATTGCCAGTGTAAGCCATTGTTTAACTCGCTTGCGTTTTGTTCTAAACGATACGGACAAAGCAGACACGAAACAGTTAGAAGCATTACCTATGGTGAAGGGCTGCTTTACCAACGCAGGTCAATTCCAAGTCGTCATCGGCACTGAAGTTGATGAGGTTTACAAAGTACTGATCGAGCTTAGCGGTAAAAGTGAAGCGAGCAAAGACGAATCCAAGAATGCTGCTCGCCAAAACATGAATATCGTTGAGCGTGGTATTTCCCACCTTGCAGAAATCTTTGTACCACTGTTGCCTGCGATCATTACTGGTGGTTTGATTCTTGGTTTCCGTAATGTGATTGGCGACATCAAGATGTTTGATGGTCAAACCCTAACGGAAATCAGTCAGTTTTGGGCGACTGTTCATTCATTCCTATGGTTAATTGGTGAAGCAATTTTCTTCTTCCTACCCGTTGGTGTGTGTTGGTCGACCGTGAAAAAGCTCGGTGGTACACCGATTCTGGGTATCACGCTTGGTGTAACTTTGGTTTCGCCGCAGTTAATGAACGCCTACCTGATTGGTAAGCAAGTACCTGAAGTGTGGGACTTTGGGTTGTTTGCGATTGAGAAAGTCGGTTACCAAGCGCAGGTGATTCCCGCGATGTTAGCAGGTATCGCACTGGCGTTTATCGAAACACGCTTAAAACGCATCATTCCGTCTTACCTTTACCTAGTAGTAGTACCGTTTGTTTCTATCATTGTGTCTGTGATTCTTGCGCACTCTATCATTGGCCCATTCGGTCGTATGTTGGGTGACGGCGTTGCTTTCGCAGCAAAAGCAGCCATGACGGGTGACTTCGCGATGATTGGTTCAACCATCTTCGGCTTCTTATACGCGCCACTTGTGATCACAGGTATCCACCACACAACCAACGCCGTTGACTTGCAGTTGATGCAAGAATTGGGTGGCACGCCGATTTGGCCTTTGATTGCACTATCGAACATTGCTCAAGCATCGGCAGTGGTTGGCATCATTATCATCAGTAAAAAGCAGGATGAGCGTGAAATCTCAGTGCCAGCAGCGATTTCTGCCTACCTTGGCGTAACGGAGCCGGCGATGTACGGCATCAACTTGAAATACAAGTTCCCAATGTTGAGTGCGATGATCGGTAGTGCATGTGCTGCTGCTATCTGTGGTAGTGCGGGCGTCATGGCGAACGGTATCGGTGTGGGCGGCTTGCCGGGCATCTTATCTATCCAGCCGCAGTTCTGGGGCATCTTTGCTCTGGCGATGTTGGTCGCGATGGTGGTACCCGCTGCATTAACGTTACTTCTTTATAAGCGTGCACAAGCGAAAGGTGAGCTTGAGGCGGCAAACGCGTAATTCAATTTGAGGCAGTGACTTGGCTGCCTCCCCCTATTTTTCTTTTCAAATTTTAAGTTTCCGATTACTGGTAAGTGAGTGTTAGAAATGGCTATGACCAAGCATGATGAGAGCTGGTGGAAAACCGCAACCATCTATCAAATTTACCCAAAAAGCTTTTGTGACAGCGGCAGTAAAGGCACGGGCGATATTAAAGGGATCATTTCTAAACTGGATTATCTAAAACACCTCGGTGTGGATGCGATTTGGCTGACGCCGGTTTACCAATCGCCAATGATCGACAACGGTTATGACATCTCCGATTACTACTCGATCAACCCCGAGTTCGGCACGATGCAAGATTTCGATACCCTGTTGGCAGAGGCTCATCAGTTGGGCATTCGAATCATCATGGACATCGTGGTCAACCATACTTCGACAGAACACAAGTGGTTCCAATCTGCGTTAGGTGATAAAAACAGCCCTTACCGTGATTACTACATCTGGAAAGATCCGGTTGATGGCGTAGAGCCCAACAACTGGCAATCGAAGTTTGGAGGCAATGCTTGGGAATTGGATGAAGCGACAGGGCAGTACTACTTGCACCTTTTTGCTAAAGAGCAGGCGGATTTGAACTGGGAAAACCCAGTGGTGCACGAAGAAGTCAAAGAAGTCATCAGCTTCTGGGCAGACAAAGGCGTGGATGGTTTCCGTCTTGATGTCATCAACCTGATTTCTAAACAACAAGATTTCCCAAGCGATGATATTGGCGATGGCCGTCGTTTCTATACTGATGGTCCTCGCGTGCACGAATATCTGCAAGAAATCAGCGAAGCCGTGTTCCAAAAGTACGGCAGCGTCACGGTGGGGGAAATGTCTTCCACCACGCTAGAGCACTGCCAGCAATACTCTTCGCTAGACGGCAAAGAGCTATCCATGGTGTTCAACTTCCACCACCTGAAAGTGGATTATCCGAATGGTGAAAAATGGACCAAAGCGCCGTTTGATTTCATTCAGTTAAAGCAGATCTTCAACCATTGGCAAACGGGCTTAAATGGCAAAGGGTGGGGGGCGCTGTTCTGGTGTAACCACGACCAACCTCGTGTGGTCAGCCGCTTAGGCGATGATAAACAATACCGCGTCGAATCAGCCAAAATGTTGGCGGCGTCTGTACACATGATGCAAGGCACACCTTATGTTTACCAAGGTGAAGAGATTGGTATGACCAACCCAGGTTACACTGATATCAGCCAGTACCGCGACGTAGAAAGCACCAACATGTACGACATCATGGTCAACCGTGATGGCGTATCACACGAGGAGATGATGGCGATTTTGGCGCAGAAGTCGCGTGATAACTCACGTACGCCAATGCAATGGAACAGCCAAAAGCACGCCGGTTTTACCGAAGGCACACCGTGGCTTGAAGTGGCGCAGAACTACTCTGAAATCAACGCAGAAGCTGCGGTTGCTGATTTGAACTCGGTGTTCTACTTCTACAAACGTTTGATTGAGCTACGTAAACATGTTTCGGTGATCACCGATGGCCGTTATGAAGATTTATTGCCAGAGCATCAACGCATTTTTGCTTACGCTCGCCAGAACGACAAACAAACGCTGCTGTGTATCAACAACTACTACGCTGAAGAGGTGGAATGCGTTCTGCCAGAGCGTTTTGATATGAGTAAAGCGAAAAACTTGCTATCTAACTATCAAAACTCAGCGAGTGCAGTCGCGTCAAAACATCAAGTATTACGACCTTACGAAACTCGTATTTTATTGATAGAAGAATAAACTCGGGTGTCACCCCCTAAGATTGATGTTCGAGATAAAGGCTTTGGTGTGCTCCCCAAAGCCTTTTTTATTGAGATGCGAGATACTTGTGGAGTACAGGCTTATTTTGTTTCAATTGCTGTTAGCAGCACTTTCTCTTCGTTGATTTGTACTTGTTGTACTTTTAGCAGCTCGATTTGCTCAATCAGACCTAAGCTCGGGTTAAACCAACGTTCTGCCGAAGTGGCGAACTCCATTGAGTCCATATCATCGCAGTTTAGGTTGTAAGTATTCTCTTCTGTCAGGTACGCCGCTTCAATTTTCTTGCTTGAAATCGAGAACGTTTTACGTACGCCAGTCTCTCGGATTTGCTGCTGCCAAACCACTTGGCAAGATGCTGTCATTGGCAGGTTTTGCACCCACTCATGATCTTCAAAACTGTCTAGTAGGTTGTGAACTGCGTAGCCTGCTAGAGTGGTTTGCAGAGATATGGTCTCTTCACCGATATCAATGTTCGGGCTTTTCTCTTTTACGTCGTCACCGTTGAGACGGAAAATTGGGCTGCTGTGCATCAGCATGGCAACAAACTGCTGGTTAATGGAATAAGCGTCGGTGACTTCATGAAGTGCGCCATCAGAGCCTGCAAAATAAAGCGTATTGCTCTCTTCATCGTCGTTGTACTGTTCGTCAGAATAGTACAACTGTTTGGCGCCGTAGTTCACCAAGTCATTAACCAACTGGACCATTGCTTCGCTGTTTGGGATTTGTGCCAATGCTGCCAACAATTGCTCGTTATCCATCGCTTGGAAACTCAGTTTCATCTCGCCTTCAGGTTGGCCATCCAGGCTAAACGCGTAGTTTAGTTGTGTGCTTGGCGTGGGAGCGAAGATTGAGTTTTGAATCGCGATGTCGAAACTTTCTTGAGGCACTTTGTTTGGATTAGCACTGCCAGAAGATGAACCACCGCCACAGCCGTAAAGAGCCAGAGTTGCTGCTGCGATAAGCGTCATTTTGTTTAGCATGGTTTACATTCCTGATTGATTAGGCCGCTTCATGTTGGGCCGTTGCTTGAATGCGAGCATGCTAAGTTTAATGAGCTAAAAAGGGCAAAAAACAAAAGCTAATAGGGCTTAACGAAAGCTTAATTTTATATTTAGGTCTTTGTTTTATTTGGGCTTATTTCGTTAGCTACGTTGGTGCAATACTCGTTGATGAGCGCTTTCCATCGGCTGATAATTTCTTGATCGGTCAAACTGACATGCAACGTTTTCCATGGTTGAAGGCAAGTCTCTTTCGATTCAGATTGAGAAAGACGTTCAAACAATGTCTCGGAAGGCAAAACGCGCAGCAGTGCCACCAGTGATTCCATGTAGTTGAGACGGAACTGTTCGAGTTTGTTTTGTTTATAAGCGATGTGAGACACAAACGTATAAATCAGCGCGTTTTGAATACGTGAGTCGCCATCTGGAGTGGTCAGCAGAACTTTTGCTCGGTCTAGGTTGCCTAGTTTGAAATGCAATACGCCCAACCAGAGGCTTAGCTCATCTGGCAAAACATCGAACGACGACTGCACTTGTGTCAAATACGCCTCCAGCTTTTGAGGTTCTTGCTCGTACAAAGCGAGATGCCTTGCGGTTGTGATAGCTGCAAACTCATCAGCTTGTTGTAGAGGTTGGTTAGAAAAGACATTCTCAAACAGCATTTTTTGGTGAACGTCTGACAGTTGCCATGTGCTTGCCGAAGGTGCAGGCAAGTTGAAGTATTGCGCGACATCTGAGTGAATTTGGAAGATATCCGATTGTAGGTCGGATAAGCGCAGTGTGTATTCGTTGCGAAACGCCAGTTTCCCTGTCGCAGGATAAATAAGGTTCATCTGAGCTTTAAAGGTGCCTTGCTCTGCGCCGTCTTTTAACTCTATGTTGAGTTCGTAATCACTGGTCTGCATGTTTCGCGCGCCAGGGAAATACGGCGTATGACCGATAGGATCAAGAAAGTAACTGGGAGCGTCTTGGTTGGCGATGTCGGTGTATGGATATTCGACCTGTTGTTGCAGCAAGATGGCTTTGACCAGTATGCGATATTTTCTTGCTTGGGAGCCAATCGCATCGACACGGTTGAGCAGCAACTCGACTTTGGGGATAAGTAACTGATGACGTGTTTGCTGCGTTGAAATCTCTTGGCGTTGCCATAACAAGCTTGCGAGCGTCACGCTACAAACCACAAGTACGGCACATAAGCTATAAGCCAAAATCAGCTTGATGTTCTTACGGTTCGCAACTTGAGCTGTAATAGCACGTCGATGGTTTTTCGCTGGTGGCACTAAACGGATATTCGCTGGGTTTAGAAAGTAACCTTTGCGAGGATAAGTGACCAAGAGCTTAGTCGCATCGTACTCGGGGAGATGCTGTTGTAGCAGCGCACGTAAGGTGCTAATGCGGTTAGTGAGTACATTCTTAGAGATGAATTTGCTCTGCCAAATGGTTTCGATAATGGTATCGGCAGAGAGCGGATGTCCCACGCTTGTTAGCAGCAGCTCTAATAACTCAATGGTACGAGGTTCGAGATCAATCGCGACAGTGTCTTGATGAAGAGTTTGTGTCTTCGGGTTATAGACCAACTCGCCAATCGCAATACAACTGTGAGTTTGTTTGGCTTGTTGCAAAAAATCGCGCATACCGCACCGCGTTATTTGGAAATAGCGAAATATTATATAGCGATTGGAGCGCGAAATCTTATAAATTGCGCTCCAATTATCATCAAAAGTTTATGAACCGTAGGTCACGGAATAGCGATGAGGCTTGTGGTTCATCGCTAACACGACATTCAGTGCAAACGCGCCCAAAATCGAAAGACCAATTACTTCTGGAGTGACAAAGAAGAATGACGCAAACAGGATGCACGCATCGATTGCCATTTGGCTTTTGCCAACTGAAATGCCAAATTTGTCCTGAATAAATAAACACAGCACGTTAAAGCCACCTAAGCTGGAGCGATGTCGGAACAAGATCAGCATACCGAGTCCCATTAAAAGCCCACCTGCGACGGCACAATAAACTTCATTTACCGATTCGAGCGAGATTAGCAAATAAAGATGATCGGCAAAGATAGAAACCAAAGCGCCAGAAATGGCACTATTAATGGCGAAATGACGGCCGAAGCGTTTCCATGCTAGCAAGTAAAAGGGACTGTTTGCTAAAAAGTACAGCACACCAAACGTAAAAGGTGTAAATTGGCTAATAAGCAGAGCCAATCCTGTCGTCCCCCCTGTTAGGAGGTTTGCGGATTGGAGAAAGAAAACGCCTTGAGCTACCAAAAAAGTACCCGTGAGAATCGCTATCCAGTCTTCTTTTAATGAGTGTTTTTCCATCAATGTTGCAGTCATTAGTGATAAATAAGGCGTGCATAGTAGTAAAAAGATGATCTTTTCGGTAGCTAGAGGGTAAAATTTACGGTAAACCTATGTAATTGCTGTTTTACAGGGTGTAAAGCACAAAATTGACAGGCAATAGATCGTCGTTATGCAATTGCAATGCGGGCGTGATACAGATTGCTTGCCATCATGAAAAAACTGCATGAGAAAAATTGTAAATTTCTCTTTATGACCCAGATCAAATTATGTAGAATGCGCGCCATTAGGGTGACGAAAACGTTTGCGTAGGGTCATTCAACAGTTTTTTTGCAACTTTCAGTACTAATCTGAGTCAGGAGATACAGATGCTTAAGCGTGATATGAACATCGCAGATTACGATGCGGAACTGTTCGCAGCTATCCAGGAAGAAACTCTTCGCCAGGAAGAACACATTGAACTTATCGCTTCTGAAAACTACACAAGCCCACGTGTAATGGAAGCGCAAGGTTCTCAGCTAACGAACAAATACGCTGAAGGCTACCCAGGCAAGCGTTACTATGGCGGTTGTGAGTACGTAGATAAAGCGGAACAACTTGCTATCGACCGTGCATGCAAACTGTTCGGTTGTGAATACGCGAACGTACAGCCTCACTCAGGTTCTCAAGCAAACAGCGCGGTTTACATGGCGCTTCTTAACCCAGGCGATACAGTTCTAGGCATGAGCCTAGCGCACGGTGGTCACCTGACTCACGGTTCTCCAGTTAACTTCTCTGGTAAGCACTACAACGTTATCCCTTACGGTATCGATGAAGCGGGTCAAATTAACTACGACGAGATGGAACAGCTAGCGCTTGAGCACAAGCCTAAGATGATCATCGGTGGTTTCTCTGCTTACTCGCAAATCGTTGATTGGAAGCGCATGCGTGAAATCGCGGACAAAGTAGATGCTTACCTTTTCGTTGATATGGCGCACGTAGCGGGTCTTATCGCAGCAGGCGAATACCCAACACCTGTTCCATACGCTCACGTGGTAACAACAACGACGCACAAAACACTAGCAGGTCCTCGCGGTGGTCTTATCTTGTCAAATGCTGGCGAAGATATGTACAAGAAATTGAACTCAGCAGTGTTCCCTGGTGGTCAAGGTGGCCCTCTAATGCACGTTATCGCCGGTAAAGCAGTAGCGTTCAAAGAAGCGATGGAGCCAGAGTTCAAAGCTTACCAAGCTCGCGTAGTGAAAAACGCAAAAGCAATGGTTGGTCAATTCCAAGAGCGTGGCTACAAAATCGTATCTAACGGCACAGAAAACCATTTGTTCCTTGTGGACCTGATCGACAAAGACATCACTGGTAAAGACGCAGACGCGGCACTAGGTGCAGCAAACATCACAGTGAACAAAAACTCGGTACCAAATGACCCACGCAGCCCATTCGTAACGTCTGGTATCCGTGTAGGTACGCCAGCGATCACTCGCCGTGGCTTCACTGAAGAAGATGCAAAAGAGCTAGCAAACTGGATGTGTGACGTTCTAGATAACATCGGCAACGAAGAAGTTATCGAAGCGACTAAACAGAAAGTGCTCGAAATTTGTAAGCGTCTACCGGTTTACGCCTAACTGTTCTTCATAGAATGAGTCGATTTCGGTGTCGAACATACTCATTTGCTCGCGCAAACGCCGTGTGTTCTCCTAGAACTCGACTCGTCTATTTTGAACATTGATATACTAAAGGTCCTCAATTGAGGGCCTTTTTGTTTGTCTGGCGTTTTGAATGAGATATAGCGAAGAGTGTGTGATAAGGAGATGGCTACCAACACTGTCCCTTTCAATATATCCAAACCGCGTCATTCCGACGAGCCTAGGCGAGATCAGGAATCTTGTTGAGGCACACTCTTTTACTCAGCGTTTCCCCAAAAAATCATCAGTACGTTGGAAACTGATTCTCAATCACGCTCGTTCCTCGCTGTTCAGAATGACGGAGGTAGAATGGCTTTTTATCACCATTTGACTGATACAAAAAAGGTTGGCACTGAGCCAACCTTTTCTCTTCAAAATAAGCGAGTGCTTATTTAATCTCGATGCCTTGAGCCTGCATATCGGCATGGTAAGAAGAGCGAACAAATGGACCACACGCTGCGTGCGTGAAGCCAAGCTCTAGTGCAACTTCTTTTAGCTCGTCAAACTCTGATGGCGGAACGTAACGCTCTACTGGCAAGTGGTGACGGCTTGGCGCTAGGTACTGACCTAGAGTCAGCATCGTTACGCCGTGTGCGCGTAGATCTTTCAGTACTTCGATGATTTCTTCTTTGGTTTCACCAAGACCCATCATCAAACCAGATTTGGTCGGTACATCTGGATGCTGCTCTTTGAACTTCTTAAGAAGCTCCAGCGACCACTTGTAGTTTGCACCTGGGCGAGCTTTACGGTAAAGACGTGGCGCTGTTTCTAGGTTGTGGTTGAAGACATCTGGCGGGTTATCTTTCATTAGATCAAGCGCTACGTCCATACGACCACGGAAGTCAGGAACCAGAGTTTCAATCTTAATATGAGGGTTCAACGCACGGATCTCGCGGTTACAATCGGCAAAGTGCTGTGCACCACCATCACGCAGATCGTCACGGTCTACAGAAGTGATTACTACGTATTTCAGCTTCATATCGGCGATGGTTTTCGCCAGTTTTTGAGGCTCTTCTGCTTCCGGTGGTAATGGGCGGCCATGAGCAACGTCACAGAAAGGACAACGACGAGTACAAATGGCACCTAGGATCATGAAGGTAGCTGTACCGTGGTTAAAACATTCCGCTAGGTTAGGGCAAGATGCTTCCTCACATACGGAGTGAAGTTTATTCTTGCGCATCGCCGCCTTGATGTCTTGAATTCGTTGGCTGTCGGCTGGTAGCTTGATCTTCATCCAATCAGGCTTACGTAGCACTTCTTTCTGCTCTGTAGGCATGTTCTTTACGGGAATCAATGCCATTTTATCGGCGTCACGATATTTAACGCCTTTTTCCATCTGGATTGGTTTGCTCATGCTTTATTACCTTGAGAAGGTGCTTCTGTGCTGAATTCTACTTGCTCATAGTCGAGCAAAGTAACGAGTTCTTCTATTAATTGTTTTTCTACGGCTTCTACATTGTCTGGGCCGCCGAATTGGCTGACCTGAACCATTTCCATACCTTCATAACCACAAGGGTTAATACGCAGAAACGGTGTTAAATCCATATTTACGTTCAAGGCTAAGCCATGAAACGAGCATCCTTTACGAATGCGTAAACCGAGAGAGCATATTTTTTTACCTTCAACGTAAACGCCTGGTGCGTCAGGTCGCGCGGCCGAATCGATATTGTATGCTTTTAGCGTGTTGATCACGAGGTTCTCGATAGTGGTAACGAGATCTCGTACACCTAATTTTTTGCGGCGTAAGTTGATCAAGAAATAGGCGACCAACTGACCAGGGCCATGATACGTAACTTGGCCTCCGCGATCACTTTGTACAACAGGAATGTTACCAGTGTTAATAAGGTGCTCAGCTTTACCTGCCTGACCTTGCGTAAATACTGGGTTATGTTCTACCAACCAGACTTCATCAGGGGTTTCTTCTGTGCGTTGGTCGGTGAACTCATGCATCGCCTTCCATACAGGCTCATAGTCTTGGCGGCCAAGTCGTTTTACAACAAGTTGGTGTTGCATGGGAATTCCTGTTGCTAATATATAAAGTTTTTGGATTATAAACCGGATAACCCTGATGCTCTACCGCTGAGTAACAGATTTTTAACTGAAAGCGATGTAAAGTTTTGTTATCTGATTGATAAATAAAAAGAAAGCAGCCGAAGCTGCTTTCAAAAAAAATTTAATCTATCAAAAAATTATAGAACCATGCGCACGATGTCAATTTCACCTAACTCTTTGTATAGCGTCTCAACTTGCTCGATAGACGTTGCAGTGATGTTGATTGATACCGAGTGGTAGTTGCCCTTAGCACTTGGTTTAACGGTCGGGCTGTAGTCACCTGGAGCATGGCGCTGAATAACTTCAAGAACAAGCTCTGGAAGTTCAGGCTTTGCATGACCCATTACCTTGTAAGTAAATGAACAAGGGAACTCAAGCAGGTCTTTTAATTTTGCATCAGAGTTGATGGTTAGCATATCGATAACTCCAGTAGATATTCGTTGCGGTGCGAAATAGTACAGTCAAATTAGGGGGAACTCAAGACGAGGATCTCAAACTTAAAAAGCCGCCTTTTCAGGCGGCTTTGCGAATAAGTTTGCTACTCTAACGTTCTTCTTAGAAGAAGCTCTTGAATAACAATACGATGTAATCCCACATGCGGCTAAATAGACTACCTTGCTCTACGGTTTCTAGTGCCATTAGTGGGTATTCGGCAATATCTTCACCATCGATCTGATAGTATAGCTTACCAACTACATCACCTTTATTAATTGGGGCTTCTAGCTCTTTTTCAAGGACGAAGCTGGCTTTTAGGTTTTTCGCTTCACCACGTGGTAGTGTTACGTAAGTATCTTGGTCAAGGCCTAACGCTACAGTGTCTTTGTTACCCATCCACACTTTTTCTTCTACAAACGTTTCACCCGCTTTGTGCGGCGCTACTGTTTCGAAGAAACGGAAGCCGTAGCTTAGTAGCTTTTTGCTTTCTGACTTACGAGCATTGGCATCTTTCGTGCCCATTACGACCGCAACCAAACGCATTTGGCCTTCAGTTGCTGAACTTACTAGGCTGTAACCCGCATTGCTTGTGTGACCCGTTTTGATGCCATCAACGTTCATGCTCTTATCCCAAAGTAGACCGTTACGGTTGTATTGGGTGATGCCGTTGTAAGTGAATTTCTTCTCTGAGTACACGCGGTACTCATTTGGTACGTCACGGATCAGGGCTTTACCTAGCAATGCCATGTCGTATGGTGTCGAGTACAGCTCAGCGTTATCTAAGCCATGAACGTTGGCAAAGTGTGAGTTCGTCATACCTAGTGTGTTGGCCCAAGCGTTCATTAGGTCAACAAACGCATCTTCTGAGCCTGCAATGTGTTCAGCCATCGCTACACAGGCATCGTTACCAGACTGGACAATGATACCGCGGTTTAGGTCACGTACTTTTACAGTTGTGCCTACTTCAATGAACATTTTTGATGATTCAGGGAAGTTTTTCGCCCATGCATTTTTACTGATGGTGACATCGTCATCTTCTGAGATATTACCACGCGCTAGTTCTTGGCCGATTACGTAGCTGGTCATCATCTTAGTCAGACTAGCTGGAGACAATTTTGTGTTCATCTCTTTCTCTGCCAGTACTTTACCTGAATGGTAATCCATCAGTACGTAGCCCTTCGCCGCGATTTGAGGGGCATCTGGAACAACGATAGGTGATGCAAGAGCAGATTGAGCGAAAGTTGCAGAAAGGGCAACCGAAGAAACGAGAATAGATTTCACAAACTTATTTTTATTCATGGTAATTCAAATTTTTGGGTTAACTGCGGACATCTTATCAGAATCCCCAGCTATGTAAGAGGGGATCGAGGAGAAATTCATGACACTAGGTCATTTGGCAGTGTTGTGTTTTTTAATAAATGCAGACGAATAGCCGAGCAACTTTACTTTATCTAGAGTGGCTTGCGTCAGGGAATAGTCAGTAAATGGCCCTAACAACAAGCGATAAGACTCTTTCGCATTTTCTAGGAAAGTTTCTGTATCCAGTTTTTGACCAAGCTCGGTGCCTAAAGTTCGTGCGCGTTCTTCATTTTTTGATGATGCCACCTGAATAACGTACTTAGGGTGCGCTTCTAATGATTTTTTATCCGTGGGCTGATTGATACTGATTACTTCAATTTCCACGTTCGCTGTACCTGTTTTTATCACATCTAACTTATGTGCTGCGGCATAGCTTAAATCGATAATACGGCCATCGTGAAACGGACCTCGGTCATTAACTCGTACTACGGTAGTTTTGCCGTTGTCAGTGTTGGTGACTTTTACGTAACTTGGTAACGGTAGCGTTTTATGCGCAGCCGTCATTGAGTACATGTCATAGATTTCGCCATTAGAAGTCAAATGACCTTGGAACTTCTTCCCATACCAAGACGCTCGGCCTTTTTCCTTAAAGCCTTTGGCATCGCGAACTATTTTGTAGTCTTTGCCACGCAAGTGGTAATCTTTGTTCCCACCTAGGCTGTACGGTTCATATTTAGGGTGCGCATCCTCGATGTGTTCGACTGAAAGCGGTGTATCCGGTGCAACATCGGATTCGAGTTCGTAACGGCCTTCTTGTTCTTTTTGGCTAGTTGATGAACAGCCTGCCAAAATAAGAGCAGAGAAAACCAAGGAATATAAAGCGCGTTTTTGCATGTCTAGGTCGCCTTAGAGAATGCTTTTCGGTGCGTATGAATTGACATCAGAATACCAAAGCCAGCCATCAAGGTTACCATTGATGTGCCGCCATAACTAATGAGTGGCAACGGTACACCTACTACAGGTAGGATGCCACTTACCATGCCAATATTTACAAAAATATACACGAAGAAGCTGAGTACAATACTGCCTGCCATCATTCGTCCAAATGCAGTTTGCGCTTGGCTGGCGAGGTATAAACCTCGTCCAATAATAAATAGATAGATGGCTAAAAGGCAAAGGAAGCCAATCATACCCCATTCTTCAGCAATTACTGCAAAGATAAAGTCAGTGTGTCGTTCAGGAAGAAATTCCAGTTGTGATTGAGTGCCTTGCAACCAACCTTTGCCTGAAATACCACCAGAGCCAATCGCGATTTTACTCTGAATAATGTGGTAGCCCGCACCAAGCGGATCTGACTCTGGGTTAAACAGAGTACGTACGCGAACTTTTTGGTATTCGCGCATCAAGAAGAACCACAAAATCGGAATGAAACCACCGAGTGCGATGGCGGCACCAGCGATGATTTTCCAACTAATGCCCGCGAGGAAGATAACAAAAATACCGGAAGCGGCGATTAGGATAGAGGTCCCTAAGTCAGGCTGTTTTGCAATGAGGATGGTTGGTAAGCAGACCATAATCAGTGCAACGATGAGTGTTTTTAGCGTTGGCGGAAGGGGCTGTCGACCAACATAGCGTGCCACCATTAATGGCACCGCGAGCTTCAATAACTCGGAAGGTTGAAAGCGCACAAAACCGAGGTTAAGCCAACGCTGTGCGCCTTTCGAGGCTTCACCGAAAAACAGCACGCCAAAGAGCAGTATGACGCCGCCGACGAACATCAAAGGTGCCAAGCTCTCGTAGGTTCGTGGAGAAAGCTGCGCAAGAACGATCATCACAACGAGTGAAAGCACCATCCGCATAGCTTGGCGATCCATCATTAGTAAACTTTGGCCACTAGCGCTGTACATGATCACCAGGCCAAACCCCATCAGGGCCAGTATGCCAAGTAGGAGTGGTAAGTCGATATGGAAGCGTTCAAACAGGGCGCGATTTTTACCTGTAGAGGGATCCATCTTCATTACTGTTTTACCTCTTTCTTCGCATTGTTTTCAGGCTCAATTTCTTCTGGGCCTAGAACGACTCGGTCAAAAATTTTCCTTACTACTGGGGCACCGTTGCTAGAACCACCGCCGGCGTTTTCTAGTACTACAGTGACGACCACTTTAGGATCATCAAATGGTGCAAAGCCAGTAAATAACGCATGGTCACGTAAGTGCTCGGCGATCTCATCGGCGTTGTACTCTTCGTTTTCACCCAGACCGAAGACCTGTGCAGTACCTGATTTACCCGCTGTTTGATAACTCATTTTGTAGAATGAGCGGCGAGCTGTTCCGCGCGTGCCATGGTTTACCCGACGCATGCCTTCTTTCGCCATATCCCAGTACTTTTTCGGTACATTCTTGATTGGCGGGTAAGTCACGTATTCTGTTGTTTGTTGTTCTTCGAAGTCGTTGCCGTTCTCTATCGTCGCTTTGAGCAAGTGAGGTGCGATCACTTCTCCCTCATTTACTAATACGGAGGTCGCTTTGGCGATTTGCATTGGTGTTGCTGTCCAATAACCTTGGCCGATACCCACAGGGATCGTATCGCCTTTGTACCACGGGGTTTTATGGCGAGACATTTTCCAGTCACGAGTCGGCATATTCGCCTTACTTTCTTCGTAGATATCGATGCCAGTGTAATCACCAAAACCGAACATCATCATCCAATTCGAAATACGGTCAATACCCATGTCATAAGCGATTTGATAGTAGAAGGTATCAACAGACTCTTCGATCGACTTAATGATATCGACGCGTCCGTGCCCCCAACGCAACCAGTCACGGAATGGGCGAGTGTTGGAGTTTGGTATGCGCCAATAACCAGGATCATTTCGCGTGGTGTTAGGTGTGACGACACCTTCTTGCAGCGCGGCTACCGCCATAAATGGTTTGATGGTAGACGCAGGTGGGTAAATGCCAAGTGTGGTACGGTTGACCAAAGGACGGTTTTTATCGTTCAAAAGGGCGCGATAGTCTTTACCCGAGATTCCGTGCACGAACGAGTTAGGGTCGTAGCTAGGGCTTGAAACCATAGCCAGCACGCCGTTGTCTCTAGGATCGATCACTACAGCACTGCCTCGGCGGCCATCCAATAATTGGTGTACGTACAGCTGCAAGTTGATATCAAGGTTTAAAACGATGTCTTTTCCGGGTACAGGTGGAACGTACTTTAACGTACGAATCACGCGGCCGCGGCTGTTTACCTCGACTTCTTGATATCCGGCCGTACCGTGTAAGAGGTCTTCGTAGTATTTTTCGATACCCAGCTTACCAATGTCGCGAGTGGCTTGATAGTTTGCATCTTTTTCTTCTCGGATCAGGCGCTGCATGTCGCGATCATTGATTCGAGAAACGTAACCAATCACGTGGGTTAAGACTTCGCTGAAAGGGTAATAGCGCTTTAAGGTCGCACTTATTTCTACACCAGGAAAGCGGTACTGATTGACGGAGAATACCGCTACTTGTTTTTCGTTCAGTTGGGTAAGCAGTGGGACTGACTTAAATCGACGAGTCCGTTTACGCTCTTGGTGGAAACGTTCAATCTGATCTGGGGTAATTTCCAGAATGGTTTGTAGTTCTTGGATGGTTGCATCAATGTCTTTAATTTTTTCTGGAGTCAGTTCTAAGTTAAAGACGGGACGGTTCTCTGCCAGTAAAACACCATTTCGATCATAAATCAGACCTCGGTTAGGCGCGATAGGAACCACTTTGATACGGTTATCGTTCGAGCGGGTTTGATAATCTTGAAACTGGTTCACCTGAATGTTGTACATGTTGGTGACCAGAGCTCCCATCAAGAGAACAATACCGATAAAAGCGACAATAGCGCGGCTGGCAAACAGACGCGCTTCGGCTTGATAATCTCGGATTTGACTGCGGCGCTTACGAATCATTAACGCTTGGCTCTAAAGTTAAACAACGATTATTCGCGGTGGTAAGGATGGTTCGCGGTGATGCTCCACGCTCGGTACAAGCTTTCTGCCATTACGATACGCACTAAAGGGTGGGGTAGCGTTAAGGCAGACAATGACCAGCTTTGGTCTGCTGCAGCTTTGCATGCAGGAGCGAGTCCTTCAGGACCGCCGATTAAGATTGATACATCACGGCCATCTAATTTCCAAGCTTCTAACTGCTCAGCAAGTTGAGGAGTGTCCCATTTTTTACCTGGGATATCTAACGTGACGATACGGTTGCCTTTTGGTACCGCAGCGAGCATCGCTTCCCCTTCTTTTTGCAGGATGCGAGCGATATCGGCATTTTTTCCACGTTTGCCAGCAGAGATTTCAATCAACTCCAATGGCATATCATGTGGGAAACGGCGACGATATTCTTGAAAGCCTTCCTCAACCCATTTGGGCATTTTTGTGCCAACAGCAATTAGTTGAATTTTCAAAAGATTAACCCCAGAGTTTTTCTAGCTGGTAGAGTTCGCGGTGCTCTTCTTGCATCACGTGAAGCATGGCGTCGCCCATATCTAGGACTACCCATTCACCTTCGTTTTCACCTTCCATTCCTAGTGGCTCAAGACCGGCTTTTTTCACTTCTGTTGCAACGTGGTCAGCGATGGATGAAACGTGGCGTTTGGATGTGCCAGTACAGATGATCATGTAATCTGTCACGCTTGATTTATCTTCCACGTTTAGGACGATAATGTCTTCCGCTTTCATGTCGTCGGCTTTATCAGCTAAAAAGTCTTTCAGTTCTTCGCGAAGCACTCGGTTTTCCTCGGTTTGTCTCTTATCTCTACAGTGTTTTACATTCTTGCTTGCAAAACAGGTCGCGCACTATATCACGCTTTGATTTTTAAATTGCCAGCTTAATATCAGGAGAGCAGGTTTCTAAGCTCAACTGATGAATAGTTGGCCATACAGACTCGTCATATTGAGTTTTGGCTTTTATCTCTGCTTGAGCCAACAAGGAGAGCAATGCACAAATACGACTCGCCGATAAGCGGGTCAGTGCTGCGTTATAGAGTGGACGCTTGTTTTGCCAAACTCGATATTTCTCAAATACCTGGTTCATTCCCATTTGAGTTAAGTCTTGATGCATATTTAAAAGTTGGCTCAACTCTTTTTGTACACTTCGAATCAAGATCACGGTCTCGACCCCTTCCGCCTCAAGTTGGCGAAGAATGCGTTGTGCACGGTTTGCTTTACCTGCCAGTAAGGCGTCGATCCAGTTAAACGTAGTAAAGTGATTATGACGACTTAGGGCTTCCTCTAAACGTATGATGGTCAGCTCACCATCCGGGTAGAGTAGGGCCAATTTCTCTAAGCTTTGTGACAATGCAAACAGGTTACCTTCATGCCATTGAGCCAACATTTGCAGTGATTGTTGATCGGGTTTTAGGCCCAACGCGCGGCAACGTGCCTGAATGAACATAGGTAAGCGTTGTAGATCTGGCGACAAACAGCTTACCCAGTCGCCTTTTGAGCTTAATGCTTTGAACCATTTCGCATTTTCTTGGGCTTTGGTCAGTTTGCTACCAACAATGACGAGCATGATGTCATCATGCAGCATATCACACAGTGTTTGCAGCTCTTTGCTGAGGGCGGTTGTCACGCCACTCTCTGGAATTTCAAGCTCGATCAATTGACGGTTTGAGAACAGGCTCATCGCTTGGAAGCAATCGTAAACTTGATTCCAGTCGATGCTTGCGTCTACCGCAAAACGGTGTTTTTCCTCAAAACCTTGTTGAAACGCTGCCTTTTGGATTGCTTGGCGGCTCTCTTGAATCAGTAACGGCTCATTCCCAAAGATTAGGTAAACTTGTTTAACGTGTTTAGTTAAATGATCCGTTAATTTATCGGCATAAATTCGCATAGTGATTAAGAGTTTGTGTTCGCTGGCTCAGAGATTTGTCCTGCTTCATATTCGGCACGAATACGGCCCAACTGGCGCATCATCTGTTTTGCAGCTTGCAAGCGCATCTCGTCTTCAATTACGTCACGTTCAACAGATTTTGCAAGTGCCGTCAACGGGTTGTCTAGGTAGTTGCGGTTTACTGTTGTCGTAAAGTTTTTAGAGCCATAGCCAGGAATCGTCACACGGTATTTTACTACGTATGTCAGCTCTTTTTCTGCTGCACGGCTATTTTGATACAGAGACAGTGTACGCTCATCGATAGTCGCTTCCGTCAAATGAAGGTTGGGTACAGTCGATGATGGTTGAACAAGTTCAACTTTGTTCAGTTCGAGTTGAGAGCGAACATAGCGAGTTAATTCACTGTATTCATCGTAGCTGGAGAAAGACATAGTGTGCAGCTCTTCCGGTACGGAATACTCGCCGCGAAGGTGAAAACCACAGGCAGAAAGAAGCCCCGCTAATACCAATACCACTGGTAGTTTAATCAAAGAGAAAAAGCGCATTGATTGTATTCATCCTAAATTGAAGGGGTTATTTACCTTAAACCACTCATGTGAATGGTTTGAGGTAAATAAACAGGGTAGCGAACTACCCTGTTTAATGACTCTTGGTTAACAAATAAGTTCGCTAAACAGAGACAAATTGCAAGCTGTGATTAGTTTGCAACGATGTTCAGCAGTTTACCTGGAACGTAAATGACTTTACGAATAGTCAGGCCATCAGTGAACTTAACCACGTTTTCGTCGTTTAGACCAAGCTGTTCGATATCGTCTTTAGAGATATCTGCTGGAACTGTTAGCTTCGCACGTAGCTTACCGTTAACTTGAACAACGATAGTTTTTTCGTCTTCAACTAGCGCTTTTTCGTCAAACGTCGGCCATGCCGCGTTATCAATGTCTGTTTCACCTAGTGCTGCCCATAGCTCGTATGAGATATGAGGAGTGATAGGGTAAAGCATGACAACGATAGCTTTCAGTGCTTCGTCAAGGATTGCACGATCTTGCGCAGATTCTTGAGGCGCTTTCGCTAGTTTGTTCATCAGCTCCATGATCGCTGCGATCGCGGTGTTGAATGTTTGACGACGAGCGATATCGTCCGTCACTTTCGCGATAGTTTTGTGAACGTCACGGCGAAGTGCTTTTTGATCACCAGAAAGCGCTGCGGTATCTACTGCTTCTGCTGCGCCTTTCGCTGTGTGCTCTTTCACTAGTTTCCAAACACGTTTTAGGAAGCGGTTCGCACCTTCTACGCCAGACTCTTGCCATTCAAGTGTCATGTCCGCTGGAGACGCGAACATCATGAATAGACGTACTGTGTCAGCGCCGTACTTGTCTACCATTTCTTGAGGGTCGATACCGTTGTTCTTAGACTTAGACATCTTGATCATGCCTGAGTGCGTTACATCGCGACCTTCAGTGTCTTTAGCAGAAGTAATGCGGCCTTTACCATCACGTTCAACGGCTACGTCTGTTGGAGCTACCCACTCTTTACCGCCTTTCTCGTTCTCGAAGTAGAACGCGTCTGCCAGTACCATGCCTTGACACAGTAGCTGCTTGAACGGTTCGTCAGACGTTACGTAGCCCGCGTCACGTAGCAACTTGTGGAAGAAGCGAGAGTACAGTAGGTGCATACAAGCGTGCTCGATACCGCCGATGTACTGGTCTACTGGTAGCCAGTAGTTTGCTTTTTCTGGATCTAGGATGTCGTCTGCTTGCGGTGAACAGTAACGCGCGTAGTACCAAGAAGATTCCATGAACGTATCGAACGTATCTGTCTCACGTAGAGCAGGTTCGCCGTTGAATGTGGTCTTCGCCCATTCTTTATCTGCTTTGATTGGGCTGGTTACGCCGTCCATTACCACGTCTTCTGGAAGAATCACTGGTAGTTGGTCAGCAGGTACTGGGTGAACTTCACCGTCTTCAGTCGTTACCATTGGGATTGGTGCGCCCCAGTAACGTTGACGAGATACACCCCAGTCGCGTAGACGGAAGTTTACAGTCTTAGTGCCTTTGCCTTCTGCTTCTAGCTTCGCTGCAATTGCATCGAACGCCGCTTGGAATTCTAGGCCGTCGAATTCACCTGAATCGAACAGTACGCCTTTCTCAGTGTATGCTGCTTCAGAGATGTCTAGCTCGCTGCCATCAGCAGGCTTGATAACTGGCACGATGTCTAGACCGTACTTCGTTGCGAACTCGTAGTCACGTTGGTCGTGTGCAGGTACTGCCATTACCGCGCCTGTACCGTAGTCCATCAGTACGAAGTTTGCTACGTAAACAGGAACTTCACGGCCGTTCAATGGATGAATAGCAGTAAGGCCAGTAGCCATACCTTTCTTCTCCATTGTCGCTAGCTCAGCTTCTGCAACCTTGTTGTTCTTACATTCGTCGATAAACGCTGCAAGCTCTGGATTGTTCTCTGCAGCAAGAGCTGCAAGAGGGTGGCCGGCTGCGATGCCCACGTAAGTCACACCCATTAGCGTATCTGGACGTGTTGTGTAAACTTCTAGGTCTTGTTGACCCTTAACTTCAAACTTCAGCTCAACGCCTTCAGAGCGGCCAATCCAGTTGCGCTGCATGGTTTTCACCATTTCAGGCCAACCTTCAAGCTTGTCTAGGTCGTCTAGTAGCTCTTGAGCGTACTCAGTGATTTTGATGAACCATTGAGGGATTTCTTTTTGCTCTACAGGCGTATCACAACGCCAGCAACAACCGTCTTCAACCTGCTCGTTTGCAAGAACAGTTTGGTCGTTAGGACACCAGTTAACAGAAGAAGTCTTCTTGTAAACTAAACCTTTCTCGTAAAGCTTAGTGAAGAACTCTTGCTCCCAGCGGTAGTACTCCGGTGTACAAGTTGCGAATTCACGGTTCCAATCGTAACCAAAGCCTAGAAGCTTAAGTTGGTTCTTCATGTATTCGATGTTTTCGTAAGTCCAAGGTGCTGGCGCAGTTTTGTTTTTTACTGCTGCGTTTTCTGCTGGTAGACCGAATGCGTCCCAACCGATTGGTTGCATCACGTTTTTGCCTTGTAGGCGTTGGAAACGAGATACTACATCACCGATAGTGTAGTTGCGCACGTGACCCATGTGCAGTCGACCACTTGGGTATGGGAACATGGATAGACAGTAGAATTTTTCTTTATTTGGGTCTTCACTTACAACAAAGGTTTTGTTGTCATCCCAGTGCTTTTGAACTTTTTGTTCAATATCTTGTGGGTTGTATTGTTCTTGCATCGATGGTATCCGTTATCTTGGAATTTGTGAGTTCGGTTAGAACAGACTTAAATAGATCGTCATAGAATACCTAAAGCTAGGGATCACAACAATAGCCAATCTGTACCCATGCGCCCTTAAGTGACGCAGGTAGGAGAAAGATGGAGGTCAGTTATGCCTAAACGTAAAACAGGTTATGAGGAAATGCTCGAGGATGTGATTGAAACCTTGAAGCACAGTCCGGAAGAAGTTAACAAAGCGATTGAGACGTCGGGCAAAGTGGTGGATGCTGCTAATGACTTGACCAAAGATGAATTGGCTTTAATCAAAGCGTACCTTAAAGCAGACTTAAAAGAGTTTTCAGAGAGTTACGAGGACAGTAAAAGCGGCCCGTTTTACTTAACGATTGCGGATTCGATATGGCAAGGGCTGTTAGAGATTACAGACCGAACTAAAGTTGAGTGGGTTGAGTTGTTCGATGACTTAGAGCATCAAGGGCTATATGAAGCAGGAGAGGTGATAGGCTTAGGCACTTTGGTCTGTGATGAGTGTGGTCACAAGACAACGTATAACCACCCAACTGTAATCATTCCGTGTATTAAATGTGGTCACAAAGGCTTTACTCGCCAGTCATTAAAGCCATAAATGGCGCGTAACGACTGTATAATGCAATGAATAAAAAAGAGGCTTGGTAGCCTCTTTTTTGTCTTTTCTACTTTCAAGCTGCTCTTAATACCAATCGTAGTAAATAACTGGTTATTCTAGCTTGTTAAAATACTCGATAACTGCGTTAAAAATTTTGATTGTAGAATAACTACTTATCGAAAATTTTTGCCTTGTTCTCAAGCGTTTTTCCTACGCAATTTCTGATCACTTATTTACTGTGATTGGTATAACTCTGTTTTCTTCTTAAACCGAAAGTCAGCGCTAAACTTAACCCAACCCAAATATACAATGGCCAAGTACCTACGATTCGATATGGCGTTTTCCCATTGGTTGGGGTGAGCTCTGCGCGTAGCACTGCAGTTTCAAACTGCGGTACTTGCTCAACGATTTTTCCCTTGTGATCGGTTACCGCTGTTAATCCGTTGTTAGTCGAGCGGATGAGCGGTTTACCTAATTCTAAGGCACGCATACGGGCGATCTCCATATGCTGAAGAGGGCCGATAGAGTGACCAAACCATGCGTCGTTTGATAACGTTAGAATGAAGTCCGTTTCGTCAGTCACATTTTGACGCACTTGTTCATTAAAGATGATCTCATAGCAAAGCGCTGGTGCCATGTGCATGCCATTCGCAACGATGTTGGGCTGCACAAAAGCTCCCCGGCTAAACGACGACATCGGCAAGTTAAAGAATGGCGCTAATGGGCGCAAAATATCTTCAAATGGAACAAACTCACCAAACGGTAACAAGTGATGCTTATGGTAGCGTTCGCTCAAGTCGAAACTGTAGTCACCGTATGGTGTGATGCCAAGGGATAGGATACTGTTGTAGAACTGTCGATCTTCAGCTTGGTTGACGACACCAGTGATGATTGCGCTGTTATTCATTTTTGCTGCGCTGTCGATATTGCTCAAAAATGAAGGCACTTCAATTTCAAAAGCAGGAATTGCAGCTTCTGGCCAGACGATAATATCAGCGTCCCAGTTTTCACGAGTGAGATCGGCGTATTTCATGATGGTTGGCCAACGTTGGCTTGGCAGCCACTTAAGGTTTTGGTCAACGTTACCTTGAATCAGCGCGAGCTTAGTCGTGTCTTCTGGCCGAGGTGTTACCCAATCGTAGTTTCGAATCCCAAAGCCTGTGCTGAGTAATACCGCGGGAATAACCACCATCAGCCACTGTTTATGAACCCAAGCATAGGCTAATGCCCCCGCACTAATAAGGACAAACAGAGTGAGCAGTTCCACGCCACCGATAGGCGCAAAGCTTGCTAGTGGAGCATCAATCTGGCTGTAACCTAGCCATAACCAAGGGAAGCCGGTCATCACCCAACCACGCGACCAATCACTGATTAGCCATAAAGCGGGCGCAGCGAGAAGCGCTTTTGTGAGTGTGAATTGAGGAAATAGCTTGTTGTTGAGCCAAGCAAATAAGCCTGAATAAACAGCCAAGTAGGCGACAAGCAAGCCCATTAAAAATAAATTGGCAATCAGTGGCATGCCACCAAAGCCGGAGATACTGACGTACACCCAGCTAACGCCAGTTGCAAATTGACCCAACCCCCAAGCATAGCCAATCCACAGTGCACGTTTCGGAGTTTGGTTAGCAAGAAGAATCAGTAGAATAGCTGGGCTAAGAATGGCAACAGGCCACAACTGGTAAGGTGCAAAAGCGAGCGTAGTAGAGGCGCCAACAAAAGCGGCCACTAAGGGCCGCTTGAGGCGATGAAAGAGTTCATTCATCATTATAATTTTCTGAGATTCCCAATGGGTATCGCGTTACTCTTGAGTGGCTTCAACCAGGGTTTCTTCGTCTGGGATCGTCACTTGGAGTTGAATGACACGACGGTTATCGGCAGCGGTGACTTTGAAGTTGTAACCTTCAATTTCAACCAGTTCACCACGAGAAGGTAAGTGACCAAAGGCAGTCATGACCATGCCACCAACGGTATCTACTTCCTCATCGCTGAAGTTAGTTCCAAATGTCTCATTAAACTCTTCGATGGTTGTCAGCGCTCTGACAGCAAACGTATGCTTGCTAAGCTTACGAATGTCTGTCTCTTCGCTTTCATCGAATTCATCTTCGATATCCCCGACGATTTCTTCAAGGATATCTTCAATGGTCACAAGACCAGAAACACCACCGAATTCATCGACAACAATGGCCATATGATAACGTTCTTCACGGAACTCTTTCAGCAGTCGATCAACGCGTTTACTTTCCGGTACCACAACGGCTGGTCGAATAACTTCTTCGATATCAAATGGATTACTGCCTGAGCCTAAGTATTTAAGTAAGTCCTTCGCAAGAAGAATGCCTTCCACATGGTCTTTATCTTCGCTGATCACAGGGTAGCGAGAGTGTTGAGCATCGGTAATCAAGGCAACCAAGGTATCAAGGTCGTGAGTACGCTCAACCGTAACCATTTGCGAACGCGGGATCATAATGTCACGCACGCGCATTTCGGAGATTTCCATAACACCTTCAAGCATATCGCGGGTGTCATGGTCAATCAGGTCATTGACTTCAGAGTCACGGATAACATCCACAAGCTCTTGGCGATCTTTTGGTTCGCCCTGAAATAATTGACCTAGACGTTCAAAGAAGGACTTTCTACTCGGACCTTCTGCCTTTTCTTTCTTATCTTCGTTAGAAGAGGGAGAATTATCTTCGTTCATTGTTTCTCAATTAAGTAACGCTATCAGAAGTGTGATAGCACACATAGAGAGGCGAACACGAGAATCATTTTGGTGGTTCGCCTTTCCCTGCTGAATAGCCAATGGCTACTCTTTTTCAGCAATGTAAGGGTCTTCATAGCCCATACCTTGCATGATTTCGGTTTCGAGGGACTCCATCTCTTCGGCTTCGTCATCCTCAATATGATCATAACCTAGCAGATGCAAGCTGCCATGTACAACCATATGCGCCCAATGTGCTAACAGAGGCTTGTTCTGTTCAATTGCCTCTTTTTCAACGACTTGGCGGCAAATAATTAAGTCGCCAAGTAAATCTATTTCCATACCTGGAGGGGCTTCAAATGGAAAAGACAACACATTGGTCGGTTTATCTTTACCACGATACTCATGGTTAAGCGTGTGACTTTCTTGTTCATCCACAATGCGAATGGTGACTTCGGCTTGTGGCTGGAAGAGAGGAATCGTCTTATCTAGCCACAATTGGAAATCTTGCTGCGAAGGCAGCCCTTCTTCATTTTCGACTGCCAGTTGCAGATCAAGTTCAATCGCCATGATTATTCCTTAGTGGAAGCAACTTGTGCATTCAGTTCGGCTTTCGCTGCTTCTAATAACTTCGCATCGCGTTCTTCACGACGACGCTTCTCGAACTCTTTACGCTCTTTCTGGTCTTGTGCTTCCCACTTCTCATACGCGTTAATGATACGAGCAACCACTGGGTGACGTACAACGTCGTCTGCTAAAAAGAAGTTAAAGCTGATGTCGTCGACTTCGCTTAGTACTTCAATAGCATGACGAAGACCCGATTTTGCACCACGAGGTAAGTCGATTTGCGTGACGTCACCAGTGATAACTGCGCGAGAGTTAAAACCAATACGCGTTAGGAACATCTTCATCTGCTCAACCGTGGTGTTCTGACTCTCATCAAGAATGATGAAAGCGTCGTTTAGAGTACGACCACGCATGTAAGCAAGAGGGGCTACCTCAATCACGTTACGTTCAATCAGCTTCTCTACGCGCTCAAAGCCCAACATTTCAAATAGGGCATCGTATAGCGGACGTAGGTATGGGTCGACTTTCTGGCTTAAGTCACCAGGTAGGAAGCCCAGTTTCTCACCGGCTTCAACCGCAGGGCGCGTCAATAGAATACGACGGATCTCTTGGCGCTCTAGTGCGTCAACTGCTGCTGCAACAGCAAGATAAGTTTTACCTGTACCAGCTGGGCCAATACCAAAAGAAATATCATGCGTGACCATATTAACCAAGTACTGAGCTTGGTTTGGCGTACGTGGTTTGATCACGCCTTTCTTGGTTTTGACGAAGACTTCTTTACCATGCTCGATATTAGACTCAGTATTCTGCTCAAGAACACCAGACTCTTTAATCGCTAAATGGATCTGTTCAGGCTCAATGTCTGGGATCTCACCTCGTACAGGTGCGGTATCAACATACAGAGTTTTCAGGATATCCAGCGCAGCTGATGCGGTATGAGGTTTACCGACAATTGTAAAATGGTCACTACGGTGGTTAATTTCAACGCCTAGACGACGTTCTAAATGCTTGATGTTGTCATCGAATGGACCGCACAGGCTAGCAAGTCGGCGGTTGTCGGAAGGTTCTAGGTTAATTTCTAGAGTTACGATTTTATTACTCAATGTTGCCTCTCATTTTTTGCCACTTAATGAGAGCCTGATAACGACCAGGCTCTCCATGGCTATTTATACGAGCTTATGGCGTAAAAGTAGCTACACCCAGCTCATCTTCGCGACGTGTTTTCGCCATCATCTGCGTTGGGGAAATCACACTACGAAGATCCATGTCTTTTTCAGTACGTACTAGCTCACCACGCAGTGAGTTCGCAAATACGTCTACGATCTTCACATCAACGAACTGACCAATTAGGTCTGCACTACCTTCAAAGTTTACTACACGGTTGTTTTCTGTACGAGCGCGCAGTTCCATTAGGTTTTTCTTCGAAGGACCTTCAACTAGAACACGTTGTTCTGTGCCAAGCATTAAGCGAGAGTAACGCATCGCTTGAGCATTGATAGTTTGCTGTAGTTCGTAAAGGCGCTCTTTCTTCACTTGTTCTGATACATCACAAGGGTAATCCGCTGCTGGCGTACCTGGACGTGGAGAGAAGATGAAGCTGAAGCTCATGTCAAAGTCTACATCTTTGATTAGCTTCATTGTGTCTTGGAAGTCTTTGTCTGTCTCACCAGGGAAACCAACAATAAAGTCTGAACTGATTTGAATATCAGGACGAGCTTTACGCAGTTTACGGATGATCGACTTGTACTCGATAGCGGTGTGAGGGCGTTTCATCATAGTTAGGATACGGTCACTACCACTTTGCACAGGTAAGTGCAGGAAGCTCACAAGCTCAGGCGTATCTTCGTAAACCGCGATGATGTCGTCAGTGAATTCTAGCGGGTGGCTCGTTGTGAAACGAATACGGTCGATACCATCGATAGACGCAACCAAACGAAGCAGTTCTGCAAATGAACAGATTTCACCGTCGTGTGTTGGACCGCGGTACGCGTTTACGTTTTGACCCAGTAGGTTTACTTCACGTACGCCTTGTTCAGCAAGCTGTGCGATTTCGAACAGCACGTCATCCATTGGACGGCTTACTTCTTCACCACGAGTGTACGGTACGACACAGTAAGTACAGTACTTCGAGCAGCCTTCCATAATAGAAACGAATGCTGTCGCGCCTTCTGCACGAGGCTCTGGTAGGCGGTCGAACTTTTCGATCTCTGGGAACGAAATGTCCATAACTGGTGCGTCATCCGACTGAGATTGTTTGATCATCTCAGGTAGGCGGTGCAGAGTTTGTGGGCCAAAAATAACGTCGACGTATGGTGCACGTTCACGAATATGGTCACCTTCTTGCGTTGCTACACAACCACCTACACCGATAACTACGCCAGGTTTTTTATCTTTTAGTGTTTTCCAGCGGCCAAGCTGGTGGAAAACTTTCTCTTGCGCTTTTTCACGGATCGAACAGGTGTTAAGTAGAAGTACGTCTGCTTCCTCTGGCTCTTCCGTCAGCTCGTAGCCGTTTGCAGCATTAAGCAGGTCGGCCATTTTTGATGAATCGTATTCGTTCATCTGGCAGCCCCAGGTTTTAATTAGCAGTTTCTTACTCATCTCACTTTCGCTCGTTCAGTTGTACTTAAATTGGAGAGCTATTGCTCAAATTATAGCCGCCATCACGGCGGTAAGCGGCGTATTGTACTGCTTTAAAAAGCACCTGACTAGTGATCTGGCTAATTCTCTGCAAAGCCTGATGAAATCTAGTTTTTCGCCCTATGCAGAACAAGGTTTTTTGTTAAACAATTTTGTAAAAATAGCCATGGAAAGTACAATAAAAAACGCCAATTAATCAGCACGATGAAGAGTAAAAAATGAACAAGTATGACATCGCCGTGATCGGTGGCGGTATGGTTGGGGCAGCCGTCGCTGTTGGATTTGCCAAGCAGGGCAGAAGCGTTGTCTTGGTTGAAGGTGCAAAACCCAAAGCTTTTGATGCCGCTCAGGCGATGGATATTCGCGTATCTGCGATTTCGCACCAGTCGGTGGAGTTACTTGATTCACTCGGCGCATGGTCAGAAATTAAAAGTATGCGAGTTTGCCCTTATCGGCGTTTAGAAACTTGGGAGCACCCGGAGTGCCGTACTCGTTTTCACTCTGATGAACTGTCATTGGAGCAGCTAGGTTATATCGTTGAAAACCGCCTAATCCAATTAGGTCTTTGGCAAGTCTTCTCTCAGTATGACAATCTAACCGTGATGTGTCCCGAGCGATTAAAAGACATTGAGTTTGCAGATGTAAACCTTGTGACACTAGAAAGTGGGGTGCAGTTTGAAGCTAACTGGGTAATTGGTGCTGATGGTGCAAACTCTAAAGTTCGTCAATTGGCTGGAATTGGTGTGACTGCGTGGGATTACCGACAACACTGCATGTTGATTAACGTGAAAACAGAATTGCCACAGCAAGATATCACTTGGCAACAATTTACTCCTTCAGGCCCGCGTTCATTTTTACCTTTGTGCTCTTTGACTAATGAAGACGGTCAAGAAGTAGGCCAAGGTTCGTTGGTTTGGTATGACTCGCCAAAACGCATTAAACAACTGTGTGCGATGGGTAAACCTCAACTAAGGGAAGAAATCTTACGTCATTTCCCTGTTGAATTGGGCGATATTGAAGTTTTACAGTTTGGCTCATTCCCACTCACTCGTCGTCATGCGCAAAGCTACTCAAGCAAAAATTGCGTATTAGTAGGTGACTCTGCTCATACGATCAATCCGCTTGCAGGGCAAGGGGTAAACTTAGGATTCAAAGATGTAGACGTTCTCCTTTCGGTAACAGAACACCGAGAACAGCTAGAAGATGCCTTACTAGCGAAATACGAACGTGCACGTCGACCTGACAACTTACTCATGCAGACAGGCATGGACTTTTTCTATAAAAGTTTTAGCAACGATCTTGGGCCATTGAAGTTTGTACGTAATGCTGCATTGAAGTTTGCTGAAAACTCAGGGCCAATTAAGGCTCAAGTACTGAAATACGCGTTAGGTATGTAGTAAGCTACTCAAATCACAGATAGAAAAAAAGCGAGCCATGGGCTCGCTTTTTTAATTCGGCAAATCTAATGATTTCCCGAGTCCAGAACCAAAAAAAGAAAAAACCCAGCAAAGTAATGCTGGGTTTTCCGATAATGGTGCGGAAGGAGAGACTTGAACTCTCACACCTTGCGGCGCCAGAACCTAAATCTGGTGCGTCTACCAATTC